>JAJDZI010000033.1 GCA_022824735.1 Nitrospirales bacterium
TCTGGTATTTTCCTGTGTGCATAATACTATTTTATTTATGTTTCAATTAATTCAGTCAAATATCCAAACGAGAGCATCCATACATGGTTGCATGTCCACCAAGACTACTACCCTACCCTATACCCCCCCCCCCCCCCCCCCCCCCCCCCACACACCCCCCCCCACACCCCCACCCCCCCCCCGGCCCGCCCGACCCCGGCGCCAGGAGCAGAATTCAAACTGAGGCACTACCGACCCATACAGTGCATTGACAGGCGGTAGCGGTTGATATACGCTCGGCTGATTCAGTTTTACTTACAAGATGAGGCCTGCTGTGGTAGGTCGTACGCAGGGGCCTTGTTTTTCGAAGGGAGGGTTAATTATGCAGACAGCATCCGAAGTCGAGTCCAAGATTCGGGCCAAGGCAGACGAGGACGAAGCATTCCGCGCCAAGCTCCTGCAGGATCCGAGGAGCGCGATCAAAGAGGCTACCGGGTTGACGCTCCCGGAGGGCTTCACCGTCCACGTGCATGAAGAGAGCGCCAGCGATTTTCATATGGTTCTGCCACCCGTGGGCGGGCGTATTTCCGACCATGAACTGCGCGATGTCTCCGGGGGTTTTGGGACGGGAACAGGTTATTGGTAGGCGTGACCGTGAGGTGAAAGGATGAGGCGGCTGCCGGTCTTTCCGGAAGCGCCCTTTTTCGTCTCGGACAGCGTCTTTGTGAACCCGGCGTGCCGGGGTGTGCGTCTGCCGGCCGAAGCGTTGTGGCGCTTCGGCCAGGACAGAAGCCCTTCGGCCTTCGCCGGCAAGCACAATTCCATGTCGGCCAGACGGTCCGTCAGGCCGCGCCAGTGGGTCTTCGTCGTCGTGAGCCAGGTCGAGAGCAGGGCGCGATAATCGGCGCCGTCGGCGGACGTGGGATACATTTCGAGTCCCAGTCGCAGCAGGGCACCATCCTCCGTGACATCGAATGCCATCATGAAGCGATCGGATACATCGTGCATTCCGGACAGGAACCCGAGTACTGTCGGAACCGGCCCAGGCCACTCGAGCCGATTGAGAAATGGCCCCAGGTGAGGCACCGGAATCTCCGCGACCGTCGTGAAAATGCGCGCGCGAAAAACCCGTCCATCGGTCGAACGTAGCACGTTGGAAACAACCCGGCAACGGCCCATACACCTTCTTGCTGTTCAACCGCTAATGTGATAGGAGTAAGTGCTTTTTTTGCGACGGGAGGACGTGTGATGACCGATCAATCCCTTCCCGTACCCGAAGTTGATCAGGAAGAGTCGTTTCCTGAATGGGTCACGGTTGTTGGACTGAAAATTCGGGACCATGGTGAGGTCAAAACGGCCCGGACGACCGATCCCACCCTGCAAGCCGGAGACCACGTGCTCCTGGACCTGGACAACGATACGACCTACGGCACCGTCTTTTCCCCGCCGCATTCTCAACCGTTTCTTCCTCCCATGCGGGTGATGCGGGGCATCCTGCGGAAAGCGACACCGGAAGACGAAACCGCCATTGCCCGCCAGAAAGAATTGTCCTCCTCCGGCATCGCGTTCTGTCGGGAGCGGGCCCAGGCGCTGGGTTTGCAGATGAAGCTGGTCGAAGTGTACGGGTCGCTTCGGCGGCGCGCCATGACGTTCAGCTACACCGCGGAATCCCGCGTTGATTTTCGGCAACTGGTCAAGGATTTGGCGCGGGAGTTCAATTGCTGGATTGAAATGCGGCAAATTTCCAGCCGGGATGAAGCTCGTCGTCTGAGCGGAGTCGATACCTGTGGGCTTGTCCTCTGTTGCGCGCGGTTTCTCACGGACTTTAAACCGGTGAATCTCAAGTTGTCCCGTCGTGAAGCGGCGTGGTCAAATGACGCGCATCGCATCGGGGTCTGCGGCCGGTTGAAATGTTGTCTGATGTTTGAAAGCGACGACCGGCCCGCTTCCAAGGCGACAGGTCAACAACTCATTCAACCCACTCGTTCGTCATGAGGTTCTGCCCCACGGGCAGACGGACCCCAGTCTCAAAAGGTGTTTCAGGTGAGTGCCCCTCCCCGTTTTATCATCTACGCTCATAACGCCACCTATGACAAATTGCACCAGGTGGCGACCCTGGCCCTCACGGCTTCGGCCATGGGAAAAGACGTCGTGGTCGTGCTGTTGTTCTGGACCATTCGCAAACTCGCCGAAGGGAAGCTCGATGACGTCGATTTTCCGCCGGAGTATCAACGCTACCATGATGACGTAGCCCGCTTACTTGCCGAGCGCAAGGTTCCCCTGATTTCGGAAATGTTTGAAGAGGCGAAGAAGGTGGGAACGTTCCGTCTCATCGCGTGCAGCGCCGGCTTGGAATACATGGGCGTCGACGCGGAAACCGTGGCCGAACAGGTGGATGAAGTCATGGGACTTCCCGCCATCCTTTCACTGGCAGCCGGTGCCGAGACGACCCTGTTCGTGTAAAGGAACCTCTGATGTATCATGCATGAAACCAGAGGTTCCTAAACCGAATTTGATCGGTCAAGCCATTTGACGGCTGACAAGATCCCGGAAGACGCCTTCGGTGGCCACCAGTTCAGAGAATTTTCCTTCCTGAACCACCTTGCCGGCCTGCATCACGTAGATGCGATCCGCTTGGCGTAGCGTCGATAGGCGGTGGGCAATGATGATCCGCGTCGATGACAAACCCGCGAGATTGGCCATGATTTTGGACTGACTCTCATTGTCGAGCCAATTTGTGGCTTCGTCGAGCAGCAGGATCCGGGGATTGCGGATCAACGCGCGGGCGATCGTGATGCGCTGGCCTTCGCCTCCGGACGTGACGTTGGCGCTGTCGCCTACGTTCGTGAACATCCCCATCGGCATGGCCGCGATATCGCGGTCGACGGCCGCGAGCTTGGCTGCGTGCCACGCATCCTTGGCAGTCGCTCCTTCGTAATCTCCAATGATGTTGTCCCACAGGTCTTGTGGATGGAGTTGTACCGTCTGCGGAACCGTGCCGACCTGCCGGCGCACTTGCTTGACATTGAGGTGCTTAAGATCGCGCCCGTCATAGTAGACGGCTCCACCTGCCGGCTGGTCCAACCCGAGTGCAAGCCGGAAGAGCGTGCTTTTGCCGGCCCCCGACTCACCGGCAATGGCAATGAACTCCCCGGGACGAGCATGTAAGGAGACGTCGTCCAGGCTCAACGGACCATCGTGATGGTACCGGAAACTGACGTGGTCGAATACGATTTCGCCGCCCAGGGTTCCCACGGGTTCTCCTTCGACGCTGATTTCCGGGGGCTCGGAGAGAAACGGCCTGATCTGTTCCAGGGCCGGCATGATGGCGGCAACGGTGCTGAACGATGCACCCAGGCGGGCTATCCCCGTCAGGAACAACATGAACAAGAGAAAGATGACGAAAAAGTCTCCCGCCGTGATGGTCACGTGACCCGGAACCGTGATTGCCAGGATCAGGATTGCTCCGCCAAGAAGCGGGAGTGCCGTACCGAATGCCTGCAAATGCGTCTCGAAGGTCCCTCGTTGCAACTCCGCGAGTTTCTGTTCACGATAGTCCCGTGCCCAGACCGCAAACGCCGACCCTTCCGCGCCGTCGACGCGCAACTGGGAAATGCCATTGATGAGTTGGAACAGCCGCCCCGCGAGACGATGGATCGTCCGGATCGCCCGGCCTTGAGGCGATATCTGGCCCAGGCCGAGGATGATGGTCACAACGATGGACAGGAGACCGAAGAAGGCGGTGATGGCACCCAGCCTGGCATCATAGAAACAAATGAGCACGAACGCGGGCGACAGGAAAGCGATCGACAGCACGGCGTTGGCGACCACGCCCTGCACGGTGTCGCGAAAATTCTGGAACGTCATCCCGCGCATGGTGAGGTCACCGGCCGAATAGCGATTAAGGCAGCTCAGGGGGAGCCGGAGCAGACGATCCCAAAACGCGGCTTCGACTCGTGACGTGGCCTTTCCTTCGAGACGCATCAGGGCCGTTCCCTGGAGGACGTGCAGCAGTGCCCGGATCAAGGCTAATGCCGCAAGTGCCGCGGTTGCCGCGTACAACAGGCTGGTTGCGCCGGTGGGGATCACCTCGTTGAGGATGAACCCGGCCACCACGGCAGGCAGCAACATGATCACACCACCCAACAGCCCGGTCAATCCGAAGCGTACGAAGTCGACAGTCGTCCTCTTTGTGGCGAGCCGGAACAGGTCGCACGGCCCGGCGACGACGGACGGCAGCGATTGATAGAATAGCCAGGCTTCGGGACGGAGTGATTGGGCGCGTTCCGGTGTGACCCTGGTCTTGCAGCCGGAGGCATCCACTTCCAGGTAGCGTCCCAGCAAACCGGGCAACAACGCAACCGGCTGTCCATCGTCTTTCCGAAACGCCAACATCGTACCGCTGTCACCGATCCACCACTTGTCCGCTTGATTGAGCTGCACCTGGCGGCCGCGTACAGCGGACGCATCCAGCACGTCGCTGAGAGTCGTCCTGGCATCGGCCACGTCCGTCTTGGCGGGCCATTTGAAGTCAATTTTCTCATGGCGACCGATAATCTGCAGGACCTCGAGCAGCGCCGCGTTGCTCCCGCCGGCTTCTTCCGGTTCCAACAAGCCGTACAGGTTGAACAGCCGGCGCCGGGCGTCTTCTTCATCGTTGCGGCGGTTGGTTGTTCGCGCCCGCTCCAGGTTTGCCTGGTCCACGACTGCCAGGCGGCGGTTGAGTCGCTCCAGGGAGAGCGCCACGGAGTGGAAGTATGCCAGGGCGGGCAGCAACAGGTTCTCTGCGGCGAGCGTCCCGGAGGACTTGGCGGAGAACGGTACCTCTTCCGTCAGTGTCAGCCAACTGACCGGCGTGAGGGGTATGGCACGCACGGTTTCCTCTTTGCTCTCTGCTGTCTCGATCAGGTCCATGAACAATCCTGCCCCCGGCGGCACCTCTGACACCCACACCACTTCTCGCTGTGCTGAAAGTGTGCCAGTCTGTCCTGCCGTGACCTGTCCGGGATCAACGAGTACGTCCGGTCGTGGCCGGGGCCGGACGTCTCGTGACAGCATGGAGGACACGTTCATGAGCCATGCGTCGACGTGTTCTGCCAATTCCGCGTTCCCAACCACAGCCAGGCTGGCGACCGGCAGGCGCCGCAGGACGGTGTCGGGGAACCCCTTCGCGATCAGACTGAGAGTCGTATTTTCCGCCTGGGGTGCGATACCGAGCAGGAGGCGACCTGGGTCAGCTCGCATCAGGTGCTGGGGGGGCGCTTGTTCCTCCCCATCCCGGTGCTCGACCAGAAACAGGTCGACGGTGCCCTTCTCGATGAACCAAACGAATTGCGGATCATCCATCGTCAAGGGCAGATTGCCGGCACAAGGCACGGGCGCTCCCGATTCAACGGCGAGGCCGGCTAGCGAGCGGCGTTCCGGAGTGATCATCAATTAGCCTTCCCGGACGAGCCGGTAGTATAACCCGGTTTTGTCCTTCACCAGTTCGTCATGGGTGCCGCGTTGCGCTTCTACTCCCTTGTCGAGAACAATGATCTCGTCGCAATCACGGACCGTGCTGAGCCTGTGCGCGATGATCAGGCAACTGCACCCACGACGTCTCAAGGCTTCGTCGATGTACTTTTCGGTCGCGGCGTCGAGCGCGCTCGACGCTTCATCCAGAACGAGCACCGTCGGGTTGCCGACCAGTGCCCGGGCGATCTCCAGCCGTTGCCGCTGGCCTCCGCTGAAATTGCCTCCGTCTTCCACAACCCGCGTCGCATACCCGAGGGGCCTGTTGAGAATTTCATCATGGATGCAGGCATCCCGGGCCGCATTCACCACGTCATCATCCGGAATGGAGGGATTCCATAGCGTGATGTTTTCCCGTACGGTGGCGGAGAAGAGGATAGAATGCTGGTCCACAAGCGACAGGGAACGGGAGAGTACTTCTACGGGAATCTCATGCCCCGGACGTCCATCGAACAGGATTTCGCCCGACCAGGGCTGATAGAGGCCTGAGACCAGGCGCGAGAGCGTCGATTTTCCGGAACCGCTCGGACCGACCACCGCGATCCGCTGTCCCGGTTTGATGGTCAAACTGAAATTCTCGAGCAACGGCGGCCGGCCACGATTGTACCCGAAGGTCACGCCGCGCAGGTCCACATGGCCGGTCAGCCGTAGTCGCCCATCGAACGTTGCGATAGCCTTGGTTGCTTCATGACGACGCGACAACCTTGGGTCTTCGCGGATATCCATGATGTCGTCCAAACGCTGCATGTTCGTCTCAAGCACTTGACGATTGTTCGCGAGTCCGACAAATCGCCCGACGGGCTCCAGGAACATGGCGGCCACGAGATAGAACGCCACCAGCGCGCCCAGCGTCAACTCGCCGGTCATGACTTGGGTTGCCCCGAAGGTCAAGACGGCACTGTGGCCCAAAATCATGAAGAGGTTCGGCATGGCCTCGTTGAAGTGGCTGAGTTCGGAGAATCGCTGACGTGCGGCCAGTTCCCTGGCTTGATGGCCGCTCCAGCGCGAGAAAAAGCGGCTCTCCTCGGCGTTCATCCGCAGGCGATTCGCCTGATTCATCATGAGCATGCCGACACCGACCAGCAACCCCTGCTCGCGTCGCCATGCCTGGCTTTGGTCGGTCTGGATGCGGGTGATCACGCGCATGATCAGCCCGTTCAGGACTGCCAGGCCCAGGACGATCAGCGCCAGCGTCGGATCGTACGCCACCATGACCGCCAGAAAGACCACGCTCATCGTGATTTCGATGAGCACGCCGAGAAAATGTTCCGACAAGCCCTTGGCAATCTTGTCGATCGACAACACCCGGTCAGTCAGTTCGCCGACAAGCCGGTGGTTGAAATATTCTATCGGCAGCCAGAGCAATTTCGACAGGCAACGATTGCCGGCGATAATGGAAATCCTGATGGCCAGGCGATGGGGACACCACTGCTTCAGCCAGGTGAGTCCGTAAACCAGGATAGCGGCGGCAGCCAAAACTTCGGCCAGGAGCACCCCCCAAGGCTCCTGTTCTCCCAGCACGCGATCGACGAATATACCCATGACGGCCGGCGTGATGAGGGCCAGCACGGCCAGCATCAGGCCACATCCGAACGCATACGCCAGTGTTCCCCAGGAGTCGCGAAGCCAAAACAGGATACGTTCCAGGAGGTTGGGGCGGACGCCTCCCTGCTGGAACTCCGGGCCAGGCTTGAATTGTAAAGCAATTCCCGAAAAGCTCGGTTCGAACTCTTCCGCGGAAAGTTTGCGGCGCCCCGTGGCCGGGTCGTTGAGATAGAAGGATTTTCGATCATAGCCTTCCAGGACGAGAAAGTGGTTGAACTCCCAGAACAAAATAAGCGGAAGCGGCAGAGCCTTGAGTTGGCGGAGGGGTACATTCAGGCCTCTACACTCAAGGCCATAGTGTTTGGCGGCCCGCGAGATGCCGGCGGCGGTGGACCCGTCGCGACTGACCTCGCACTTGCCGCGCAGTTCGATGAGCGGCACCCAGCGCCCAAAGTAGGCGAGCACGCTGCCAAGGGATGCAGCGCCGCACTCGGTAGCATGCGTCTGCAGCAGGAGTGGAGTGGTAACGCGTTGCTTGGCTCGTTCTTTCAAGGGGTCTTCCTCGATGGCGCGGATTCTCTCCGGGTGGTTGAGAACATTCAGGACCGTCAGAAGCCGAAGAGGGCCGTTAACGATTGTTGCCCAAGCACGATTCGAACGCGACACGGAGTGACGGCCGGCAGGGAAAGGTCTGGTGCGTGGTGGAGGATAACGTCGACTCGGTGAGTCGCGTCCGGAACCGGGAGCCGTTGCGTCGCCAACCAGTTGGGCAACGGTCCGGGGGTCACGGAAGAGACCTCGCCGTCGAACCGTTGCTGTGCATCATCGGGCGTCATGATCTCGATTGACGCCCGCATACCGGGTTGGATGCGTTTCGCCGTACGCAGGGAGACCTGCAGCACCGCCTGAAGCGGCTGGTCTTTCGTTTCACGGAGTTGTGCGACCGCGCCGCCGGCCGGCAGATATTCGCCGGGGGCAGACAGCAAGGTGGTGACCTCACCGGCGACCGGGCTGACGATCAATTCCCTCGCGGAGCGCCGGGCTTCCATCTGCAACAATGCCACTTGGGCCGCGGCCAACAACGCAGGCAAGTCACTTCCCTCCCTGTGAATCTGCCGGAGTTCCGACTTGAGCATTTTTACCCGGTCGCGCAAAGCTGCCGTTTCGCCATCCAGTTCCGGCACACTTTGCCGGGCAATCGGGTCTCCGACTTCGACGTGATCTCCTGGAACAACAAGATATGCCTTGAGATATCCTGGCTCGCCGGAGACCAGTTCGTGGCGAACTCCGGGCTCGAACAGGATGCCCTCGACCGTCACGCTATGGACGATGCTACCGAATAGCACCCATGCCATGAGTACCAGCATGACCAAGCCGATGCCGGTCAGGATCATGCGTTCGTGAGGCGCCGTGACCCTCAGAAGGTGGTCGAGTTGCTGAAATTTATTCCTGCTGCTTGCAGATTCTTGGAGAAATGAATTGCCGAACATCGGTTGCCGTTTCCAGATTTATAATCGGGCCTAAACCAAATCAGCCCCGAGCCTCGAGCCTAGCAGAAGATCTTACAGCATACTACGTCCACTGTCCAGAAACGGGATCAAGCACTCGCAAGACCTACCGGGAGGTTCGTACGCCGACTCTCTTGCAGTATCGGCTGACCGGGCACTGGCTGCAAAACGGCGAAACGGGTCGACAGAGGTGTTGCCCGAAGGGAACCAGCCAGTCATTGAACGTGATCCAGTATTGTGCGGGAAGTTTGTGTCGAAGCGCGCGTTCGGTTTCCTCGGGGGTCCTGGTTTGAACGTAGCCCCACCGGTTGCTGATCCGGTGTACGTGGATATCCACGCAGATCCCGGGCTTTCGATAGCCGACGGTCACCACCAGGTTGGCCGTCTTGCGGCCGACGCCTTTCAGCGTCAGGAGTTCTTCGATGGTATCCGGAACCCGTCCCCCGAAGTCCCGAAGCAGGCTTTGGCAAATTGCCCGAATCTGGTTGGCCTTGTTTTTGTAGAATCCGACCGGATAGATGGCTTTTTCAATGGTTTTCAAGGGCAGTGCGCGCATGGACTCCGGCGTGTCGGCTAACCGGAACAACCGTTGACTGGCATCGGCCGTGGTTTGATCCTTGGTCCGGAGGCTCAGGAGACAGGCAATCAGGATGCGGAAGGGGTCGCGGGTTTCCCGGGCGACGACGCCAAGCACGGGCTCCTTCCAGAGGCGAATGGTGTTCTTGACTTGAGAGACGACTGCGTGAATATCGGAATCACGCATTGAGGATGGTGGGGCGTTGAACGGGAAAAGATGAGAAGATCACGAGGCGGTGCGAATTAACGAAACGCGCGCTTCGCCAACCATTTTTGTCGTCGCCGGGCAGCTTCCCGCTCTTTGGCTTTCCGCTTCACGCTCGGCTTTTCGTAAAAACGCCGGCGCTTCAACTCACGAAACAGACCATCGGCTGCGAGTTTTTTCTTCGCAACCCGAAGCGCTTTCTCGACGTTGTTGTTGACGACCTTGATTTCCATTGTCCCTCGTTTCAGGCTTGCGGACTAACGTAGCATACTTTTTTCGCAAGAGACAAGTTTGCCTCCGAGAGACAGTATGATGCGAAAAAATATCATAAATTCAATGAGTTATAAATTTCTATCTCAGCTATCTTTGAGCGCGGCGATAATGTCCAGGACCATCTTTTTCCCGTCGCCGAACAACATGAGGGAATTGTCCAATGCAAACAGGGGGTTCGGGATTCCGGCAAATCCGGGGCTGAGACTCCGTTTGATAATCACTACGGTTTTGGCTTTGTCCACGTCGATGATCGGCATCCCGGCAATGGCACTCGTGGGATCGGTTCTGGCCAGGGGATTGACCACGTCATTCGCGCCGATGATCAGGGCCACGTCGATCTGATCGATGTAGGGATTGATGTCATCCATATCCTTGAGGGCTTCATACGGAACGTCGGCTTCGGCCAACAGGACGTTCATGTGCCCCGGCATCCGACCGGCCACGGGATGCACGGCGTATTCCACCTCGATGCCGCGTTCGTTGAGGAGGGAGGCGAGGTTGGCCACGGGGTGTTGGGCTTGCGAGACGGCCATGCCGTACCCCGGGACAATGGCCACCCTGCGAGCCGCGTCGAAGAGGAGTGCGACCTCTTCCGGCGAGGCGGCTTTGACCCGGCCGGCATAGACTTCGTCCGCGGTCGCCCCTCCGCCCGTGGGAGCCAGGACGCCGAACAGGACGTTGGTCAGGGACCGGTTCATGGCTTTACACATGATTTGGGTCAGGATCAATCCCGAAGCGCCCACCAGGGATCCGGTAATGATCAGGACGTTATTGGACAGGACAAACCCCGTGGCGGCCGCCGCCAATCCCGAGTAGGAATTCAGGAGCGCGACCACGACCGGCATGTCGGCCCCACCGATCGGAATCACCAGCAGGACGCCCAGGAGGGAAGCCACGGCCACCAACAGCCAGTAGAGAAGGATGTTGGCGGGGTCCATCAGCACCCCTGCGCTTAACGCGAGGGCAAGAATCGCCAATGCCGCGTTAATGACTTGTTGACCCGTAAACAGGACGGCATTTTCATTGATAAGGCCCTTGAGTTTTCCAAAGGCCACCAGGCTGCCCCAGAACGTGACGGCTCCGATCAGTCCGGAGGCCGCAATGGCCACGGAGACCTGCATGAAAGGGGTTCCGCCGCCGAGGGTACCTTCTATCAGGGCGGCTCCGGCTACCAGGACCGAGGCAATACCGCCAAACCCGTTGAACAACGCCACGAGTTCCGGCATGGACGTCATTTCGATCTTGACGGCCAGGACGGCACCTATGGCCGCACCGATGACAATCCCGATGAGGATGACTTCATAGCTGACGATGTTTCGGTCCGCGAGCGTAATCACGATGGCCAGCAGCATGCCGCACGACCCGAGCAGGTTACCCCGAACGGCGGTGCGCGGGTGCGTCAGGCCTTTCAGCCCAAAGATAAAGAGCACGGCGGCAATGAGGTACCCGCCATTGATGAGTAAAGCGGTCATGATTTCTTTTTGAACATTTCCAGCATGCGGTTGGTCACCATAAAGCCGCCGACCACGTTAATGGTCGCAAAGACAACGGCGAGTCCTCCGAGCACGGTCGTCACCAGCGTTTGTTGGCTGCCTGCCGAGAGAATGGCGCCGACGAGCGTGATGCCTGAGATGGCATTGGCCCCGGACATGAGCGGGGTATGCAGGGTGGGAGGAATCTTGGTGATGATTTCAAAACCCACGAAGATGGCCAGGACGAAAATCGTAATACCGGAAATCAGCAACTCCATGGCTTATTGCTCCTCTCCCCCGCCGCCGGGAGTTCCCAACAGGTCACGGATTTGAGGATGAACCACGTCGCCGTCACACGTGAGGAGGATTCCCTTGGTGATTTCGTCTTCCCGGTCAATCTTGAGTTCGCCTTTTTTCACCAGGTGCAGCAGGAACGTGGCAATGTTTTTGCTGTACATTTGGCTGGCGTGATACGGAACCAGGGAAGGCAAATTTTCCGTTCCGATAATCGTGACTCCATGGACCACCACCGTCTGATTGGCTTGGGTCAATTCGCAATTCCCGCCTCGTTCGGCCGCCAAGTCGATAATGACCGAACCGGGAGTCATGCCCGCCACCATATCGGCCGTAATCAGGACAGGCGCTTTTTTCCCCGGCACCGTGGCGGTGCTGATCACCACGTCGCTCGCGGCGACCACCTTGGTCAGCAGTTCACGCTGGCGTTGATAAAACGTTTCATCCTGCGCTTTGGCGTATCCTCCCTTGTCTTCGGCGTCCTGGGTATCCAGCGGCAGGTCTACAAACTTGGCCCCGAGACTCAGGACCTGCTCCTTGACGGAAGGTCGCACGTCATACGCCTCGACTGCGGCGCCAAGCCGCCGCGCCATGGAAACCGCCTGTAATCCGGCCACGCCGGCTCCGATGACAAAGATTTTGGCCGGGGCCACGGTTCCGGCTGCCGTCATCAGCATCGGCGCCATCTTCGGCAGCGCATTGGCGGCCAGCAGCACGGCCTTGTATCCCGACACGGTGCCCATGGACGAGAGGACGTCCATGCTTTGGGCGCGGGTGATACGCGGCATCAACTCCATGGCAAAGGCCCGGACCCGCCGCGTCGTCAATTCCCGGACGCCGTGGGGATTGGCAAGGGCATCGGCCATGCCGACAATAAGTTGATCGGGTTGCATCAGGGGCAGGTCGGTTTTGCCCTGTTCGGGATTTGCCCCCAACAGCCGGACCTGGGCAATAATTTGCGCGGCTTCAAAGAGTTGCGCCCGGGAAGAGACAATGGTGCCCCCCTTGTCCACATAGGCGTCATCAGGATAGCCGGACGCGGCCCCTGCTCCCGTTTCGATCTGCACGTCCATCCCTTCCTTTTTCAAAGACGGGAGGGTGGCGGGGATCAGGGCGACCCGCTGTTCTCCGGGATAGGTCTCTTTGGGAACACCGATAATCATGATCCAACTTGATGCCTTATGGCCGTATGAAAGCTGACGGTTCCGGCAAACTGGAAACGAATAGCATAAATATTTTATGGGAATCAAAGGGTTTTTTCGGGAAACGAGACCGAAAAGCCGGAAGGGGGTTCAGGCGCCGTAGAGTGTTTCCACGATGTGGCCGGTCTGGAACAGCAGGGTGTCGAGCCGCGTGTAGCAGGCATGGCCATAGAGGTGTTCATCAGGCTCGCCCCCGGTTGCGTCGTGGTAATCGATCAGCAGGCACTGGCCGTCGTTGGGACAACGGGTCACGCGACGAGCGCATTCCAGCCACCGTTCAAATCCGTCATACGGCTCCAGATTTTCACGCAAAGCCTGATCCAGTTCCACTTCCCATGGTAAAGCGGGGACGGCATCGGTGCCGGCGACGGCAAGCTGGTGGACGTAGTCGCCGCCGGACGCCATGGGCATTTCCATCACGACTTGGGGCAACTCCATTTTGGCCAGCCATCGTTTCCCGTCCTGCCGGATCGGGCGATGGTTGACGACGTGGAGAAGTTTGCCCGGACCATCCGTGTCCCAGCCGTAGCGGATGGGCGTGCCGAGCGTCACCACGTCCAGGGAGGGCCAGGCTGCCAATTGGTTCTCGGCCAACAAGCGGTCCAGTTCCTGCAAATGTTGAACGGCTGCGGATGGGGCCTCCTGTTGCTCATAAAAATAGGCCAGGGTTTCAAATACGGTTTCCCGAACCGACGAATCCCCCGGAGCCATCAAATTGGAAAGCAGCGCCGGCAACTGCCCGGCGTGCCCATGGGCCACAATTAATATCCGATCATCGGCCTGTAAATCTTTATCGGTTTTGAGGAGGCTGAGTTCATGCAGGAGAGCCAACGCGCCTTCCATTCGACCGGGGTGATGGTGCCTGGAAGACCACAGGTGTCGTTGGACCGTGAACGGCATCGCGTGAGATTGAGAGAGGCCGTCCCGGAGGCCTTTGACGTACTCTTCGGAAAAGTTTCCTTTGTCTTGGAGAAGGTTGTCCAGCTTCGTTTTGCCGGCGTCGTCATTGGCAAAAGGGGGTTGGCAGGAGGGATCTTGCGACGAGCGTTGATAGTCATTGGGACGGAGGGCCGCAAGGAGAGACTCCAGTCCCGGGATGCCGCGGGAGTAGCCTCGCTTGAGACCGCCGACTTCATCGAGCCGTCCCGACCCGAAGAGGTCGGCTCCCAAATACGAGCCATACACCAGGAGGATCGCCCGGACCCCTGCGTCCCACATGCGCGCGCCCAGCAGTCCGAGCGCATCGCGCCAGGCAGGGGAAAAAGGCGGAGCCCCGGGTTCAAACGACAGGTACCGGGCCCGGTCCCCCGGATCCGAACGGGAATACTTGGCATGCAGAAAATTATTGGCCTGTGGCATAAGCTGGAATCCGGATTGTGAGAGAACTCGCTTCTGCTAAATCGTCTCCCACGGTTTCGTTTCCCCTTGCGTTAAATCACGATTACCGTGGATAACGGTCACGATAGAGAGATGGTCGGGACGGATCAGGTAGATGATTCGATAGTTTTGGAAGATAAGTTCCCGGATGTGGTCTTGCTCTGCTTCAGGGACCTTACGGCCGAGCTTGGGATGGTCGATCAGTCTCTCGGTGGCAGTGATGATCTTTTCGGCAACCTGTCTGGCATGGGAAGGGGAATCTTTGGCGATGTAATCTTTGATATCCCGCAGATCAACCCTGGCACGGTGTGACCATCTAATCCGCATTGTCGAGAAGCTCAGCCTTCAGCACTTCGTGCGGAATTGTGCGACCTGCTTCAATATCTGCTAATCCTTCCTCCATCTTTTGTCTGACGTACAGCTCATACATGATGTCATTCCATGTGGCTTGGTCGGGCAGATGTTCAATGATTTTCCGTGCGGCTTCTTTCGCGGTCGTAGCCATGTGGTTGCCTCTTAACGATTCATTTCTTCAACTAAACCCCCATCCCTGAACTTGAGGTATGATTCGTCCTTTTGTTGGTCTTCCTTCAGGGGACTGACCAGAATTATCCTATACTCCGCACTGACAACTCAAGGACTTGTCAGAAGCCACCGCCCTTGCCGTATCGTCTGCACCTTCTTCTACGCTAGCACACAGCCTTTTCCGTAGTTGACCACGGAAAAACCGGCGTGGTAGGTTGGCGTTTCACCCTGTATTTTCAACAACCCTGAAAAAAAGAATTCCGGAGCCATGTTTGCAAAAATTACAATTGCTGCCCTTGCGATTTTGACCCTTGGTTTTCCCGCAAAATCTCAGGTTTTCGCGGCGTCAACCCCGGCCCAGGCCGAGCACGTCCTGCTGGTTGTCCTGGAGGGCGTGGACAATGACGTGATTCAAAACGGGACCATGCCGGTTCTCCAAAAACTCGCCCAGGAAGGGGCGGTCACCTGGAAAGCCCAATCGGTGTCTCCGTACACGGTTCCGTCCATGGCCAGCCTCCTGACGGGACTGCCCGTCAAGAAGCACCGCGTGAACCAGGAATGGGAGACCTACGATTTTTCCCGGTCGTTTCTGCGTTCTCCCACCATGTTCGATTATCTCGATCTTGCCGGCGGGATCGATACGGCGCTCTTCATCATGGATGAGCGGTTTTATCAATTGGCCAGACCGGAGATTTACGTAGACCTGCAAACGTGCGGGAAGGCCAAGCCCCAGTGCAATCCCTCAACCCTGGTGGACTATATCAATGATTACCTGAGAAAAGTGACCAGCCCCGGCGGTTTTAATTTCCGTATCTTCAAGATACCCGGTCTCCTGGTCGCCCACCTCCCTGAGCCGGCGGACGTCGCACGCAAACGCGGATGGGAGTCACGGCAGTACGCCCAGGCTCTCAAAAACGTCGATACGGCCGTCGCGGACCTGATGGATCTCTACCGGAAATATGGGGTTCTGGATAAAACCATGATCATGGTCACGGGCTTGAAAGGAGCGGGTTCCCCCAAAGCTTCGAACGCGAAAATGGGGGCGCCCAAGCAAACAGCGATTCCATGGCTTGCCTGGGGGGTGAACGTGAAGCCTGGGCACATCATTCCCGATCACGTGAATATCATGGACGTCGGGGCCACGGTACTCGAAGCACTCGGATTGGAAACCCATACCGAATGGGAAAGTCGCGCATTGACGGATATCTTTCAAAGGCGGCCCGAACGAAGGACAACAGGCAATGAGACGTTCGAACTTACACCTTCTCCGATTCGTAAACAATAGCATCCTGGCGTGCAGTCTCGTCGGGGTCGTGCTGGCCGGCGACGCCGGCGCGGCGCGGGAGGCCGTGAATCCGCTCACGCGCGAATATACGATTACGATCGATCCCACGGCGCTTGATCCCCCAACGTGGTGGCACGTGCCGGGCGTGACCCCGTTGATCTGGACCAAAGATCCCATTACCTATGAGTCCTACAAGACGACCGATGCGCGGGACATTACGTTGAAACCGGGCGAGTATCGTTTCGGGACCTTCACGTTCGACTTCGCGTTTCGGGTGACGTTGGAAGGCACGTTGGAGTTTGATCGAACCTTGGCGCAATGCGTGGACGGGCTCGGGACGGCCAAACTCGTGATCCGGTGCAGCCACACGCAACCCTACAAGCAAGAACGCGATTACGATTATCCCTCCGCCCCGTAAGACGCGCCATCAATTCCTGAACCATGTCACAGACTGTAGAGCACTGGATCGAAGCGTTAGACGACGTTGACGACGCCACGCGGGAAGAGGCCGCGAAGGCGCTCGCGGAGTTGGGCGATCCGGCGACCCTCGAAGCCCTCACGACGGCCCTGGAGGATGATTATTGGGCCGTTCGGGTACACGTGGGGTGGGCGTTCGCCAAAATCGGCGGGGACGTGGCCATCGACGCGCTCATCACGTTGTTCAACGACAATATGATGGAAGTGCAGGATGAGGCCGTGTCCGCCATGGCTTCCATAGGGACCGGCACCATCCCGAAACTTATTCCCTGTTTGAAAGATGACCGGTGGCGCGTTCGGCAGCAGGCCGGGAAGACCCTGGGGTTGCTCAAGGAGGCCGAGGCCGTTCAACCGCTGATGATCGCCTGTCGTGACCGTGACGGGGCCGTGAAGAGCGCGGCGGCCGAGGCGCTGGGACGGATCGGGGACCCGCGAGCCGTGCCGGCTTTGATCAAACTGTTCAAGGACACTTCCAAAATTGTCCGGGAGACCGCCGGCACCGCCTTGGTGTACATCGGCGAAGCCTCTATTCCCGCTCTCCTGGAAACCCTGGACGATCCGCATTTCGTGGTCCGCTGTCATGGCGTCCGGGCGCTGGGCGGTATGACGACCGACTATCAAATGGGGCGGGCGTGGACCAGGGACGCGCGCGTGGTCGAGGCGTTGATCCGGGCGTTGAAGGATGAAGACCGGGCGGTTCGTGAAGATGCCACGATTGCCCTGGGTATCATCGGGGACCCCCTGGCCGTTGACGGGCTCGTCGACGCCATGCGGGACGGAGCCGTGAAGCGTCACGCGATTGCCTCACTCGGCATGATCGGGGACGCCCGGGCTTTGCCGCCCGTGCTGGATGCCCTGAAAGGCAAGGGCATTGCTCAACAGGGAAGGCCGACTCCGGGGTGCATCATCAGCGAAGAACAACTCATCAAGGAAGCCGCAGCCACGGCGCTGGGCCATTTTCGGGACCCGAAGATAATCCCGGACCTGATCTTGCTGTTAAAGGATATTGTGTTGCGGGAATACGCCGCCTCGTCGCTGGTCCTGATCGGCGACTCGGCCGTGGAACCGCTGGTGGCGTTTCTGCATGATCCCGAGGCCTCCAAGGTGGAAAAAGAAAGCGAACGGGTGTTGGCGTTTGCCTCGACCAGGCTGACGGCGTCGAGCGCGTTAAAGAGGACCGTTGTGGAAACGCTTGAGAAACTTGGCTGGGAAGCGCCCAAGGACGATGCCCACGTGGGCGTCAAGGATATCGAATACACCGACCCGGATAAGGTGCTCGGCGAAGAAGGCCGGTTCGGGCCCTCCGGGGATTTCGCCAAGCCGGCCAAACCCTACCGTATCGAGCGCTGACGGTATTGACCGGAACAGCGCGGGCACCCCTCACCCCAACCCGGCATTACGGCTTTTGGAAGTGGAGAATCCCCCAGGTGAGGTGACCGCCCTTCCCGCCGTCGATCCAGTGTTGCAGACCGGATTTCATCCGCTCGATGTAGTCCTCGCTGCAAACCCTGACCAAACTCCATTGATTTGCCAGGACTTCTTCCAGAACCCGCCTGTAATGAGTGCTCAGTTGTTCCGTGTAGTTCTCGATGGCAAGCTCTTTAAACCCGAGCCCCAACAGCATGTCCTTGTAGCGCGGAATTGAGCCCAGCGAGTCGAGGTGAATACGGTCGAGAATCGGTTGCAAGGCTTCCTGCGGACAGGTGTCACTCTGCATCGGGTCGGTAAAAATGAACTGCCCTCCCGGGGCGAGGACCCGATTGACTTCTTCGAAGACCTTCTCGCGATTCCCGCTGTGCAGAATGGCATCCTGCGACCACACCACGTCCACGCTACCGTCCGGCATGGGAATATCTTCAAAGCTTCCATCAACCACGTTAATGACCAGGGAGTATTTCCCTTGGGCGTTGAGTTCGCGGTTTCTGGCATTTTGCATTTCGCTCAAATTCAGACAGCCCACCTGGCATCCATGATGCTTGACCAGGTACCGGGCGGACCCGCCGTACCCGGAGCCGATATCCAATACCCGGGTCGCCGGCCCGAGGTCCTTGACCATGGAGGCCATTTTCTCGACCGTCTTGCGGCTGGCGTCGAAAATGGTATCCGTGTCGTGTTCATAGAGGCCGACGTGAATGTCCTCGCCTCCCCACACGGTGGCATAAAACCGGTCGGCATCATGGCTGTTGTAGTAGCTTCTCGCGGTTTCGACGGGCTGAGAGTACTCCACCGAAACTTTAATGGACCGTTCCTCGTTCTTGTACAGTTTTTCCGCCATGTGGATATAGAAATCAGGGTCTTCGACGCGGTGGGTCTCTTGAAAGTCCGCAAAGGTCTTGACTTGTTGAAACCCCACCTCTCCCATGAGTTTCCTGACGTAATCCCTGCGCAGGGGGAACATGTTGAGGTGATATTCCGAGTCGTCCGGGAACCGGTACCGGAATCGGGCCAAGCCCTCATCCACGTATTCCGGCTCGGCGCTCACGTTATCCCCGCAATAATAATAGACGTGTTTGGAGGTGAATCCGTTATCGAGGATGCCGTCGTAATTTCGCTGGTCCAGGATCAGGACGCCGTCGTGGTTGAGCACCGAATAGAATTCGGCCAGGGCTTTACGGCGATCCTGTTCCGAAAACAAATGGGTCAGGGAGTTCCCCAGGCAAATGACCGCATCATATTGGGTGTGAATATCCCGGCTGAGCCACCGCCAGTCGGCGTGGAGGGTCTTCATGATAAAACCCGAGCGTTTGGCGTTTTCAAAGGCTTGAGCCAGCATTTCCGGGCTGCCGTCCGCGCTGGTCACGTCGAACCCGGCCTTCAGGAGCCGGACCGAGTGAAATCCGGTTCCCGTGGCCACGTCCAGGACACGCCGCACCCCGCGTTCTTTCAGGATATTGATGAAAAAGTCCCCTTCACTCTTGGCGCGGGCCTCCCAGTCGATGAGTTCATCCCATTTTCGGACAAAGCCATGGACGTATTCCCGTTTGTATTGGTCAGTTTTGCGTTGGGCGATGGGGTTATCACCGTACAACTGCTCTTTACCCATGGTCCACCTCCTCGATAGTAAAAAGCCTTTCCCGTCGAGTCGAGGCTCTACCGTATGGCTGAAACAACGAAAAAGGGTATTGGGGATTCCCCACTCTAACGATTTGGTCCCCTTAGAGCAACCCTTAACCTGTTTTTGCAGGAATCCCCCATGTAGGCCCAGGCTTGCGACCCGCACACCAAGAGATGAAAATGGGGCACATCGCCCCCCCCTCTGTCATCCCTGTAAATGTTCGCTCATTCGTTGACAGCATGTAGGGACAACCCCCTGTGGTTGTCCTTGCTGTGGAGGGCAGGCACAGGGGCCTGCCCCTACTCACCCTCACCTTCATCCTCTCCCATCAAGGGAGAGGAAATTCCATCCCATGCCCCCCTCGCCCCTTTGTGGGAGAGGGCTGGGGTGAGGGGGAACATTGTCAACGAATTACTGAACACATACAGGAATGACCCTGGTTCATAGCAAAGAGAAATGTCCGGTTCTGTAGCACATGAACCGTCTCACTACCTCCTCATCCACGGGCTTGACAAACGCTGGCGAAATAGGGCAATTATACATAAATGAATTACCCTATCGTCGTTAGACGAGAGGAATCCTGACTTCGTTGCGGCTTCGTTGCGGTTTTGGCTTAGGGCATACAGCCTCCCTGCAGGTGTAGCCGCCGCATCTCATGCGGCCGAGAGAAGCCTGACAACTGTTCTTGATAATTCCCATCAGGAGGACATGATGGCCAGCAGCGCATCGCGGATTGAAGACGAACGATTTTCCTTGACATTTTGGA
>JAJDZI010000037.1 GCA_022824735.1 Nitrospirales bacterium
CTTATCAGGGGGACGACAGATTCTTTCCCCCCTGATAAGGGGGGCAGGGGGGTTCAGTAGAGGCGGACTGGAGCATGCCCTGAGCAAAGCGAACGGGTGTCCGCCCTCCCTTCTTGTGGGCCGATCCTCCATTCTGTCAACGAATTAGTGAACACATACAATTCCGTCATCCAATTCGTTTCAGTCGAAAATCAAAATTGATGCATTTTGATGTAGTTGTGTTTCCATTAATCATCGAATTGCATCATTATTGCGCAGGTATGTCGTAAAAATGCTGTTTTGAATGTTGAACGGAATGTAGGTGGGTAAGGAGAAACCAAAGGGCCGCTTAATGCGGCCCTTTGGTATGAAGAGCGTGGTGCCGGAACGGGTTACTGCATGTGACCGCCAGCTCCGTGGTTCATGCTTTTCTTCATTTTCTTGTACTTGGAATAGTCGCCGGAATGCCCCATGTTGCCGCCATGGGATTTGATGCGTTCGTGAATTTTGTCCATCCGCGCTCGTTGTTCTTCGGACAACGTGGCTTTGGCGTCGCGCTTGGCTTTGATGGAAGCCATGTATAGCTTCGTTTTCAAGGCATGCAGCTTGTTGAATTCCGCTTCAATGTCGGCAAGGTTCGCCTTCTCGTTTTTCAGGACCTGGTGCAAATCAATACTGGCCAAATCCACTTCGGCCTTCAAGCTGATCCGGTCTTTCTTGTAGGCGACCTTGAGGGTCTGAAGTTTCTGTTCCTGTTCGGCCGTCAGGCTCATGCCTTCTTTGAATTTCAGGATATGCTTGATGAATTCCGTTGCGTTTTGATGCTTTCCGTGATGGCCTGATCCGTGTCCATGGCCGCCGTGCCCTTTATGGCCGTGCTTGCCGTGTCCCGAGGAGTGCATGCCATGGTGGCCTCCGCCGTGTTTTTTATGCATCCCGTCATGATGACCGGAACCGTGCGCGCCATGACCGCCTGCGCTCGCATGCATGTCCTTTGAATGTCCGTGCATGGCGCCATGTGGGTCGGCAAGAGCCGGACCGGTAGCCAGCAGGAAAAAAACGGCGAGTAGGGAAACGGGTAAAACCCAGCGAGGTGATTCATGAATTCTCATGGTGGTGTTCCTCCTTGATCAAGGTTCCTTCCATATGTTCAGTCGATCGAATGAAAAAAGGGTTAAGACGTTTCGATATCGCAACGTCAATCATGACACCATTATAAACGGTGAATGACGGGATTGCGAATCACGATTTGTTTCGCGTGACACAAGAACGCGCGCTCGTCAGTTCGTCCATGCTTGATACGAAAATAATCAACGATGCTCCCCATTTGTCATTCCGAGCGAAGCGAGGAATCTCGTTGTTTCACCCGTCGAATGCCTGCAAAAGCAGATCCTTCGCAGGTCCTTCGCTACGCTCAGGACAAGCTCAGGATGACCACCTGTACTATTTTCACCTCTTGGTGTGCAGACCGCAAGCCTGTCCTGGGTGAATCCGAGCGAATACGACCGTATGAGTGGCCATGACTTCCAGGTCCACTTTCGCGTCAAGCGGGAAGAACCGGGTCGAGGCTTCGCTGCTGTGCACGACGTCGCCGGATCCCAGGCGGATGCCATAGATGACTTCCGACCCGCGAAATTGACGGGATTCCACGGTTCCATCTCCATTCCCGTTTTCACGGACGTGAACGTCATCCGGTCGAATCATGACCGAGACGTCAGGCCCGCCCCGGTAACCTGGAGGAACCGGGAACGTTCCGAGTTGCGTCACGATTGCGGAATCGCGAATGGTTCCGGGAATGAAGTCAGCCTGCCCTACGAATTCCGCGACAAAAGGCGAGACCGGAAGATGGTAAATGGTTTCGGGTGTGGCGAATTGTTCCAGTTGCCCGCTGTTCAGGACGGCCACGTAGTCGGCCATGGCAAAGGCCTCTTCATGATCATGCGTCACGAGCACGGCGGTTGTTTGAGAGGATTTCAGCAGGTGCAGGAGTTCCAGTCGCATACGTTGAGTCGTGTCGGGGTCCAGGTTGCTGAAGGGTTCGTCCAACAGCAGCAGCACGGGTTGGGGGGCAAGCGCGCGCGCCAATGCGGCACGTTGCTGTTGACCGCCGGACAGCGCGTGCGGGTATCGCCCGGCCAATTCCGAAAGCCCGGTGAGCGACAGCATTTCATCGACTCGTCCGCGACGGTCGTCCGCCGTGGCGGATGCCAGCCCGAAGCCCACGTTATCCCATACCGTCAAGTGGGGGAAGAGGGCATAGTCCTGGAACACCATGCCGACCCGTCGCCGTTCGGGCGGGACGTGCCGGCCCGTCGTCGAGACAACGTTCCCGTTCAACCTGATTTCGCCGGATGCAACCGGCTCAAATCCCGCGATGGCCCGAAGCGTCGTGGTCTTCCCGCAACCGGACGGTCCCAACAAACAAATGATGTCGCCTTGTCGCGCCGAAAAAGAAATCCCTTCCACTGCCGGGGAACCGGTGTCATACGAGCAGGTCACGTCCTGCAATTCGAGTACGATGGGCGTATCGTCGGGAGAAGTCATTGGTGTGAAAAGAGTCCCAATCGGTCATTCCTGTATGTGTTCAGTAATGCGTTGACAGTTTCCCCTCTGTCATCCTCGATCCTTCCCCTCTGTCATCCCCGGCCCCTCCTTCTGTCATTCTTGCGAACGCGAGAATCCAGAGTCTTTTCTTTTTCCGCCGTTCGCAACGAAAACGACCCTGGATCCTCGATGAAAGATGTCGAGGATGACAGAAGGAGACCATGAAACGTGTCAACAAATTACTGAACACATACAAGGATGACAGAATGGCGCGGTTACGTTTGATCTTTTCGCATCAATAGTAACACGACCGGAATGGTAATGACCACGATCAGCAGGGCCGGAGGCGCGGCCAATTGGTACAGTTCCTCACTGGCTTCGAGCCAGATCCTGACGGCCAGGGTATCGAATCCCACGGGCCGCAGCAGGAGTGAGGCCGGTAATTCCTTCATGCATTGGACGAAGACCAGGATCCAGGCACTCAGAAATCCGCCCCGCACCAATGGCAGGGTCACCTGAAAGAACGTACGCAGGGAGCGCGCTCCCAGGCTTCGCGCCGCTTCCTCGAAATTCGGGGTGAGTTGCTGAAGCGTGGACTCCATACCTTGCAACGCCGCCGGCAGAAAATGAACCAGGTACGCCAAGAGCAGGACGAGGATCGTGCCGTACAGTTGGGGAACGGTTTGTGAAACCAGGACCAGGATCGCGAGCGCGGCGACCGGTCCGGGCAGCACGTAGCCCGTGTATGCCCCCTGCACGCAGAAGGCGCTTGTCCAAGTCCGTCGCCGGCATGACAGGTAGGCGAGGGGAATCCCGCAAAGGACGGCTGCGGTGGCCGTGAGCCCGGATAGGGAAACACTGTTCCACACGTAGCCGAAGAACTGGGAAGAAACGTCACCGGCTGATGCCGCCGTGACGGTCCATTGAACCAGCAGGAGCACCGGCAGGCCGAATGCGGCTCCGAACACGAGCAGGAGATAGCCTGTAAACAGCAGGGTCGTGAAGGGACCACAGGGTTGCGGCACGGGTTTTCGATACCGGCCGGTGGTCTGGTAAAACCGGCTTCGCTGCCGGAACCATCGTTCCCCGAACAGGAAGACGAACGCGCAGGCCACGAGGACCAGGCTCAAACAGGCGGCGGCGGTGTTGTCGAAGCGGCCGGTCATTTGCTGGTACACGGCGTAAGTGAAGGTCTGAAAACGTAACAGCGACACCGCGCCGAAATCGGACGCGACGTAGAGAATCGCCAGGAACAGTCCGGCGATCAGCGATGGGCGGATGAGCGGCAGCGACACCCGGAAGAACGTGGTCACGCGATTGGCTCCGGTCGTGCGGGCCACCTCTTCAAAGGAGACGTTGAAATTCTTGAACGCCGAACGGGCCAGCAGGTACACGAACGGAAACGTGTTCAAGGCGAGCACGAGCACGGCGCCCGCGAAACTGAACGGCGAAAAGACAACGGCTTCCGGTCCGGTAATGGTCTGCCAGACGTGTTCCAGCGTGCCTCCGCGTTTCAACAGGTACGTATAGGTATAAGCCAGGACGTACGAGGGGATGGACAAAGGCAGAACCAACAGCCAATCCCATAGTTTCGATCCGGCAAAGGCATAGCGAGTCAGGATCCAGGCGAGCGAGATGCCCAGGGTCAGGTTGATGACGGCGACGCCCAGGGAGAGGGAGAGCGTGTTGAGGAACAGTTCCGGAACCCGCGTGGTCCAGAGTCGTCGCCAGACGGCCGGGTCCGCCGTTATGGCCGAGAAGACGACGTAGAGCAACGGCAGCATGAGCGCCACGGCCAGACAAAAGCCGAGCAGGACCAGCGGAGAAGGCGCACGAAAACGGACCGATGGAAATGGAGGAAAAGGGTTAGCGGAGTCCAACTTCTTCAATGACGGTCATCGTGGGGTCGCGGAGTTGAGCCAACCGGCTTAACGGGACGCCGGCCACCTGAATGTTCTGAAGCGGCAACAACTCGGGCGCAGCCGTTACGTTCGGGTTCAAAGGATATTCTTTGTTGACGTCCGCGAACATGCGTTGCCCTTTGGGAGAGATGAGAAACCGGACCAGGGCCTGGGCCTGTGTCAGGTGTTTGGTGTGCGCGGTGACGCCGACCCCCGCGGCATTGAGCACCACACCCATGCCCTGCGTTCCTTGATCCGTGGGAAGCGAAGCAATCGGCGCATCCGGATGTTTGGCCAGGTGGCGGTTGATATAATAATGATTGACGGGCCCGGCGGCCACTTCCCCGCGCGCCACGGCTGCCACGATTTGCCGGTTTTTCCCATAGACGAGTGAGCCGGCATTATCCTTCAAGCCTCGCAGGAAGGCGGTGGCGACTTCATCCCCCTGCACGGCCCGAATCACCGACACGCCGCTCTGCAAATAGACGCTGCCCGCGCTGGGGATCGCGATTTTGTCTTTCCACTGTGGTTCGGCGAGATCCAGGATGGAGGAGATGTCGTCCGGGTTGACCATGGTGGTGTTATAGACAATCACCCAAATACGACCCGATAGCCCGATCCAACTATTGTCCGGCGCGCGGAACCGGCTGGGAATGGCGTTCTCGACGACGGGGACGGCCGCGGGTTGGAGTAATTGCAATTCACGTGCGCGTTCCAGGGTGCCGGCGTCATTGGTGATGAGCACGTCAGCCGGTGTCCGGGCTTCTTCCATCTGAAGCCGGTTGATCAACGCCGTGCTGTCCGCCGTGAGCATTTGAATGGCGATCCCGGATTCGGCTTGAAACGCGTCGAGTACCGGTTGAATGAGCCGTTCCGCCCGCCCGGAGTAGACGACCAGAGTGTCATCGGCATACCCCCCGGAAGGGAGACTCAGGGCCGCCGTGACGACGAGCGATAGAAACAAGATTCGTTTCAACGGGGTCTTCCCTTTGTCATGGCTTCCAGGTCTCGCCCGCAATTCTTGCAGTCGCCGTTCGGCAATTGCACGGGAGTCCCGTACAATTCGAGTTTATGGGTCCGAATGGTGAACCCGTTTTTTCTGGCGACTTCTTCCTGCAGCTCTTCTATCTGACAATTCTCGAATTCTATGATTTTATCACATACCGTGCAGATGAGATGGTCGTGATGCCCTTTATGGGCCACGTTGTCGAACTGTGTCTGACTGCCGAAGTGTTGCTCTTGAGCGAGGCCGGTATCGCACAGGAGTTTGAGCGTGCGGTAGACCGTAGCCAAGCCGATATGGGGGTCTTTCTTGGAGAGCAGCCGGTACATCTGTTCGGCCGTCACGTGTTCCATTTTCAAAAAGGTGGTGAGGATGTTCTCACGCTGACGAGTGAGTTTCAGGCTGTTTTTCGTCAGGTGTTGCTTGAGAATATCAAGCTCTTTGGTGGGCTTCGCCATAAATGAATTCCTGCGCCTACAGGAGTTCTATTAAACCGGAATATGGTTGAAGGGTCAAGCGGGAATCCAGTGCCTTTGCTTTGTCTTGACTCCCTCGCCCCATGAGGCATGTCCCTGCCCCCGAGCAGGGATGCGGCAGCGACAACGACAAAAAACAAAGGCACTGGATCAGTCCCCGATCCTCGATTAAGAACGTCAAGGACAGGCTATTTGTAATCGGGGATCCAGCTTACATGGTCAAGGATGACAGAGGGAGAGAATGAAGTGTGTCAACGAATTACTGAACACATACAGGGATGACAGCAAGGGGGGGCAGTCTCGGGGGGAAGGAGCAGAATTCAAACTGAGGCACTACCCATAATCTGTCTGGTTTGCATGGGGTGCAGGAGGAGGCCTCTGCTGAGTCGTGGCGCCGCCTTGGGGCAACCTCAGAACCGGATCCGATAGCCGACGAACGCGGCATGTTCGCGCTCCCCGTCCACGGCCATTTCCGCATACCCCAGCCGCCAGGCGCCGTGCGGTAGCCACGTGGGCTGAAGCTCCGCGCCCAGACTCAGCGTATTCACCGCCCTCGGCATGCCCCGGACCTGGGTCGGATTCGAGAAACTCAAGACGCCCAAGCGGTCCGCCTGCCGAATCTGTAACGGGTTTCCCGCTCCCGCCCGAGTCCGGACTGCCTGGAACTGCATCCGGGGCTTGATCCGTATCCCGGCCAGTTCCTGCCAGGCCGCCGTGGTGAAGCTCAGTCCCAGCTTCGTGCCCGCGTAACGTTCCCGGAATGCCGGAATCTGCGCCGTCATCACCGCATTCTGCGCGGTATACGCCGATTGGTTGATCGTTCCCGTAAACACCGACGCCGAGGGCAGCACCTCAAAGGCCGCCACCGCAAAGCGCCGTCCCACCGCCAGGTTCGCCTGTGTGAGCTGGAACGTCGCATTGCCCAAATACCGGCTCCGGGTGACGCCATCATAATAGACCGAATCGCCGGCAAACTGGCCATACGCCAGCCCGAACTTCACAAAACGGTCTGGGGTTTGCCAGCCCCCCTTGAGCGCATAGATGCCCCCGTAGGCGGACCCGGCTTGCCGCCCGCGATCCACGGACGTGGTGGGCGCCAGCGCCGCACTGAGCGAGTAGGCGCCCGCCTGATACAGATTCCAGCCATACTGCGGCCCGGTCGCCTGCAGGGCACTGCGTCCGAAGGTGGCATAGCGGGTTTGGGCCGCCTGCGCCCGGACGGCCGTGGTGTCGGACGCGGGGACCGTCTCGTCGGTCCATGACGCGGCGGGGTCTGCGTCATCGCCCAGCACCCCCACCAAAATGGCCAACAGCCCGACGCCCGCGACGCCGGCCCCGATGCCGAGGGCCGTGTCCCCGGAACTGCCCCTGCCATTAGAGGCATTCCGAGTCCCGTCGCTGGGAGGCGTCTCGCCCCCGGGAGGTGTTCCGTCACTGGGAGGTGTTCCGTCATCGGGAGGCATTCCGTCATCGGGGGGCATTCCGTCATCGGGGGGCGTCCCACCGCCAGGCGTCGTCCCACCACCAGAGGACGTGCTACCGCCGGGAGATGGGCTGACGACCCGGGTGCCCGCCGTCGGTATCCTCACCCTGCCGATCCGGCCGGTCTTGTCATCAATGAATCGAACCTCGCCGTCGGACAGGCTCAAGCGCCCAGTCATCGTCACGCCGCCGGTGTCTCCCTCCGACATGACTTCTACGAAGGCCTCGTCAAGCTCTCGACGGGCTGTTATTGGTTGTCCTTGATCATCCGTGGCCTGAGTTCCGTCATTGGTGGTGATGCGAGCCACATTGAGAATCGGCAAACCGCTTGTTTGAGGGACTTCAAGGACGTCGTCGGGCATCCTCGGAAGCGCGTCCCGGATCGCCTCAGCTACCTCGTCCGTGAGTTCCGCATTGATCTGCGCAAAGATATGGGGCTTTTTGCCGAAATTCAGTTCCCCCGCGGTCAGCGAACCGTGTACCACATCGGAAACCGAAACGCCATCGCCACTGCCATCACCGTTTTTCGACGTTCCAATCTCAAACACCAGCCGGCTCGAATCATGGACCGTGACTTCCGGCACCTTGATGTGGCCCGCGATCACCAGGTTTCCCCGCTCGATGCGTAGGGTGTCCAGTCCGTCGATGTCGCCTACGCGGGCGGAGTGGGGCACCGATACGGTCAGCGAGTCCCTGGGGTCGATCAGGGTTCTGGGCGGAAAATCCGGGGACAGGGGGTCGAATTCCATCCGGCCATTGATGTTCACCCAGTCATTGATCTGCATATGGTCATCGCCGTCACCAAAATTGATATTGCCGTTAATGGTCGAGTGGCCGTTGATTTCCATCCGGTCGTTGCCGCCGCCGAAGTCGATCGAACCGTTCACCGTCGCGCCGTTGGTCATTTCCATCCGGTCGTTGCCTTCTTCAAACGTGATCGTCGGAGAATCGACCCGGGCGCGGTTCAGCTTGAACAGGTCGTCGTGTTTCCCGATGAACCGAATGTCCCCGGTGATCGACGGAACATCTCCCGGACCTTCGACGTCCAGCTCGCCACGGCTGATATTGAACCACAGCGCAATGCCGGCAGTGCCGTCCCGTGCGGGCAACGCAGTCAGGGAGGCACTGTCGCGGACCGTGACCCGCAAGGGCTTCGAACCGCTGACTTGCGCCATCATTCCATGCCCCCCACTGCTTTGACCGCCATGGGCAACAAGTTTCGAATCACCCGACAGGGTAACGTCGATACCGCCGGTGCCCCAGTTATATAGATCGAGAACGGATGAGTTCTCGTCAGCCCCTGCCACTCCGGCCGTCAGTGTCCCCCCGGTAATGTCGACTGTAAGATCGCCTCCGTGATTGTCGGTTGCGATTGCCCTGGAAATGCCACCCGATAGAGTGATATCGCCGGAATTGATGATATGCACATCGGTAGATGCGTTGACGGAAATGCCGGTGCCCCCGTCCTCACTCAACTTGAGGACACCATGATTCCGCACCTCGACGGACGGAGCGTTCGTGCCGCCGTCAACGGTAATGCCGCTGCCATCGGCGGCGCTGTTCTCGATGGTCGCCCAGGACTGGAGCACCAGCTTCCCGTCATTGTCGCCGTTCGACAGGTTGACGGCCTTGATCCCGTTCGTGCCGCTGCCGGTCAGCAGAATCTCTCTGACCGCCTCTTCAACGCCGAAATCCACTACCGTGTTGTCGGCATGAAGTGTTTCCAGGTCGAACAGCAGATACCTCGTATCGGACAGAAGGGCATGCAGGGACGCCTTGGTGTAAGCCGCGCCCTGGTCATCCTGACCGAACAGGGTGGCTGCCTTGTCGTCCGTATCGACTGAAATTTCGTTCGCGGTCACGCCCGTCCCGGTGATCTGCCCGGTGCAGGTGATCCGGACGTCCGATCCGTTGGCCCTCTGGGTAAATGACGGCGCGGTGCCATTGCTGGAGACCGTTGCCGAACCGCGTTCCAGCGAACAGGGCGGCGTCGTTTGTGCGTGGGTGGTTTGTAGCAGGGAAAGAAGGACAAGAACCGGAATCAGAAAGAGTCCGGTCAGGAAGGAAATGAGGACTGAACGCATTTGATTGACCTTTCCCCCTTGCGGTGCGCGCGCGTTCCCCGTTAGGATCAGCCTCCTGCTGAGCCACTTGTTATGCGCAAACCGCAAGAGATTACGGTTGACCGGACGTTGCTGGTCTATGGGCTTCACTTGGCCCAGGAACAGGACTGTTCCATGGTCAGCGACGTGAAGGTGCACCAACTGATTTTTCTGGCTGCATTGCAAATGCTCGGCAAGGGGGTGCGCGGGTTGCATTACGAATTCATGCGGTTTCCCTACGGAGCCTTCAGCAAAGACCTCGATAATGATTTGCTGGCCTTGCGTAAGAAAGAACGGCTGCAGAATTTTGACGTCGTCGGTTCCGCGGAAGCATGTATTCCGTTGTTGGAGCAAGAGGTAATCCCCGGTGTTGAGGCGAATGAACAGGTTGTGGAAATTCTGCAATCCGTCGTGGAGACCTATGGGCCTCAGGACGTGGGAGAAATCACGAAATCCGTGGAGGACGTTGAAATCAGCGTGGTCGATCGACCCGAAGAAAAATTATGCGTTCGGGATATTCCGTTTCATTCCATCGTGCTTGTTCCATCCCGCATCGAAGTCACGGGAGACTTTTCCGTTCCTGTCAAAACCCTGGCCCTCCTGAATAAGGCATTGGGCTCATAACAGGCTTCCCTCATGACTCCTTCTTCCCCGGCTTAAACCACCCTCACCTTAATCCTCTCCCATCAAGGGAGAGGAAATTTCATCCTACAAAAACGGTGCGGAGCGGCGCCGGGCTGGTTAGTCCGACCCGGTGCCATTCCTCGGTTCTCCCTTCGGCGTCCCAACGATGCTTCATCAAAGCACGGCACTTATTCTGATACGGCGATCTGGGATGAACTCCCGACCGTCAGGCGATCCTGCATCCTGACAAACATTTTCTTGCCGATGCCCTTGACCTTTACCACGTCTTCCACGGTCTTGAATGGCCCATTGGCGGTGCGGTAGTCGATAATCCGCTTGGCCAGGCCTTGACCGATTCCCGGCAATTTTTGAAGCTCTTTGGCTGTGCCGGTATTGATGTCCACCTTGCTGTCAGCGGCAAATCCCATTCCTGACAGGCTGACGATGAGCATCAGCGCCATGATGCTGATCGTGAAATGCGACCGGTTCAATTGATGAATGTTTCTCACGGCTGTTCCTCCTTGGGAAAAAGGATGAGTGGAAAAGATCGCGTCGAACATTTCCGGTTTTTACATCAAGCAAGGAACGTGCCGGAAAGGACGGAAAAAGACGTTTCCCGCAAAGGGCGTTGATTGATAAGGGTTTTGCGTTTTTTCTTTTCGGAAGGCCGCAACCGCGTGATTGCAAGAAACGGTATGAACCGTCTACTCGGGGACGCAAGGTTGTATGTTCAGGTGTCAGGCGAGCGGAGTTGTTCAGGCGTGCCAGGCAAGCTGGAAGCCGTACACGTCTCCAATTTTGGCGCGAAGATATGAGAGGAACGGTTCGACGCTGAGCGGCCGGCCGGTGATCCGTCGCAGGAGGTCGCTGGACGAATATTGGCGTCCGCACTGGTGGATGTTGCGGTTGAGCCAGTCTTTGAGCGGCAGCAGGTGACCGCGTTGGATGTCGGTCTCCAGGGTGGGGACGTCCCGGTGCGCCTGCTCAAAAAACATGGCTGCATAGAGATTACCCAGGGTATACGTGGGAAAATAGCCCAAGGCTCCCATGGACCAATGGACGTCCTGCATCACGCCGTCGGCGTCCCGTTCGGGAGTGATCCCCAGGTATTCCTGCATTTTTTCCCGCCATAGACCGGGCAGGTCCTTGGCCGCAACCTGTTGTGCAATCAAGGCCAGTTCTATTTCAAAACGCACCATGATGTGCAGGTTGTACGTGACTTCATCAGCTTCCACCCGGATCAGGGAGGGTTTCACCGTATTCAAGGCGGCATGGAAGCGATCCATGGATACGGACCCGAGTTGTGCCGGAAAGTATTGTTGCAGCAAGGGGAAGAAATGCGTCCAAAAAGCTTTGGATCGCCCCACGTTGTTTTCCCATAACCGCGATTGGCTTTCATGAATGCCGAGAGACAGCGCTTCGCCCAAAGGCGTGCCGTACTGTGCCTGGGCCAGGCCTTGGTCGTAGAGGCCATGTCCTCCCTCATGGATACAACTGAAGAGGCATGAGGGCAGGTCCTGTTCGAAGACGCGCGTCGTGACGCGTACGTCCGTCGGGTGGAAAGACGTGGTAAAGGGGTGAGCCGAGAGATCCAATCGTCCCCGGTTGAAGTCGTATCCCATCTTCCGGAGCACCAGTTCTCCGAACGCGAGTTGCTGCTGTGTGTCGTAGGGTTGAAACAGGACCTGGTCATCCGGCGGCGAAGCGCATTCCCGGACGTGTGCCAGCAGTTCAAGCAGTCCGCGTCGGAGCGTGGCGAACAGCGGTTGGAGCTGAGACACGGTGGCTCCGGGTTCGTAGGTGTCCAAGAGCGCGTCGTATGGATGCTCGTCGTAGCCCAGGTAGTCGATCTCTTCAAATTTCAAGGTGACGATCGTTTGCAGGTTGGGAAGATAGTGCAGGAAGTCATCGCGCCGGCGGGCCTCGACCCAGACTTGCTGGGCCAGGGAGCATTCGCGCTCCAGGCGGTTGATGAAATCCGATGGCAGTTTCCTGGCCCGGCTGAAGTCCCGCCAGGTTTCCCGGAGCAGGGCCTTTGAGTCATCATCAAGTCCGTCGGCGTTCGCCAAACCCGTTGCCGGATCGACAAGATGCAACAGGAGGTCTTCGATCTCCGGGGCGACGAACTTGGCGTGAGCCAGGGTCTGGAGCGTGGCCAGTTGCTCGGCGCGGGCTTGTCCTCCGCCGGCCGGCATGTGGGTTTCCTGATCCCAGGACAACAGGGCTGCGGCGTTCTTGAGGTGTTGGATCTCCAGGAGTTTGGATCTAAGAGCGGTCAGGTGTTGCGTTGGATCGGCCATGTGCAAGGATTGTACGTGTTCAGTCATTCGTTGACAGAATGAAGGGCTGGCCCCACCAGAATTGTCATTCTGAGCGAAGCGAGGAATCTCTTTGTTGTCATCCCCGACCCTCTCCCTCTGTCATCCCCGACCCCCCTCTGTCATCCTTGCGTACGCGAGGATCCAGGGTTGTTTCTTCACCGACCAAGG
>JAJDZI010000113.1 GCA_022824735.1 Nitrospirales bacterium
ATCATCCATCCCCTTGTAACCCTGTTCTGATGCGCGGGTCCACGACGGCGTACAGGATGTCCGAGAGCAGGGTTCCCGCCAACGTCAACACCGCGGCAATAAAGTTCAACGTCAGGATCACCGGGAAATCTCTTGCAAGAATGGCTTCATAGCCCAACCGGCCCAATCCGGGCCACGCGAAAATCTGCTCGAAAATGACCGAGCCGCCGATGAGCCCCGGCAACAAGAATCCGAACATCGTCACAAACGGCAACAAGGCGTTGCGTAGCGCGTGCCGGTAGATCACCACGTTCTCTTCCGCGCCTTTCGCCCGCGCCGTGCGCACGTAATCCTGACCCACGACTTCCAGCATCTGGGAGCGCACGTACCGTGAGAGAATCGCCATCCCGCCCAAGGCGGACATGAGGGACGGAATCACCAGGTGCCAGACCCGGTCCATTGTCTGAAAGAGCGGAGGCGCCGCGTCCATCCCGAAGGTTTTCAAGCCGATTACGGGCACGCCGAACAAATCCACGACCCAGAGAATCACGATATAGGACAAGAAGAACCCCGGCACGGAAATAAGCGTGTAGGCCGCAAAGGTGGTCGTGCGGTCATACACCGCGCCGCGATGGATCGCCGCCTGGATGCCGGTGGGAAACGCCAGGGTCCACACCAGCAACGTGGCGCAGATAAAGAGCGGCAGGGAATTCAGAAACCGGCGCCAGATTTTTCCCAGGACGGGTTGGCTGTCCTTGAACGACTTCAGTTCCCCGGATGCAAGGTCACGGACCCAATAGGCATACTGCATGTACAAGGGAGCGTCGAGGTGGAACGCCTCGCGGATCTTGGCAATGTCTTCGGGCTTCATCCGGGGATTCGCCGGATCAACCTCGCTGGGTTCTCCGGGAGCCAGGTGGATCACCGAATGCGCGAGGATGGAGACAATAAACACCAGCACCAGCCGCTGGACAACGTTCCGAAGAATAAAGGCTTGCATGCGTGACTGACATCCTCCTCACAACGACGGCGTGAACTCGAGCTTTCGCCATTGATGAAAGTGAAACGTAATGTCGCCGCTTGGAATGGGGTAAATCTTTTCATACCGTTCCGACCCGTCTTCGTTTTTGTGGACCAACACGATCTTTTTATCCAATACCCGCGTGCCCAACGGCGCGTAGAGAAACGTATACGGCTGTTCCTCTGCGATCAGTCGATGCAACCGATGGGTCAACTCCCGCTGTACGACCTGATCGTATTCCTGCCGGATACGAACGATCAGGTCGTCGGCCAAGGGGTTGTTGTACCCGATAAAATTCAACTGCTGGGGTCCGGCCTGACTCGAATGCCACAGTTGATACAAATCGGGGTCCACGCCCATGCTCCAGCCCAGCACCACGGCGTCGAAATCCGCGGTGTTGACGAAATCCTTGAGAAACACGGCCCATTCAAAATATTGCGTGTTGCACTTCACCCCGATTTTCTTCCAGGCGTTCTGCGCGATCGTCATGATGTTCTTGCGAATGGGATTGCCGCTGTTCGTGATCAGGTTGAACTCGAACACCGTGCCGTCCTTTTCGAGCCAGCCGTCGGCGTTGAGACGCCAGCCTTTGGATTCCAGCAGGGCCCGCGCGGCCTCGGGATCATACGGCAAGGGCTCCACGGTCTGATCGTACCACTGGGTGTTGGGGGGATAAGGGCCGGTCATGTGTTCCCCTTCGCCGTACAACAGATACCGCAGAAAATCTTCGACGTTGATCGCCATACCCAGCGCCCGGCGCACCTCCGGGTCGGCGAACAACGGGCGGCGATTGTTGTAGCCGATGTAGGAATAGCCGAAGCCGAGGCTTGAAAACGACTGGTACGTGTCGTCTTCCTTGTACCGGGCAACCTGGTGCGGTTGCGTCCCGTAGTAATCCACCGCGCCGGACCGGAATTCCATTTCCTGCGTCAACAGGTCGGGGACGATCCGCATGTAATAGTCCTCGTATTCCGGGGGGCCTTCCCAATAGTCGTCATTGCGCCGGAGATGAATATATTCATCACTGTGCCACTCGACGAAACGGAAACGCCCGCTCCCAATCGGGCTGCGGTTGAATTGACTGTCGCGCATGCCGAACGCTTCCCGGGCTGCGTCGGAGAGCCCTCGGTCGTCCATCTCCCGTTGCATGGCCTCGGCGTTGAGCAGGTGTTCGGGAAGGATGCCCATGGTCCAGGCGTTGATCGCCGGTGAGAACAGCCGCTTGTACACCACGCGCACTGCATGCGCATCAATCATCTCAACCGCCTTGATCGGTTCGAAATCCGACGTGCGGGGGGACAGGTTCCTGGGGTTCATGATGGCGTCATACGTAAACTTCACGTCGCCGGCGTCAAACTCATGGCCATCATGAAACCGGACGCCCTTGCGGAGGTTAAAGTCGATAACGGGATTGTGCTCGGCCACGGGAAACAATTCCGGCAACTGCGGGAACACCTGGGCCTTGATCTCCGGAGAGACCTCTTCCGCGAAGGTGAGGGACCGTTCATACGGAAAATGTTCGAGGTAGCGGTCGCCGATGACCGGAAGCAGCCGCTGGAAAAAGTCTTGGTCGACCCGGTGCAAGGAAAACGCCACCCGTTCGGGAACGTCGAACTGCACTTTCACTTCCCGGCGCGTAGGGTTGCCGTCCACGTCCTGCGCTTGAACGGACACCGTGGTCGTCCTGGAAATGGGAGGCAACACGTCAATCGAGCGGACGTTGTCAGCCAACGCGGCGAATGCCTCGTCTTGCAGCGCGGCCCGAATCCGTTCGGCCACTCTCGTTCCCGTGATCTCGGCGCCGTCGGGCAACCGGTTGGAAGGGCTGGCGAACAGGTAGGCTTTTTCGGAGATCGTCCAGTCGGTGGCCAGCCGCCCCCGGAAGTTCAGGTTTTCGTCCAGATCCAGGAGCCCCTCAAACGTGAGGTTCACAATACCCGAACTGGCCGTGTCCGCATTCAGGATCGGGTTGAGAATCTTGGCGTCGCCGGACGACGCTTCGATATACGTCACCAGGCGCGCCGGATTCCCCGTCGCCTGTTTTTCATACGTCGGCACCCAAAAGTAGGACTGCAACAACACGACCGTCAGCAGCAGCGGAGCAAGAAGAAGCCAACGTTTCACGCGCATGGGCTGAAACAGCCTTTCAGGTTAGATGTGCGTTTGGCTCTACCCCACCCGGCCTCCCCTTACAAAGGGGAGGAAAAAGACGGTAATTCCTTCCTTGTTCCCCTCCTTTGTAAGGAGGGGTTAGGGGAGGTAGAGGCCGTGATTTGTTGTTCGGCATGATACGAACTGCGCACCAGGGGACCCGATTCCACGTGCCGGAAGCCCAACGTCATTCCGTGCCGTTTGAGATCCTCGAATTCCCCGGGCTCGTAATACCGGCGTACAGCAAGATGGGCCTTGGTCGGCTGCAAGTACTGGCCGATCGACACGATCTCACACCCGGCTGTGCGAAGATCGTGCAGGACCGAACGCAATTCCTCGCCGGTCTCGCCCATCCCGACCATGACACCGGATTTCGTACATGCTCCCCGCTCCTTCGCCCAACGAAGCACCTGCAAGGAACGGCGATAATTGCCCTGCGGTCTGACGGCCGGAAACAACCGTGAGACGGTTTCGATATTATGCCCAAAAACGTCCGGGGCCGCCTCCAGGACGGTCTCGACTGGTTCCGGCTTGCCTTGAAAATCCGGCACCAGCACTTCCACGGTACAGGCAGGCTGAAGTTGCCGGATGGCATGAATGGTCGCCGCAAAAACAGCGGCGCCGCCATCATCCAGTTCGTCGCGATTCACGGACGTCAGCACCGCGTGGCGCAAGTCCAACGTGCGAACGGCCTCGGCCACCCGCGCAGGTTCTTCCCAATCCACCTTGTCCGGGCGCCCCGTGGTCACCGAACAATAATGACACCGTCGCGTGCACACGTCGCCCAACAGCAAAAACGTCGCTGTCCGGTTATTCCAGCACTCCCATTTATTGGGACAGCGCGACTCCTCGCAAATCGTATGAAGCTGCTGCTCACGAACCAGCGACTGAATGCGCTGATAATGAGGCCCCACCTCGATCCTGACCTTGAACCACCCCGGCAACCGGGTCATTTCCGCCTGTCCTTTTGTCATTGGCCCAAAATACCCCGAAACGGTCAGAAAGACTTCCCTTCCGTCATTATGAAGGACAGGGGCCGTATCTTCAAGAAAGCCGCCAGGACCTGCAACGAGCCTGAATCCGTAAAGCCTCTCTGCCGTTGTAGCTGCCGCATCTTATGCGGCTGAGAGAGGCCGTCCAGAAAAACCAAAACAGCGCAATAAGCCTGCCCCGACCTGATCCGGGGACTGGGGTACACATGACGGCAGAGAGTTTGTCCCGGAACTGTCTTCGTTACCAACTGAATGGGTAGATGAGTGCCAGGCGGACGAGGGCGAGATTGGCTTCAACGCGGTACGGGCATGGCCTGCGAGGGCCGCCTGGGCCACAAGCGTTGTTGGCGGAGCGGTTCACATTATAGGTGCTTGACCCGAAATCCAGGTATGAACCCTCGAGACGCAAGATCCAGTCGTCAGCCAGCGGTGTTTCGATCCCCGCCCCGATCACCCAACCGATTTCCGTTGAACTGTCGCGGAAGGAATCGTCGGGGTCCACGCGCGTCGGAGGGGGAGTCAGGGAGGAGTTAGGGATGAAGTCCATATCGGTCACTGAATTGGCAATCCTGGCGATTGCCAACCCACCGGTGGTGAAGACGGTCACCCGCTCAAAGGTGTGTTCGAGACCGAGGCGCGTCGTGACACTCCAGCGAAATTCCGCTTTCGCGGTCTCGTCCAGCCCCTCGGGGTCGAGTGTGTTCGTGGTTGCCGACGGGTCGCCAAACGTGGCGTCGACCTCAATCCTGAACGGCACGCCCTCGACTCTGAACTTCTTTCCGACCAGCACACCGCCCGCGAACCCATCATCGTTGTATTTGGAAACCGAACCGGGATGCCCCCAGTTCGCAAAGCCATCGACGTCGACGATCCGGTTATTCATACGAGCATAGCCGGCGAAGACTCCGGCGTACGTTTCCGCCCACGCGAAATCAAGAGCGGCATCGTCCCCTTCCGCACTCGCCGGACCGCCGTTCACAAGTAGAAGAAAAGCCGTGAACGCAAGGACGACCGCACGCCACGGGAAGCCTTGCTTGGAGTCAAGTCTGAACAATGTTTTCATGGTCGTCTATCACGTCAACAGGCGCCGCTAGTGTGTTTTTCGTCCGGAAGGCTGATCGATACCGAGAATCTTGCGGGCTCTCTGCTCGAACGTGGGGTCGAGGCTGGGCTGGACGACGTCCACTCCGTCCGCCAGCCCTTTGATGATTGCTTCAATGGCGGCAAGCCTGGCGTAATGCTTGCTGTTAGCCGGGATCACGGTCCACGGACGACTGACGGTCGAGGTCTTTTGGAACATTTCTTCAATCGCCACCTCATAGTCAGCCCAGCGGGCCCGGTTGCGGAAGTCTTCCGCTGAAAGCTTCCAGCGTTTGAGCGGATCGTTGAAACGCGCCCGGAACCGGGCAAGTTGCTCTTCGGGCGTGATGTGCAGGAAGATCTTGATGAGGCGAACGCCGTCGTCGTCGAGCATGCGCTCGAATTCATTGATTTCCGCATACGCACGCTGCCATTCGGTCTGCGTGGCGTAGCCTTCAATGCGCTCCACCAGCACCCGGCCATACCAGGAGCGATCGAAAATCACGAGCAGCCCGGACCGTGGCATCCGTGTCCAGAAGCGGTACAAGTAGTGGTGGTCCAGTTCATCCTGAGTTGGCGCGGAGATCGGCCAGACTTTGAGACCGCGCGGGTCGAGCGGCCAGTGTATCCGCCGAATGAGGCCGCCCTTGCCTGCGGCATCCCATCCTTCCAACACGATGACGCCGCGTCGCCTCTGTGACTGGTAGGCCAGGGAGATTTCCTTCAAACGAACCTGAAGCTTGGCGAGTTTGGTTTCGTACGCCTTCCGGCCCACGTGCTTCGTCATATCCAGGTCGGCCAGGCTGGGAGGACGGCGCTGCAACCGGATGGGCTCCCGCTGGCTGAGCCGGAGCGTTTTGTTGACCATTTTGCTTTTCATGGTTTTGGTCGATCCCTGCTATCGTTACGCGATACTAATCCGGCCTGCTCAGATCTACGATTTCCTCTCCTTGTTGTCATCCTCGACATTGTTAATCGAGGATCCAGGGCCTTTTCTTTTTCCTCTGTTCGCAAGGACAACCACCCTGGATCCCGATCGAGTCGGGGATGACAGACGGGGTTGAGGTGATTCAAGCGGGTGAAGACGGTTCCAGACCGATCTTGACCTCGTTCCCTTCCACCTCCACGGGGAACCGGGCCACGCAGGCGGATGGATTCGTGACGCAGGCTCCGGTCGTGACGTTGTACTCCCAACCGTGCCAGGGACAGGTGACCACTTCGCCGATCAACTCACCTTCACCCAACGGCCCTCCACGATGCACACAGATATTGTCGATGGCATAAAACGTGCCTTCCACGTTGAAGACGGCAATTTCCTTGCCCTCGACTTCGGCGACGATGCCTTCTCCGGGTTTCACCTCATCCGTATTTGCCACTTTGACCATTTCTGCCATTGGGATCCTCCAGCGATTCAACATAGGCCCCTTCACCCTGGCCCTCTCCCACGCAACGGGGAGAGGGTCATTTGAACCGACCAGCTTTCTTCTTACGGGAAAAGGGTAAGCCTGCCTCTTATTCTGTCATGGGTTCTTTCAATTTCTTGACCATGTCGCTCAGGGTTGCTCCTGTCGCGTCACGGGTCAGTTCCTCCACACGCGCTTGCAATGCCTCCGCCGCCCCCTGAAACGCCAGGGTGTGTGGAGACTTCGGATCCGCCGCAACAATCGGCATGCCCGTATCTCCACCCTCACGGATCACGGGGTCCAAGGGGATGCGACCTAAGAAGGGAATCTCAAACTTCTGCGCCGCGCGCTCCCCGCCCGCAAAAGAAAAAATCTCCGTCCGCTCTCCGCAACGCTCGCAAACAAAGAAACTCATGTTCTCGATCACGCCCAGGAGAGGAACGTTGACTTTCTTGAACATCATCAGCCCCTTGCGCACGTCGTACAATGCCACTTCCTGGGGCGTGGTTACCGTCACGGCACCGGTCAGCGGCACGATCTGGGAAAGGCTGAGTTGGGCATCCCCGGTCCCCGGAGGCAAATCCACCAGCAGGTAGTCCAACTCTCCCCACAGCACGTCACGAAAGAACTGTTGGATAGCCGTGTGCACCATGGGCCCCCGCCACACGATGGCGGTTTCTTCCGGCACAAAAAATCCCATGGACATGACCTTCACGCCATGCGCTTCGGCCGGCTTGATTTTGTCGCCCTCTTTCTCCGGCGGCTCCGGCACGCCCATCATCATGGGAATGTTCGGGCCATAAATATCCGCATCCATCAGCCCGACTCTCGCGCCGCCCTGTGCCAACGCCACGGACAAATTGGTAGAAACCGTGGATTTGCCCACTCCGCCTTTTCCACTCGCCACCGCGATCACGTGCTTCACGCCGGGCAACACGGCATCCGGGGGCGTCGCGTTGCCCGGACTCTCTTGTCTCGGAGATTCGTCGCTCATTTTCGCTCCTCCGTTTCCATTCGTCGCGTGGGTGCTGCCGGAAACTCTACTCCGTCACCAACCACTGAGGCAAATGCGCGCTTCGTCTGTGATCCCTTGAAAAACCGGCCATGCCTCCCTAGGATGGGTTCGCACCTGGTCCAATTCGTGGGCAGGGCAATCCTTTCGACTGGATATCCGTGTTGAACGCTTTCATCCCTCCGTTGTGGGCGTCCCTCTCTTTCCCTGAGATTGATCCGGTTTTCTTTCGGTTGGGACCGCTGCAATTTCGTTGGTACGGACTGATGTACTTGCTGGGCCTGCTGGCGGCGTATTTTCTGATCAAGCATCGCGCCGCCGGCCGAAACGTCCCATTGCACGCGAATCAGTTGTCGGACCTGATCGTGTTTGCCGCGTTTGGCGTGTTTCTCGGCGGACGGTTGGGCTATACCCTCTTTTACAATACGGCGTACTACCTGGAGAATCCCCTGAAAATTCTGTTCGTGTGGGAAGGCGGAATGTCCTTCCACGGCGGGTTGCTCGGGGTGTGTCTCGCGCTCTGGCTGTTCTGTTATAAAAGAGGATTCGCCCCGTCCACGATTGCGGATCTGGCGGCACAAACTGCGCCGGTCGGGCTGGGCTTGGGACGCCTGGGGAATTTCATCAACGGGGAGTTATACGGACGACCCACGGACGTCTCATGGTGCATGGTCTTCCCAAGGGGCGGGTCGGCCTGTCGCCATCCTTCGCAATTATACGAGGCGGCGCTGGAAGGGGTGGTCCTATTCGGCATCCTCTGGTTCCTGGGAAGGAAAACCACGCCCCCCGGTACAGTCTTTTGGAGCTTTATCGCCGGCTACGGCGTCTGTCGCAGTTTCGTGGAACTGTTTCGAGAACCTGACACCCACCTGGGATTCATACTGGGCCCCCTGACCATGGGACAACTCTTGAGCGCCCCCATGATTCTCCTTGGGCTGACCATGCTGGTGGTGGGCTATAGACAGCAGTCACACCACAAAGGCACAGGGAAATAAGAACCTGGATCCTCGATTACAAACGTCGAGGATGACAAAGGGGGAAGGTCGAGGATGACCGTTGGGTCGATCGGCTAAAATCCTCCGGGGGGTGCCCCGCCTGGTCTGCCGCCGCCGCCGATTCCGCCGCCGCCGCCGATTCCGCCGAGGCCGCCAAGGCCCGGGACGCCGGGGACGGCACCGGCTCCGCCTCCCGACGGCGTGACGTCACCATACCGGCGATAAATCCGTGAATTCCATATGACCTGATGGCCGGGAGCGAAATTCGCGGCCTGGGTATAGTGTTCCTCGGCTTGTTTTCGCTGGCCCAATCGATCCAGGGTCAGGGCCAGATTGTAATGCGCCTCCGCTAAGGTCTCCTGAACGCCGATGGCTTTTTCGTACTGCTGCTTCGCCACGGACCATTGCCCGGCGGCAAAGGCCTCATTGCCGGCTTTCACGGCCGACGCCGCTTCGGGTTTGCTCCCGCCAGGAGCATTCAAGGCCGTGACTTTTACTTTCCCCGTACTGCTGCACGCCCCGATGAAGACGAGGCTGCATATGAAACATCCCATTGTCCAATTGCGCAGTAGCATGAATGTTCTCCTTTCCTCTTATCTATCCTACTCAAACCTCGACGCTGAGTCCACTCCGTAAAAAGATAAGTTGTGCCCGAACGGGACCCTGGGCGAAGACCGACTCGGCCGCTCGACGATAGACCTTCATCTGTGCGCGATATTCCTGCACGACCTGCTCTATGGCATGGGACTCTACCCGGTGCGTCTTGTAGTCGGCAATCCAAAGCTGCGAATCCCGGCGATACATGACGTCGATCACCCCTTCCATCACGCTGGGCGGAACGTGTCCCGTATCCGCCTCCGCGCTCTCCCAGGGAACGGCGAAGGGAATCTCCCGGCCCAGAATGTCAGCCTGCCGGAGCACGGCATACGGTTCGGATTCGACGAAGCGCGCGAAGATCTCCTGCAATTCCGCGCACACGTCGCCGGCCTCCGGGACCCACTCCATGGGAAAATACGTACGGCAGCGGGTTTCGATCCACATCGGCATTGTGGCCGGATCAGCGGAAAAATCCCAATCGTGCAACACACGATGGGCCAATGTCCCTACGATTGCACTTCGATCGGATGAACCTTGCTGCGACGCCGCCTTCTTGCGCCTGGGGGCTATGGATTGTCTTTCGGATTGTCCGGAGACCTTTTCCAAAAGTGCGAGGGGCTTCGGCAACGCCACGTCGTCCGCTGTCAGGGACCGCGTTGCGGAGAAAAACAGCGGAGTCTTGGCAACCGTCTCCTTTTGCTTAAGCCATCTATCCCACCAGCGCTGGTGCTCCGCGCCATCCGGCATGGCCGCTTTCCACGTGGGGGGAGCAGGACGGGATTTCACGGGTTGAGAGACCGGCACGACGGTCGTGGTCACGGCCACGTTCCCCATCAGATGGTCGCATCGGGACTGCTCTTGTGCCGCCTCAACCATGGCTGGCACATCCAGGTCCAGGCCGCGCGCGATTAACGACAGCAGCGCGCCCTTCCTGGTCGTCCCTTGCCCATGCAGCGCCGCGGACAACACGAGACGCCGTTGCGCGCGCGTCATGGCCACATAGAGTAGCCGCACCTGTTCGGCTTGCTGTCGTTCGGCGACTTTGGTTTCGAGAAAAATGCCTCCGAGGTCGGCGGTCTGGCCGAGCCGGAGCCCGATGGTGTCGGTCAGCCAGTCGTGCGACGTCCGAACCGGGTCTTTACGATGATCCACGTCCCGGTGCAGGCCCGCAACAACCACCATGGGAAATTCCAGCCCTTTGGCCTTGTGGATGGTCAACAACCGGATTGCGCCGCCCGGACCCTGAGACGTGAGCCCTTCTTCCACAAGAGGCCGTTCTCCCTCATCCGGCGGGTCATCCACCCACTGTTCAACCTGACGAACGATTTCCCGAAGCGTCAACCCGGACCGCACGGCCAGTGCCAACATCACGTCCCGGAGTTTGAGCACGTTGGCCAGGGCATGTTCGCCGTCGATGGAAGCCGCGGCCAATTCCGCCAAAGGCAGCGCCTGGAACACGTACTGGATCGCTTCCGGAACCGGAAGCGCCTGGGTCTCCGCGTGCAATGAACAGAGGATCGTAAAGATTGGCGGCAGATGCGTGAGGGACGGCTCGTCTGCCCAATCATCCGGGAATCCCTGTTGCACGATAGATTCGATCTCCACGTCGGAACAGCCGCCGTAGGGAGATCGCAACACCCCGACCACAGCCAGTTCATCACCGGGATCCATCAGGGTGCGCCACACCAGGCTGCAATCGATCACCTCCTGCCGTTCATAAAAATGTTTTTCTCCGTCGGCCAGGCAAGGCAGGTGGTGTCGCCGAAAGGCTTCCAGGCAGATTCGCAGGTGGCCGAACGTCCGGAACAGGACCACCACGTGGCGCGGTTGGATAGGCGCCGCACGTCCACCCACGATCAGGGATTCTTTTTCCAGGACGTCATCCCGCAACCAGCGCGCCAGGGCATCCGCCTCCGCCCGGCTGGCCGTCTCTGCGTCTGCGTCTTCCTGCGCCAGAGTGACGAGGCGGAGTTCCATCCGTTCGTGAGGCAAGGGCAGCGAGTCCGACGGCACGGGCAGGAGCGGTTCGTACAGAGGTTGCACCCCTTCGACGGAAGCGGACGGAAACACATTCGCGCAACAGCGGTTCACGGAATCAAGCAATTGGGCGTGGGTCCGAAAATTTCCCTGCAAAGCATACCGCTCACCTTTGGCTGCCGGCGCCAGGACGTGGTCGCGGACAACAATATCGTAGGCTTCAATATCCGCCCGCCGAAACGCATAAATGGATTGCTTGGGATCGCCCACAATAAACAATTTGCCCGGCGCCGGTTGCACGCGATGCCATTCTCTGGATTCTGAGCCCGCGATCTCGGCCAAAAACAGGATGATCTCGTATTGGACCGGGTCGGTATCCTGAAATTCATCGACGATAATCGCCTGGTACTGCTCTTTCAATTCGGCGCGCACGTGCGGGTGATCCCGCAGCAGGCCCCGCGCCCGCGCAAGCAATCCGTTAAACGACACCAACCCCTTTTCCACAAACGAGGACCGGCAATGAGCCACAAACGGGGACAGGAGTTGCACCACGTCCCACAACGATTCCGAATCCGACCGCGCAACTGCCTGGGCGACCTTGAGCAACCCCTTGGCCTCTTCATAGTCCTCATCGGTCCAGGCCTTCGTCTTCGTTGGAATCGTCTGTTGAAGCACGGCAGCCTCATCGGCATCGTGCGGCCGCAGCGAGCCTTTCGTTTCCACGCTCGCGAACAAGGCGACGGCGGCATCGAGCAGACGGTTGATCTTCAAGGTTCCTTGATACCGTTCCTGCAACACGCAACCGCGGTTGCGTAACGTTGCCAGCCAGGCTCGCAGGTGCGGCGTGATCGCCGGTTGCGAGGCATGAATTCCGGACATGGGGATCAATTCATCCGTCAAGGCCCGTGCAAGTTGTTTGACGTCGTCCGGACCGTAGCGCGCCAGAACCCGGCGCCAGGCGTCATGCCGGCGTCCATTCGCGTCCAATTCACGCTGCAACCACTGGTCCCATTCGTGATTGAAATGCTCCTGAAATCGTGTGCCGTCGTCTTCCTGAAACGACGGATCCACACCGGCTTCCACGGGATAGAGTCGCAAGAGATGACCGGCAAAACTGTGAATGGTTTCAATGTGCGCCCGCTCCACCTCACGCATGGACTCGTCGCTCACTGCCGCCAATTCTTCATCGGTCAGGCCCGAGGTTTCTTGAAGCGTCCGGATCGACCGGATTTCGTAATCGTGGAGTTCATTCCCGGGAGACCGGTCCGTGGCGAGTTCCTTCATGAGTCGCAGACGGTGCCGCATCCGCAGCTTCAGCTCACTGGCCGCCTTGTTGGTAAAAGTGACGGCGACGATCTGCGTCAATGCCAACCGGTCGTGGCCCCGGGTCAATAGGTGGAGGATGCGATCGATGAGCAGCGAGGTCTTGCCCGTGCCCGCCCCCGCGGTCACCACAACGTTGGTCCCCGAAGCCGTAACGGCGTTGTGACGCGCGTGGCTGTCAGGAAGATTCTCTTTCATGGCTTTGGGGGCTGTTGCCGGCGAACGTTTCGAAGCGCCAGGACCTGCTTGTAATCCTCCCGCGCGCGCCGGGCGCTTGCCGGATGGGTCCGGTGACACACCGCCCGCACGTCGCACCAGTCGCAATGCCGTCCCGGCACGATGAAAAACTTTCCTTGCCGGATTCCTTCGGCCAGCGTGGTCATCAGCGTCTCGGTTTGAGGGACGACGCCTGCCCGCGTTTCCGCTGTAAAGGCCACGGGAGCAAACCCCTGTCCCTCCGGAAGTTCTTGAGGCGCCACGACGTAAAACCAGACGCCTTCACAGGCTGGGACGGCACAGGGGCCGCCCTCTACAGTGGCCTGCCCGTCCTTGCCCGGCCCGAGCTTTTGCTCCAACAACGGGGGCAGCCCTTGCCCGGCCAATTCCATATAGATCAACGGTTGCAAGCGAGTGCCCTGCACGACCGCCCTGGCCAATGCCTGATCCGTCATCACGCTGCTGCCGGTAAATTTATAATCGATGATCCGATACCGGCGCCGGGAGGGCGACCAATCCACCCGGTCGAGTTGCCCCGTCATGGAAAGCGACGCTGTTCCCTTCGCGATCTTTACCGGCATCTCTCCTTTCACAGACTCCTCAAACAGGATCGGGCGCCATTCGTTTCCCAGTTCCCGTTTGTCCTGCTCAAGAATCCGTTCGAGCATCGTCACAATCTGTTCCTGTTGCATCTCCCACAAGAGCGCGGGTCCGACCGGGTTCCGTTGTTCAAACTCACGGAACGCCGCCTCCGCCACCTGCTTCAGGATGCCCAGCGGCTTGCAGTCAGAAGGGGCATCCCCCGCAAACCACCCCTGCCGTTCCAACCTGTCGTACCACGTTCCCAAAATTTCGTGGAGCAACGTGCCCACTTCCAACGCGCCCGGGCCCTGACTTCGAGACGCCGGTCTCGACACGTGAAGACCCAACACGTTCTGCACGAAATATTGAAAGGGACAGGTGGCATAGCGTTGAAGACTGGTCGCCGACAGGGCCAGTCCCTTCCAATATGCCGGCAGCAGCCCGGTCATCCCATCGTAGGCATTCAGGCGTGGCCGGTCGCTCTCCTGTTCGTGGAGTGCGGCCAGCCCGTTTTCCAGCATCCGCCACCACGCCGGGTCCGCCGCCGCGTTCCGGACCGGCTCATGGCGTTGCAGCACGTGCCGGATGAGCCGCTCGCGGGGCGTCCATCGCGCCTCGTCGGCGTACGACATGGCCTGGGGTTTGTGAAGCACGGACCTGGGCACGTCCACGGCAGCAAAACCCGGCACACAGCGTTCCACTTCCTGGAGGTACCAGGACGGGATGGTTGTCCGGCCTTCCTCATCCGATCGTTGGGCCAGCAGGGTGACACCCTCCCGCGCCGCGTGCATCAACAAGTAGAACAGTAATTTTTCCTCGTCGTACCCCCTGGTTTTTTCCTGGATCTTGAACCCCAAATGAACGTCCAAAAACCGGCGCGCCGAATCCCGGAAAAACCCGTCCTCTCGAATATGCCGGGGAAAGACGTGGTCCGTCAGCCCGATCACGAACAGGTAGCGAAAGGACAACCCCCTGGCCGCCATGGCATCGACCACCCGCACCCCGTTCTCCGCCTGCGAAGAATTCCGCACGAACTGTTCTTCCATGAATCGCGTTAGCGTGGAATGAAACTCCGCATACTCGACCGGTCCGCTAACATCCGTGAGCGACCGGATCTCTGCAAAACACTCCAGGATCGCTTGATACACCTCAGCCGTGCTCTCCGCTCCAGGGACTGCCCGAGACACATGGGCATCCAGGCCCGATGAAGGCCTCACCAGGACTCGGTCCATGAGCGCCAAAGCCTGATCCGTGAACACGTCCCAACCCGCTTTTTCAGGAAACTTCTCCAGGAGTTGGCTTAATTGATCCAGCACGCGCCAAAGATTACGGACCTCTTCACCGGGTATCGTATCCTCGCCCTGTCTTCGCTTGTGCGCCATCGACACCCCGGTTTCAAAGAACGGGACCAAACGCTCCCGCTCCCGCAGGCCCTGCTCGATCCCGACTTCCCGGCTCAACCGTTCCCACGCACCGGGACACGGGGTCACAAGGTCCGGGCAGAAGGTCTGCCAATGCACGAACGGAGAATGCAGCACGTCAAAGGTCGCATTCCGGTCGGCATTGGGAAGACGCAGCCCGAGAAGGCGCAGCAGGATTTGGGAAAACGGATACTGCTTCAAAGGCCGGCGCAGGGCCGCTTGGAAAGGGATGCCGTGAGCCGAAAAGACGCGAGGGAGTACGTCTTCATATCCGGTCAACGCCCGCCCCACCACGCCGACGTCGTGAAACGGAACTCGTCGCTCATGCACCAAGGCCAGGATCTCTTTGGCCACCACGTCAATCTCGTCATTCGCGCCGGAAACCGTGATAAGACGACAGGACTTTTGCACCCGGTCGGCTCTTGCGTGACGAGTGCCGGCCTCCCTCGCACCAACATTATCCGCAGCCGGCGCCTCGGGCGTGTTGACTTGTTGGAACCCGGACTTCCGCGCAGGATCGAACAGATCTCGAAACGGAGACGTGGCCTCGACCTTGTGTTCAATCGCTCCCGTGGCGAGCCCGCGGACGTGTTGATCGAAGAACTGCTGGGCGAAGCGAAAAGCAGGATGTTGATCGAGTAACGGAAAATACAACGTGGCGGGGTATTGCCTGACGATCGCTTGAAAGAGATCGAGTTGCCCTTGAGTCAAATCATAAAATCCATAGTAAAAAATACCGGCCTGCTGCTGAAGCCACGAAGACTCGGGCACCAGATCGAGCGCCAACATTGCGAGGTCGTCATGGTCATGCAACGAATGCCGGTCCTGGTCGTCACACCACGCCCGGTACAAGCGGATCACGGCTTTCAGCCTGGAATCCGTCGAGAATGGGCTTTGGCCGAATGCCTCCAACACCGCCCCGGCGTCTACTCTCGCGTCCTTGAGATCCTTGAGTGTGGCCCAAAGGGCGGCCCATCCGCCAGGCATCGAGGCCAGTTCGTTGAGCCCGGTGAAATCTGCGTCGCGCCGGCGCAGCCGTTGGTGTACCCATTCCCGGAAAAAGGACTCGCCTCGCAGTCGGGTCGCAACCTGCCGGCCGTGTTCTTCCAACAACCGCGCAGCCAACTGATGGAACGTCAGGAGATGAACGTTGAAAAGGGGCAGGCCCTTCTCAATACAGAAGACCCATTTGAGATAGGTGCGTAAACTCTCGGAAGGAACGAGCACCAGACGCGGCGATGAAGACGGGGGGTTGACCGAACGAAGGTCGGAGGCTAAGGCGTGTTCCAGATCCGGCTGAAAGAGACCCGTCACGACGTGGAGCATGGCAGGAAGAGGAAAAGACTCGACGCGCAGGGAAACGCGCCATGGAAAAAGACACGAAGCGTCGCCCGCTTTACCCTGTTTCCGGGCCGATCAGTTCCCCGTTGCAATCCGCGCAGCCCCATTCCGCATCGATAAAGGTCATGGGCTCGCCACAGAACGGACAGTCGGGAGCAGCGGCGGCTTGACGCGGGGGCAGGATCGGAAGCTCAAGTTCCAGATCCTCTTCATCCATCCCAAACGGAAGGGCGGTGTTCATTGGGAGGACCTATCACGCCGGATAGCGTGCTTAAAGGTTAACCCCGACGTTGACTCAACGCTTTTTCCGCGCTCTGCCGCGAGGGCACGCCGACAAAGGTGAGTCGCCCATTGATAATCGTAGCCGGAACGGCCCGCACCGCGTGGCGGTCGGCCAGTTCCTGACCATCGGGGGTACTGATATCGATTTCCCGGTAACTGAAGCTGTGCTTCACCCGCAACTGCTTCCACAAGCTTTTGGCAGAAGGACAGGCTGAACACGTCGAGGACACTAACAACGTCACATTGGCCATAACACGCTCTCCTTTGGCTTGGAAGAATGGTAGCACCAACCGAAACGGCGTCGCAAGCGCCATACCGTCTCCCACCGTCATTCCCGACAGCTTTAATCGGGAATCCAGGGTCTTTGTAAATGTATCTCCTGTACACCGAATGAATGGACAAATTTTATGACCAGTCGTATAAGATATGTATTTAGATGGAGGAGCGATATGAAAACGATTGAAGCCGCAAAGTTCAAAAAACAGTGCATGGCATTGTTGGACAAGCTTGACACGGATGGCTTGATCATCACCAAGCACGGCAAGCCGGTCGCGCGAGTCGTTCCCTTTGACCAGCCGTGCGCCGACCTGACCGGCAGCCTGAAAAATAAGATCAGGGTTCGAGGCGATATCTTTACGACCGGCCTCCGCTGGGATGCGGATGCGCAATTATGATACGCATATTCTCATCTACGCGGTCGGGGATGAACGGCGCTAACGGCATCACACGCAACGTGTCATTGCCGGGCATCGCTACGTCGGGCTGGACATACTACACACGATAAACTTATCATGACGGTCCGCTGGTTTCATAAACATTCGATGCGACAAACAAGTGGTAATATTCCGGCAGACTATTCGGTTCGCGTGAGAACCATCAGGAAACGACTTGATCTGAGGCAGACACGGAAGTGGAACATATCGGCTTTTCACTGTTCGGGGAGAGGTCACTCTGAAGCAATCCATGATGGCCATTCTGAGTAAGGACGATGATTACGTCAATTCGCCTGGTGAATTTCAAGAACTTTGCCGATGAAACGCTCCGCGTTGGTCCGTTGACGATCATCGTGGGCGCCAATGCGAGCGGTAAGAGCAACATCCGCGACGCGTTCCGCTTCCTGCACGGCATCGGCCGCGGCTATACCCTGGCCGAGATCATCGGCGGCAAATACGGCCCCGGCGGTCAACGCGAATGGGAACCGATTCGCGGTGCCACGAATGAAATTTTCCGCCAATCACCTCCCTCCGGTGGTAGCGAACCATCGTTTTCTCTTGAAGTCGAACTGAACCTGAACGGAACTCAATTGTGCTACTCCATTGCGGTGGGACGCTTCATGGAGGGTAATCTTGACCGCAACATACCTGACGGACTTGGTCCATTTAGAGTTCTGAAAGAAGAACTCCGAACCGAATCAGGCACGGTTTACACTGCCAGTCTCCCGGGTTACGACTTGGTAGCTCATCCCCCCGACTCCCTATCGGTCAAGGTTGAGGAAAGTCCCAAACGAGAATTTCGGACTCCCACTCACCAACCGGTCCTGACCCAATACGTCATGCCCGGCAGAACGAGCCGACTCTTGAACGATCAACACTCTATAGCCCTCCGCTCTGCCCTTGCCGACATGCGTTTTTTGGACCCGTTGCCAGAGCGGATGCGAGAACCCTCTTTCCCCGGTGCGACTGTTTTAGGTGACTACGGTGACAATTTATCGACGGCGCTCCAGGAAATACGCGCCGATGCCGAGCGTGAGGAAAGTCTGGCGAGTTGGGTGCAGGAACTCACGCCCATGGACGTGAAAGATTTCGAATTTCCGCTCGACCCCAGCGGTCGGGTCCATCTTACGATTCGGGAAAAGAACGACAAAAAGGTATCAGCCTACAGCACGTCGGACGGGACGTTGCGCTTTCTTGCCATATTAACTGCACTGCTGGGCAAAAATCCGGCGGGCGTGTATTTTTTCGAAGAGATCGACACCGGCATTCATCCGGCGCGGCAGTGGCTTTTACTTGAACTGATCGAAAAACAAGCTGCGAAGCGCGGCATTCAGGTCGTCACGACCACCCATTCGCCGGACCTGTTGACTTTTGTCAACGACGGCACGTTCAAGCACCTGACCGTCATCTGCCGTCTCGAAGACTCGCAAGATGCCATCATCCGCCAAGTTGCCAAACTGCCCAACGCACAGGACCTACGAACGTCCAAAGGAGGGCTGGGACGACTGCTTGCCGAAAACTGGATGGAAACCGCGCTTGCCTTCACAGAGGAAAACGACGAGGCCGAGGATAACAAAGGATGAAGGTCCTTATCATTCCGGAAGATTTCCGCAAGGATCAATTCATCCTAAAACCAATTTTCTCAGGACTCTTTCGAGCCATTGGGAAGCCGCGTGCGCATGTTAAGATCTGCCAAGCCCCCCTGCTTGGCGGCGTTGACGAGGCGATGAAATCAGAGCGCATTGAAGACGTCGTCAGACAGCATGAAGGAATGACGGATATTTTCATCCTGTGCGTGGACCGCGACGGCGATAAGAATCGTCGCCAGGGACTTGATCGCCTCGAAGAGGAATTTGGCACCGGACGAACCTTCTTGGCCGAGAATGCCTGGGAGGAGCTTGAAACCTGGCTTCTGGCTGGCATGGACTTGCCTAAGGACTGGCGTTGGCAAGACGTTCGTGCGGAGGTTTCCGTTAAAGAGAAATACTTCAATCTTTTGGCCGAGGAACGTGGCGTTACCGACACTCCCGATGGTGGTCGCAAAGCGCTGGGCAAAGAGGCCGCACGCAACATACCTGTAATTCGCCAAAAATGCCCCGAAGACTTCGACGCCCTGGCACAACGGCTCGCAACTTTCCTCAACGCCTAAGCGGTTGGATGGTTGTTTTCAGGAGAGACGAGTATGCGTTTTATTTATCCTGCGCGGTTTCAGCCGGATAGCACGGGCGAGATCATTGTTTCATTCCGCGACCTGCCGGAGTGTCTCACTTCCGGCTCTACCAGAACCGAGGCGCAAGCCGCGGCTGCTGATGCCTTGGAAGAAGCGATCGCGGAGCGCATCGACGACGGTGAGGAAATTCCGATGCCAAGTCCCCGATACGCCGGTGAGCACTTAATTGCCGTCCCCGCAGATATGGCGGCTAAAGCCGCGCTTGTCCTCGCGTTCCGCAAAAGCGGGGTATCTCGCGTGGCCTTAGCCCGGCGTTTCGGTGTTGACGACAAAGTGATCCGACGCATGCTTGATCCACGCCACGGCACAGCAACAACCCGCATTCACAAGGCCCTGCGGGTGCTGGGGCGTGAGCTTGTCGTGGAGTCACGCTCTACCTGACGGGATCAGCCTCGTTGTCGGGTTACGCTCCGCTAACCCGATCTACCCTGACTGCCCCCCTCACCCTGCCCTCTCCCACTGTATAGACCGGAGACATGGTTTACGGGTGTTCGGGGACATGGTTGACACATTGTGCCTTATGGGTCGGGGTGATGTAAATCGAGATCGGCCACATGTTGATGACAAAAATAGACACGCCAATACCCATC
>JAJDZI010000062.1 GCA_022824735.1 Nitrospirales bacterium
GGTTCTGTTTGACGACGGCCCGCACAGCACGGGTCAGATGTTCACCCATGTCCTGGGGCCGCGTGCTTCGCTTCCGTTCGTCGAGCGGCCATTCGTAGCTTTCGCGGCCGTTGATGACGCTCCATCGCGCTTCGGGTGGCAAGTAGAAGCGCAGCAACTTGTGATCGCTTTCGGCAACCTCCAGTGCGGTGGCGCGGTCGCCGTATTCCTCGGCCAGGCGTCCGATCTCATCGTCGAACACGTCGGACAATCGTTTGAGAAACAGGAGCGGCAAGAGGTAATCTTTGAACTTGGCAGCGTCCTTTTCGCCGCGGATGGAACAGGCCGCGTCCCACAACATCTGCTCCATGGGTTTGGTGGATGGGGAAACGGCGCGTCGGGCTGCTTTTGCCCTGCGTCGGGTAACGCGCGATGCCGCTTCGGTCGGCTCTATGGCTGCCTCCGCCTCGTTGAGCTCCGCCTCGGCGGCAAGTACGGCGATCGCTTCCTGTGCTGCCTTTTGTGGCTTGGTGGCGCCGCCTTCCCAGCGGTTTATTGTGGCGAAGGAGACACCGAGCCGTTCAGCGAGTTGCTGCTGGGTAAGATCGAGTTTGGCCCTGATGGCGCGAATTGTTGACTGAATATCCATAACACCATTTATTGATATGTTTGAAATAAAATATAGCAAACATAGCAAAGTATAGCGCTTCACGCAACTTTTTCATAAAGACATCCATGCAATCATAGCATGCTATGAAAAACATAGCGAAATGCTATGTAATGCTATGTTTTTATAGCATTTATAGCAAATTCATAGCATTGGCATAGCACGACATAGCATAAACATAGCAAATTCATAGCAGTTGTCTCAGCCTTGCCTTCTTCCCCCCACCGGCTCGGCGGCGGGCTGACGCCCTTGGCTTGCCGACTCCCCCTCAAGGGGGGAGTGATAATCAACTTCTTGATAAAGTTGTCATGATACGTCAGATTGAATGCCTGTTCTATGATTCGGCGAAAGAGGTAAATGTGAGCACTCGTTCCAACGCGTATTGGAAGGCTAACCTGCGGCTGATTGGGTGGTGCCTTATGGTTTGGGGTGTGGTGTCTTATGGGTGCGGCATCCTCTTTGTCGAACAACTCAACCGCATCTCTCTCGGCGGATACAAGCTGGGCTTCTGGTTCGCACAGCAGGGGGCCATGTACGCATTTGTCGCCTTGATCTTCTTCTACAATTGGCGAGTCACCAAGCTGGATCAACGCTACCGGGCCGAGCGCGACACACGGGACGGCGCATGAGTTTGCAGGTTTTGACGACGGTCGTCGTGGGATTCACGTTTGTGGTGTATGTCGGGATTGCTTTTTGGGCCCGCGCCAACAGCACCAGTGAATTTTACATCGCCGGCAGACACGTCCCGCCCGTGGCCAACGGTATGGCGACTGCGGCGGACTGGATGTCAGCGGCTTCCTTCATCAGTATGGCGGGCCTGATTGCCTTTCTCGGGTACGAAGGCAGCATGTACCTCATGGGCTGGACCGGCGGGTACGTGTTGCTGGCTATGCTGCTCGCGCCGTACTTGCGCAAATTCGGCAAATTCACCGTGCCGGAATTTATCGGCGAACGGTATGACTCCGACCTGGCCCGCTTCGTGGCCGCCCTGTGCCTCATCTTCATCTCCTTTACCTACGTGGCGGGACAAATGCGCGGAGTCGGCATCGTGTTTTCCCGCTTCCTCGAGGTGGAGATCGACGTCGGACTGGCCGTCGGGATGGGGATCGTGTTCATCTACGCCGTGCTCGGCGGGATGAAAGGCATTACCTACACCCAGGTGGCGCAATACTGCGTGTTGATCTTCGCGTATACCGTCCCGGCCGTGTTCATTTCCATGCAATTGACCGGCAACCCGGTTCCGCAGTTGGCCTTGGGGTCCACCATGGCGGACGGGTCCGGGTATCTCCTGCTGAAACTGGATCAAGTCCTGGTGGACCTGGGGTTCAACGCCTATACACACCCCTTCAACGATAGTTCCATGATCAACGTGCTGGCCATTACGTTTGCCCTGATGGCGGGGACCGCGGGCCTGCCCCACGTGATCGTGCGGTTTTTCACCGTGCCCCACGTGGCGGATGCACGACGGTCCGCGGCTTGGGCTTTGGTTTTTATCGCGCTGCTCTATACCGTGGCTCCGGCCGTCGGCGGGCTGGCGCGGTTGAATCTCATTACGACCGTCAATGGCCCCGATGGCACGGGCACCGCCTATGAAACCATGCCGGGCTGGTTTCGCACGTGGGAACACTCGGGCCTGATCGCCTGGCACGATCACAATCATGATGGTCACGTCCAACACGCGGCCGGCCGAGCCTTCGCCGGTGGCAAACCCGTCTTCGACGGCGATGCCCGTGGTGAATCCGGCCAGCGCCTGGTCACGAATCCCGGTCCCGGCAACGTAGCCGAGGGCGCGCCTTTCGCCAATGAAATCTACGTGGACCGGGACATCATGGTGTTAGCCAATCCGGAAATTGCCGGCCTGCCCGATTGGGTGATTGCCCTGATTGCCGCAGGCGGTATTGCCGCGGCGCTGTCCACCGCTGCGGGACTGTTGCTGGTCATTTCCGTGGCCGTGTCCCACGACATGTTAAAAAGCACCTTTGCGAAAAACCTGTCGGAGAAACAGGAATTGACCGCCGGTCGCATCGCCGCGGCCATATCCATTGGGATCGCAGGCTATCTCGGGGCTAATCCCCCGGCGTTCGTGGCTCAGGTGGTGGCGTTCGCCTTCGGGCTGGCGGCCTCGTCCCTGTTCCCGGTCATCCTGCTGGGTATCTTCAGTACGCGCATGAACAAATGGGGGGCCATTGCCGGCATGTTGACGGGACTCATCTTTACCATGGGCTATATTCTATATTTCAAAGGCGTGTTTATCGCTCCCATGGCGGAGAACGTCCCGGCCAACTGGTTTCTCGGCATTTCGCCGGAAGGCATCGGCACGGCCGGCATGCTCCTGAACCTGTGCGTCTCGCTGACGGTCTCGCAATGCACCACGCCGCCGCCTGCCAAGATCAGGGAACTGGTCGAACGCATCCGCCTGCCGGAGACGTGAGTGCCGATTCCGGCAGATCAATTATGAAGACATTTTTTTGGCTCTTGGCACCCAATATCCGGGCTTCCGCTTGAGGTGCATGACTGCGGTAACATAGATAGTGTCATCTTGTACAGCATAAATCAGGCCATAAGGGAACCCATGAATGAGGTAGCGTCGAAATTTGCCTTTGATTTTTCGCCATCGTAGCGGATGCCGGACGATTTCCCCAGTTGCCGCTTCCACGCTCGCCAAAAACGCTTTCCCCAAGTCCGGCTGGCTATCTTCATAGAAGACGGCAGCGTTTCGTACTTCCAGAAAAGCCTCCGGATCAACAATTAATTTCACCAACCAAGTTCCTTGCGAATCCGTTTAAACGCTCGCTCTCGTGGAACTCCGATTCGACTCCCTCTGCGCCATGCTGAAAACCGGCGTTCCGCTTCCTTCACCCAGGCTTCATCGACCGCAGTCAGCGGTTCATGTTTCAGGCTCCGTATCAACCGTTCAGCGAGAACCTCCCGATCCTTCGCGGACAGGTGAACCGCATCACGCTCGATTTCCTGTAATGTTCGGCTCATCGTCGTTCCTCCATGAGGTTATGCAATTATCCCATTTACGTACTTATGTGGTTTTCGCAGTCTCTCTGAAAAGAGGAGAGCAAGCATGACATTCTATCAATTTCAGAAGCGATTCCCAAACGATGACACCTGCCTGCACCAAATCACGGTCTCTCGCTACTCCTTCTGTCATCCTCGACATCCTTAATCGAGGATCCAGCGTCTTTTCTTTTTCCTCCGTTCGCAACAACCACCCTGGATCCCCGATCGGGGTCGGGGATGACAGAGAAGGAGGGTCGGGGATGACGGCAAGAGATCAGAAATCGATTCGCAGGCTTGTTTGGGCTCCGTAGCTCACGGCGTCGCTGGTGTCATCGCCGAGAGGCGAGCCGGCCCTGCCCTGCAGGATGATCGAAACCCCATCCATGATCTTTTTTGCGGCGCCCAACCTGGCATGTCCCCAGGTATCGCTGAACCCTGAACGAAACTCGAACCCATAGGCGTTGATCGAACTGTCGTCCTGGAAGTCATGCGCAACACTCAGGTCAACGTAGAGCCTGAGATTCTGCGCCGGAAGTATCATGGCAGCCCCCAAACCCGCCGATGCTTCGAGACTGTCGCTGTCTCCCTTGGCGACTGCCACGCCGTCACCGTCGGTGAAATTGTCGAAGTCCACCCCTGTATAGACCACTTGCAAGCGAGGCGTGATTCTGAAGTCGCCGGCTTCGAATGCCAAGCCGGACTCGAACTCCCGGCCAACCTCGAATGAGACTCCCCATGAACGAGCGTCGATAGATTCCGAAATCCTCCGCGAGGCGAAGTCAACGTCGACGTTCCAGAAGCTGAACCGGCTCTGCGCCTCCCAATAGAAGCCGTTCGGATCAAACCGGGCCAAGGTCAACGCACCGCCGTACCCGGCGGCTTCGAGGTCCGACGCCGCATAAGAACGGCCTTTCCGGGCCTGCGCCGTCGTGTGCATCGCATGGATCGAGATTCCTCCAACCACCGGGCCGGCCGCCGGTATCGGGAAGTCATAGCCGATCTCGACCTGGCCGCGATTCTGTCGCCACTTGCCGCCGCCGAAGGAGTCGGTTGCCACGTCAACGTTCTCGATCCGGCGGTGACCGCCCTTGGCCCGCGCCCAGATGCCCACGGCGGCGGCACTCGGCTGCGTTCGGACCGCGCCGTATTCACCAAAGCGGCGTCCCAGACGCTCCAGTGTTGCGGGAAATTCCTCGCGCATCAGTTCCGACAACATCGAATACGCGTAGATCTGGCCGAAGACTTCAGTGGCATTCCACAGCCTGGCACGCTGCATGAACGCAAGGGGGTCGGCATGCCACTCCGCGTAGCCGACACGGCGTTGATCCGTCAGCCAGTTCAATTTGTCGTCTACACAGGCAGCCAACGCCTCGTCGTCCTTGTCAAAAGCAAAGCCGCCAAGTTCGATCTCGGGATCGAGAGCCGTCACGACAAACGCGCCATCGGAATCCACACTGGCCTCGCGGTTTCCGATCTCACCCCTTGCCAGGGCATCGACGCCCCCGTTGCGGAGCGCCTCGAATTGCTCGTTCTCGCTTCCGAAATATCTGACCTCGGCTACCGTGCCTTGAGGGCCTTGAAGGCGCGATCGACCATCGAGGTTGGGTGTGGCACCGGCAGCGGTGATGCGGTAGTCGGCACTGCCGTCGGCAATGACCTGCGTGCCATCAGCCTTGTAAACGATCGTCCCCTGAGCCAAGTCCCCATCGGCGTTGACCATGCCCGTCAACTCGAGCAGCCGGTGTTCGCCGGTTGTGTCGCCAAGCACGCCGACACGCGCGTCAGCGAGATCGTCATGGCTTGCAAGACGCTCGGCATCCCCTGCGCGCACCAGTAAGGATTGGCGAAACGTGACGTGTCCCGAGGTAAAGACAACCGCGGTTTCGTTGGCGTCATTACGGGTACGCGAATCAAGAATCGTGATACCGCCTCCCACCATGTCAAAGTCCGGACCCGCCGGTGCCAGCCAGATGCCGGGCCAGACGCCGATGCCTCTGCGCTGGAAGGACAATCCCGTGTCCTCCATGGCTTCAAGGGCCGTCAACAGGTCCGCTTCGTATCCCTGGTGGCGATCAAATCCGGCTGTTCCCGGGGTGGGATTTTCACTGGAACTGACGGGCTTGAAATCCGAGAAGAACCCAAATTTGAGAACACGCTCATCCGTACAGGCCTGCCGAAGCCGATCCACTTCCGACGCCACGGCATTCGCGGAACAGACCAGCAGACCGGCGATGGTGCCGAGCGCAAGGAACAGAAACTCCCGGTGAAGAGCATGGCGTGGATTGCGTTCGATGGGTAAAAGCACAGAAGCCCTTCAGAAGTGTTGGACGCACCGGAAGCCGGCATGGGCGTAAGGATAGTCCTGACGAAACCAGTTCCGGAATGATCGACGCAACAGGCAGGAGGCCGTAGTGGGGGCGCCTCCCTTGACGATGAAATGATCGTCGTCGAAGAAGCGGGAGGAGTAGCCGGGATAGGTGGGATAGGGCTCGAAGCCTTCGAATGGATGAAACCGCGTCGCGGTCCATTCCCAGCCATTGCCGACCAACTGAGAAACCCCGAATGCGCTGTCACCGTGCGGATTGGCCGTGACCGGGATCGGATCCCAAAATCGAAAGTCAAAATTTCCGTGTACGCCGTTGGTGATTCGTTCCGCCCAAGGATAGACACGCTCTTCGCCGCCGGGTGTCCCGTACGCCGCCCGATGAAATTGCGCTTCGGTCGGTAGTGAGAGACCGGCCCATTGCGCATAGGCTCGCGCGTGGCCCAGGGAGACGTAGACGGGCCAATGCGGGGGAAGCGGAATTTCCTGAAACAGCGTCAACAGGAACCAGCGGTCTCCGCGTTTGACCCAAAACGGGGGGACGGGACCGCCCTGTTCCACGAACGTTTCATATTGTTGATTGGTGACCTTGTATTTGCTGATCGCAAAGGCCGGCACGTTTTCTCGACGTTCACCGAATTCATTATCCCAGCCGAACCCGTCACGACGACCGAGCGTCGCTACGCCTTGAGGAACGTCGATCATGACGTGATTCGGCGGCGGACTTTCAGGCGGTGGAGACAAAGACGGCGATTTTTTTCTCTCACACGCAACGTGGTGCAGCAGGTAGGCCGTGGTCTCGGCGTGCATCCACCGATGCTCGATCGCCATGCGCAGGACCGTTTCCGGAGCGTCTGCCAACGCCGCATCAACCGACTCCCTGGCTTTGACGTTGTAGCACCGGATTTCTTCGAGCGAAGGCCAGTCCGAGGGCGCGTCTTGCTGTTGCGAGCCGACTTCGGGATCAATGCCCGCCTCGAATAAAGAATCAAACGTGTCGTGAAAGGAAGGCCGGCCCAACGTCCAGCGACAAATCTGGTTCCAATCAAACGCCTCCAAATGGCCGACGTAAAACACGATGCGATGACGTTCCGGGATGGGACGCTCATAGAGCGTTTCCGGTTGAAACAGGGAAAAGATGTGATCGGTACAGGCCCGCGCCGCGGATAATTCCTTCCGTATTTCGACGAAACTCGGCATAATCCTTGGGAGATAAGACATTGAACCCATGCGATACGACGCTGACTTCGTTGCGGCAGAGTCGATCAGCTCTCTTGCTTTGTAATATATCCGTCACCGGTCTTGTCAAGAAGAAATACCTGATGAAGCCACCCGTCCTGAGCACCCGAGACGTGAGCAAGGAATTCGGCCCCGGTGTTCGAGTCCTCGACCACGTCGATCTCGAAGTGGTTGAAGGCGAAACCCTGGTCCTGATCGGGGAAAGCGGGTCCGGCAAAACAACCTTGCTCCGAATGTTCAACGGGTTGACTCATCCCAGTTCGGGTGAGGTTCGCATCCATCACGAACCTGTGCGAGTCAAAGACCCCATCAATCTTCGTCGCCGCGTCGGGTACGTGCAGCAGGACGCCGGATTGCTGCCGCATTGGACCGTTGAAGAAAACGTTGGTCTCGTGCCGCTGTTACTTGGATGGAAGCCCGAACAAAGAACAAACCGGGTTCGTGAGCTTCTGGACCTCGTTCATCTTGACCCGCAACAATTTCGAGCACGGTATCCCATTGAGCTGTCCGGTGGGCAACGACAACGCGTCGCGTTTGCGCGAGCCCTCGCCGCCGACCCCGGGATCGTCCTGCTCGACGAACCATTCGGCGCGCTCGACGCCATCACCCGTTACGAACTCCAACGCCAATTCCTGAGTCTCAAACAGCGTCTCAACAAAACCATGGTCATGGTCACCCACGATATTGATGAAGCCTTGCAACTCGGCGACCGCATCGCGGTGTTGAAAGAGGGACGCCTCCTGCAGACCGGAACTCCTGCCGACCTGCTCAACGCTCCGGCACACGACTACGTCGTGCAATTGCTTCGCCACCGATCCCGCGGAGAGCATGCATGACCAGGTTACTTCATTCTCTGTGTTTCACGGCGCTGGTCTTCGTCGCGTTACCGCCCATGCCGGTCTTTTCACAGGAAGCCCACATTATCGTCGGCTCAAAGAATTTCATGGAGAACAAACTCCTGGCTGAGATCTTCGCTCAACTCATCGAAGCCCGCACGGACCTGTCCGTGGAACGACGATTGGGGCTGGCGGGCACGCAGGTCTGCTTTGAAGCGCTTCGGACCGGAGCCATCGACCTGTACCCCGAATACACGGGCACCGGGCTCGTCAGCATCTTGCAGCAACCGCCGACCGGAGACCCCCGAACGGCGCTCAACACCGTTCGCGCAGAATTTTTACAACGCTGGGATTTGTGGTGGCTGAATCCATTGGGATTTGAGAATGCCTATGCCCTTGCGGTTCCTCGCGCTCGAACGACCGGCATTCCCTTGCGAACCATTTCGGACCTCGTCAAGGTCGCGCCTTCTCTGAAGGGAGGATTCGGGTATGAATTCATCAACCGGCCCGACGGACTACCAGGACTGGAAACACGGTACGGCCTCACCTTTCAACTCGTGCAGGCCATGCAACAATCCCTGAAATACCAGGCTGCCGCTGCCGGCGAAATCGACGTGCTTGACGTGTATACCACCGACGGGCGGCTTGCCGAGTATGACTTCGTGGTACTTGAAGACGATCTCCTCTTTTTCCCGCCTTATGAAGCGTCGGGGCTCATTCGAGGCTCCACGCTTGCGCAACACCCCGAACTGGGAGCGATCCTGGGATTGCTGGCCAACGCGTTTGACGCCGGGATCATGCGGCAATTGAATTATCGTTTGCAGGAAGGCGGAGAACCCGTGGAAGTGGTGGCTCGCGATGCCCTGTCGGCCCTCCACTTGTTTGCGAGCGATGATGCCGGCACCCAACCCGTTTCTCACCAGGAAGGGCTCTTGGCGTATATGTGGGCGAAGCGAACGGATCTCGGGAGACGAATCATCGAACATCTGACCTTGGCCGGGCTGGCTTTGGGCTTGGGGATTCTGTTGGCTGTTCCCTTGGGTTTGCTGCTCGAACGGCAACAAGCCATTGCCGAACCCGTCATTCGAGGCATCGGTCTGACGCAAACGATCCCATCCATTGCGTTACTCGCCTTCATGATCCCGGTGTTCGGCATCGGTATCCTGCCGGCCGTGATCGCCTTATGGATTTATTCTCTCTTCCCGATCGTCAGGAATACCTATTCGGGCCTTCGCGATGCCGCACCCCAAGCCGTGGAGTCGGCTCGCGCCCTCGGCATGACGGAATGGCAAATCCTCCATTGGGTACGATTGCCGTTGGCCGCGCCCGTGATCATGGCCGGCGTACGCACCGCGGGGGTCATCACGGTAGGCACGACCACGCTGGCCGCATTCATCGGCGCGGGGGGCTTGGGCGTGCCGATTGTCGCGGGCCTGCAAATGGCCAACACGACCGTGATCCTTTCAGGAGCCTTACCCGCGGCCGCCCTGGCATTGTTGATCGACGGGTTTCTCGGCCGGGTGGAAACGTGGGTCAGACCGCGAGGCATCTGACTCCTTGCACAAAAGAGAAGCGACCCGTTACAGTGCGGGTTCCACGATTCACTCCCCTCAACAACGTTATCCATTATCTTGTCATCACGATGCGCGTTCATGCTTGAGCAATCCAACATGACAATCGACGTGCACTTGGCCAACCAGGATCCCGGTGCCGTCAGGGACGAACTTCGCTCGGGTCTGCTGTCGCAACCACGGCGATTACCGACGAAGTATTTTTATGATGATCACGGCTCCGCGCTCTTTGAACGGATCTGCGCCGTGCCCGAATATTACCCGACTCGCACGGAACACCAATTACTCAAAACCATCGCCGATGACGTGATCGCGCGAACCTGTGCCGAGGAATTGGTCGAATTGGGATCCGGGGCCGCCACCAAAACCCGGGTCTTGTTGGACGCCATGGCCCGAACAAACCGACTGCGGTTCTACGTGCCCTTTGATTTCAGCGAGGGCATCGTGCGACGAGTGGCGCAAGAGCTGGTTGAAGAATACGAAGGGCTACACGTTCACGGGGTGGTTGGGGATTTCCTGACTCATTTGGAACACATTCCGCAGGGGGGACGACGCCTGGTCGTGTTTTTGGGCGGAACCATCGGCAACTTGGGGCCTGAAGCCGTTTCAGCCTTTCTGTCGTCGGTCGCGCATGAAATGGATCCAGGCGATTTTTTTCTCCTTGGCGTTCAACTCATCACGGACGTGGCGCGTCTGGAAGCCGCGTATAATGATTCAGCCGGGCTCTCGGCCGCGTTCAACAAAAACATCTTGTCCGTGTTGAAGGTCGTGATTGGAGCAGAATTTGATCCTGACAACTTCGACCACGTGGCCCGGTTCAATCATGATGAACAGCAAATCGAGATGCGCCTTCGGTCGGTTTGCCGGCAAGTGATTCCCATTCCTGAATTGGACTTGACTCTTCGCCTTGAAGAGGGGGAAGAAATTCTCACGGAAATCAGCAGGAAATATACACGTCACCACGCGGAATCCCTGCTGACCGGCGCGGGCTTCACCCCCGTGGCCTGGTATACCGATCCGGCCGAACTTCATGGTCTTGCCCTGGCCCAAAAGCCGTCGGGCTGACTGACACCCATGATCTATCTGAATTACGCGGCCCTGTGTCCGACTCTTGCAGAAGCTGAAGAGGAAGTGAACCGGACGCTGGCCGCATTCAGGGGCTATTTGTATTCGGAAGCGGGCATCGAGTGGTACCTCAGGAAGGTCAGCGATTGCCGGCAAAAAGTCGGCGCATTCTTACACGTCAAGGATTCTTCGAGTATCGCATTCACCACGAACGCCTCAACTGCGCATTCTCTTTTGCTTTCTTCCTTGACATGGGTGCCGGGCGATACGATTCTCACAACGACGCACGAAAACCCCTCCATTACGAAACAGCTTCGCGCGCTCGAACGCGAAGGGGTCCGCGTTCATGCCATCAGGCCAACGTCCATTCCTTCGTTTCTGCATACGCTGGAAGAACGGCTCGACGAACCCGGCGTCAACGCCGTCGTGATAAGCCACGTGTCGCACGTTGACGGGCGCATCTTTCCCATACGCGAAGTGGCATCATTGGCCAGGGCGCGACACTGTCTGGTCATCATCGACGGTGCGCAAGCCGTTGGGCACGTTCCCGTCGATCTGAACGCGCTGGATTTCGACGCCTACTTTTTCACCGGACACAAGTGGTGTGAAGGCCCCCTCGGCACGGGAGCGCTGGTCGCACGTGAGAGTTTTTTTACGGGTCCCCGTTACCGCGCGATCGACGAAGCAACCCTCGATGGGGCGGCATCACGATTTGAAATCGGGACGCAGAACATCGGACTCATTGCCGGACTCGCCAAGGCCTGTGAACAACGAGGTCAACGCGGCATCGACACGGAACCACAGCGGACGTTTCGAGAAACGGCCAGGGAACTGCTGGGTGGGCACCGGAATTGCCGTTTCCTGGAATGGCAGGGCCCTCACGCACCCGGCATCCTGACGTTCAGGGGACCGGATGACCTGGATCATGGCGCGTTCGTCAAACGGCTTGCCTCCGAAGCGGAGATTATCGTGAAACCTTTTGTGGATTACCCTGAAGATGACGCGCCTGCGATTCGGCTGTCCTGGTCTTCGACCATGGAACAACGTGAGTTCCAGAAAGGTGTGATGACGATTGCGCAACGGCTTGAGTCGTGACTGGAAAGAGTGCCGCGCACGACTTGCATGAAGGTTGTCAGGACTCACGTTGACGATCCAAGCGTTCCTCCAAACGGCGCAAGGCCTTTTGGGTTGAACGAAGATCGCGCAAAATTTCCTCCCGCGAGACGGGTTGTTCCAGTTCCCGCAGACGCTCGGCTTTGGCCTCTTCAAGATTGTTGAGAACCACCGCGATAAAAAGATTGATCACGACAAACGTGCCGACCACCACGAAACTGACGAAATAGATCCACGCCATCGGGTGCAGTTCCATAGCGGTGTACATGATGTCGGTCCAATCTTCCAGCGTCACAACCCGGAACAGCGACAACAATGAAATGCCCAGGGTTCGCCAATGGACGGGGTCGTGTTCGTGAAACAATTGGTAGCCCGTAATCGCATAGATATAAAAGATGATGCTCATCAGGAGCATGACGTGTCCCATGCTCGGGATCGAGCGCACGAGCGTCGAAACAATCAAGCGCAGTTCCTGAATCGTGGAAATCAACCGCAGAACCCGCAATAACCGGGCGAGCCGGGCGATCATGGCATACTCGCCGGTCGCGGGTACCAGCGAGAACACGATCACCGAAAAATCGAAGACGTTCCAGCCATCTCGAAAATACCGGTCGACCTGCGGGGCCACAGCCACTATTTTCAGCAGAGCTTCGAGGATGAACACCCCCAACACGAGTTGGTTCCCCAGGTGCATCCATTCTCCGTACCGGCGAACCAAATCTTGAGACGTTTCCATGCCCAACAACGCCCCATTCCCGAGAATGAGCGCGATAATCACGTATTCAAACGCGGGGGCACTGACCAGTCGTTGCGCGAATCGTTTCATCGTTTTCGACCTTTAATTTTGTCAAATGGGAAAAATAGCATGAAAGATCCGGGGATCCTGCCTTGCCTTAGCCCAACCCACATCGCCCGAGTCGATGCTCCAAGGTTTGCGCCTGCGTCGAGGCATCAAGCCGAAGATCGCGTCCCTCCGTCTGTGCAAGAGCCTCCTGGGGGATCAGACCCACCAACTCGCTTTTGACCACGGCGACGCCTTTGAGGGCCGCCGCCCGTTTCACGGCTTCGAACGCCACGTGAACGGGCGTTTGATGATAGTCGACAAGATTCATCGACACCTGCACCAAACCCTGGCTTTTCAGTTCCAGCCCGATGGCCTTGACCGCCGGCAGCCCGCCGTTCGACGAGCGAATGGTTCCGGCAATATCCCGTGCCAGGGACACATCATGACTCTGCAACACCACGTTGAAGGCAATAAGCGGATGGCGAGCCCCGACCACGATCACACCGGCCGTCGGATGCGGCTCCGCCGGACCGAAATCCGGAGCCCACGCCCGGTTGGTGGCCATTCGCTTCCCCAGGGACTCCAGTCCCCCTTTCCGGATCTGTTCCAATCGCCGGCGAAAGGGGCGCGCACAGGCTTCTTCATACAGAAAAACCGGTATGCGCAAATCCCGCCCGATTCTCGCCCCGACCCGGTGCGCAAGTCCGGCGCATTGCTCCATGGTCGAGCCTGACAATGGAACGAACGGCAGCACGTCACACGCCCCAAGCCGCGGGTGCCGGCCTGCGTGATGTTTCAGGTTGATCACTTCCGCAGCCTTGGCAACCACTGAAAAAACAGCTTCCTCAACGGACTCAACGGAACCGACCACGGTCAGGACGCATCGGTGATGATCCTCGTCCCGGTGCCGGTCGAGCAGGGCAACTCCCTGAGTCGCGGTCAGGGCATGTTCGAGTTGCTCGATGACAGCCGGGTCGCGGCCCTCGCTGAAATTGGGAATACTCTCGACCATGCCGGCCATATCCCTGTTTAGGAACCTCTGATTTAGTGCACTATCGGGCGCATGGCGGCGTTGTGTCCTCGCTCAACCCTCACCTATCTCTCTGATAAGCCTCGGGTTTCGCTCCGGGACGCCTTGCCCTGCATCCCGCTATCACAATAAATCAGAGGTTCCTTTACTGCAATCGTGCTTTGTTGACAACCTCAAAAAGGTGATATACAACGTCTGATAGGTTGTCCTGTTTGCAAGCATCGACCCTTTAGCAGATCGGAACAGGTGTTCCCATGACCATGACTCAAGTCGAACCAGCCGAGGCCCTTGCCGGACTTCAGGAATCCAAACCGGAACGGGTGACCATCGTACTCCTGAGCGGAGACATGGATAAAGCCATGGCCGCTTTCATCATTGCCACCGGCGCCGCAGCCATGGGCATGCACGTGACCATGTTCTTCACGTTCTGGGGGCTGAACGTCATTCGCAAACCGGGGGCAACCAGTGCCGCCAAGGACTTGCTTCGGAAGGCCTTCGGGTGGATCAACAAAGGGGGTGCCGCAAGCCTGCCCCTTTCGAAATTCAACTACGGCGGGCTGGGCACCACGATGATGAAGAAAGTCATGCGTGACAATCATATGCCCGGGGTCCCGGAACTGATCGAAACCGCACAGGATCTCGGCGTCAAGATGATCGCCTGCACCACCACGTTGGGGTTATTGGGTATTTCCAAGGAGACCCTGATTGACGGCGTGGACCAACTCGCCGGGGTCTCGACCTACCTCGCGGAAGCCAAAGACGGCTCCGTGAATTTGTTTATTTGAGCAACAACACCCTCTCCCTTTGGGAGAGGGCAGGGTGAGGGGGAAGGGTTAAGGAAAATCATGATCCAATCCGATATCACACTCGATACGCTGGGGTACTTCTGCCCCATGCCCATCATTCTCACCTCCAAGAAAATTAAGGAACTCACCACCGGCCAAGTCCTCGAAGTCCTCTCCGATGACGAAGGCATCAAAAAAGACATGCCCGCCTGGTGCCAAACCACCGGCCACGAATGGGTCGGCCTCGAAGAAGAAGCGACGAACCCCAAAACGGTGTACAAAGCCTACGTCAAAAAGACCAAGTAGGGCCTTCCCGAGTCACTCCCCCCTTGAGGGGGAGTCGGTAAGCCAAAGGCGAAGCCCGCAGGCGAACCGGTGGGGGGAAGGGCCGTCAGACCGAACCCACAGATACAGTTGATCCGGCCTTGAAAGTCGTGCTAATATTGACCGGTTAAAATGACCAGTTTGAATAAAATGCGTGAAATTCAAGCAACAGAAGCCAAGACCCATCTTGCACAACTCCTGAGCGCAGTGGAGCGCGGTGAAACAATCGCGATCACCCGCCACGGCAAACCGGTTGCCCATCTCGTGCCGGCTGAGAGACAGGACCACGCCGCCCGTAAGGCGGCAGTCGAGCGTTTCAAAGTGTGGCGTGCATCATGGAAAGGCATTGGCATGTCTCTCGAGGAAATTCTCGCCGCCCGTCACGAAGGGCATCGCTATTGAGTACCCTGGTTCTGGATGCGTCGGTTACCATGTCTTGGTTTCTCGATGATGAAAAAGATCCGCGAGCCGAAACCGCACAATCCCGTCTTACACAGGACACGGCTCTTGTACCACAATTGTGGCACATGGAAGTCCGCAACTGCTTGATCGTGGCCAAACGCCGAAAGCACATCTCCGCCGGCCGTGTGACGGAATGTTTGGAAGCCCTGAAATGGCTTCCCATACAAACCGACGCGGATCTCAACCTGTCAACGGCTTTCTCTCTCGCCCAAACGCATGGCCTGTCTTTCTATGATGCCGTTTATCTGGAATTGGCCAAACGGCAGGATGCGGCCCTCGCCAGCCTCGACGCCGCACTAGTTCGAGCCGCCAAGGCCGAAGGTCTCTCGCCCATCGAGGCCGCCTAACTATATTTCTAGCACGCCGAGAGGCGGCTGAAGTTTGGCGGTCAGGACTCTTTCCTTAATCGGCTGACGTTGTCATCAATGGCTTGAGCCCATTCGTCACCACTGACTTCCACGACTGACACGTTCCCGACGAAAGCACTGCTCATGACGATGTCAGGATTCAGGTCTCGAAGCCGTATCAGGCTTTCGGCAAGTGACGCCTTGCTGCCACCGGATCGCGCAAATACCAACGTCGCCCACTTCGCCCTCAACTGAAAAATCGTATCACCGGTAAAGAGGTAGGATTTCCCATACGGCGACTTGTAGAAAAAACAAAGGCTGCCTTCGGTATGACCGGGGGTATGGATGATGTCAATATCGCCCAGATGATGATCTTCTACCTGAAAAGTTACATCCACCTGCGCATCGTTGCCCACAATCGGGGCTTCCAAGGCACTGCAACACAACCTGGAGCCGAACAGGTCTTTGATACGGTTCAACGACGGACCCGATTCATCGCGGTGGCTCAGAAGCTGGAACTGAATACCTCCCCGCTCAGCCATTTCCTCGAAATCGCCCTCGTTTTCGGTATTGTAAAAAAGCACGTTCCCTTCCGGTCGTCGAAGGAAATACGCATGGGTGTTTAACGAGCCCATGCTATGGATCGTGCTTTGCCACAAATCTTCTTGTAACTGTTTCATCGCCGTTATTCTTGACACCAGGGCTCATTGGCTTTTCTACGCCGATGCCGGGTGTTTCATTTTCATATAGACGCCGCCTTTTTCGAGTTCATCAAGCATCTGGCGCAGCCGTTTTTCTTTTGTCTCTTGGCGCTTGGCGCGGTTGATCCAACCGACATAGTCGTTCTGCTGATACGCGGGACGCTTTCGATATGCCTCCATCAAGCCCTTCTCGTCCAGCGCCTGTCTGACAAAATCCGGCATCGGGTATCGCGGTCGCTTCAGTTTGGAAAAGTCTCCATCCATCTTTCTTTCTCTCTTTTCTTGTGCTTCAACCGGCATGGGCTTCCTCTTATATATACTCCACAAATATATTATAAATGTGGAGTATAGTTAATGAATCTGCTGATAACAAAAAGGGGCGTCAGTTGACACCCAAACACAACAAACTCAAACTTTTTTACAGTTCTCCAAAGAACGCATTGAACAAGGTTCAAATGCAGGCTTGCCGCCTACACGCCAAGAAGTGAAAAGAAAGAGAAAAAGACTCTGGATTCCCGATTACAAACGTCGGGAATGACAGTTCGGGGTACATTGACTATTTTCATGCTAAAGATTACCTCAACAGGAGACATTCAAAATGAGTGATTTAAAAGCCTATATCCGTAAAAGAAAGAAATCTGACTCTGAGTTCAGGGCTGGCTTTGACGAAGGCTACAAAGCGTTCAAAATAGGGGTGCTGCTCAGGCAGGCTCGTGAGGCTTCAGGCTTAACGCAAGAAAAAATGGCCGAGAAACTGCATACCCGGAAATCGGCCATTTCCAGAATTGAAAATCACGCCGAAGACATTCGCTTGTCCACCTTGGAAAAATTTGCATCCGCACTCGGACGCAGCATTGAAATATCAATACGATAAGGGTTGGGAAGGGGGCTGTTTTCCGATCTGGCTACGTTCGTCTGTCTTATCCGCCCATCAGGGACGTCAAGACGGCGGGATCTGCTGCGGTGGGGGCACTAAGATTCGAGAACATCAGGGTGGCGGCAACGGCCCAGTCGATGAAGGGTTTGGGGTAAATGCCGAGCAGGAGGGTGCCGGCGATGCCGACGAAGATGACGGTTTTCAGCGGGGTCGATACCGAAAGCGGCGTGGGATCGTGGGGTTCGTTGATGTACATCTTCTTGACCACGACCAGGTAGTAGTACATGGAGATGACGATGTTGATCAGCCCGACGATCAACAGCGTGTACAGTTCCTGTTCAATAGCCGCGACAAAGATATAGAGTTTGCCGATGAAGCCGGCCAACGGAGGCACACCGGCGAGCGACAACAGAAAGAGCAGCATGGCGGCCGCGAGAAACGGCGACCGGCGATTCAATCCGCTGTAATCTTCAATCTCATCGCTCTTGATCAGGTTGCTGACGCCGATGACCACGGCAAAGGCCCCCAGGTTGGCAAACAGGTAGGTGAGCAAATAAAAAAGGATTGCGTCACTGCCCCGTTTGGTTCCGGCCGCCAGACCGATCATGACGTTGCCGATCTGCGCGATGCCGGAATAGGCGAGCAGCCGTTTGATGTTTTTCTGGGCAATGGCCACGATGTTGCCGTAGGTCATGGACACGATGGAGGCCACGACGAACAGGAGGACCCACGTGGGTTTGAACGTCGCCAGCGCGACGTAGAACATGCGGATGAGAATGGCTAACGCCGCACCTTTGGGCGCGATCGACAGGAAGGCGGTGACGGGCGTGGGGGCTCCCTGATACGTATCGGGAATCCAGGAATGAAAGGGCACGGCCCCGATTTTGAAGCCTAACGCGGCGAAGATCATGATGAAGCCGATAGCCAGCCCAATGCTGCCGGGCGCCGAGGCCATTTCGGAAAACACCAGTGTTCCTGTTTCGCCATAGACGAGACTGATGCCATACGCGAGCAACCCCGCGGCGAACACACCCAGGATGAAGAATTTCAGTCCCGCTTCGCTGGATTTCTGGTCTTCCCGCAGATAGGCCACCAGGACGTAAAAGCCGAAGGTGGAAAATTCCAACGTGACGAAGACGGAAAGCAAGTCCTGAGCCGAAGCCATGAACATCATGCCCAGGGCCGACATCATGACCAGGAAATAATATTCGCCCTTGAAAAACTTGAACGATTTCACGTAGTCGATCGAAGCCAGCAGGACCATCGCCGTAGAGATCAACACCAGAATCTTGAAGAAGATCGCCACCCCATCCAGGACAAACATGTCTTTGAAAAGTGCGCCCTGGACTCCGGTGTAATCAAACCAGATCAGGTTGATGAGCGTGGCGATGACGCCCCCCACACTCAGGTAGGCCAGGTTTTCGTGGTCGATCTGTTTATAGGTAAAGTCGACAGCCAACACCACGCACAACCAGATGGTGAGGAAGATCTCCGGCGCCAGGAGGAGGAGGTCTGAGCCCGATAGGGTAAGGTCGAACGTCATGATTGGTTACGGTAACAATCCTGTCGTATTCTGGGTGACCATCGGAGCGACTTGGTTGATTCGATCCAACATCGGCACGACCGTGGAACGTACGACGTTATAGAAGTGCATGGGGAAGATCCCGAAAAAGATGCTGCAACCGATCATCAGGAGCAGCGGGAACCGGTCCACCCAGTTCGACGTGTCACGGGTATGCGCGTATTCGGGCGACATGTTGCCATAGAACAGCCCGCGCATCATTTTGAAGAGATAGGCCATCGTCAACACGATTCCCAACACGGCCACCACCACCTGGAACGGATATTTCTCCCATGAGCCGACGATAATCATGATTTCGGCGATAAAGTTCACGGTGCCCGGCATCCCGACCGACGCCATGCAGGCGATAATAAAGGCCCCGGCCAGAAACGGCATATTCTTGACCAGCCCGCCCAGGGACGGAATGTCCCGGGTATGGGTTTGGTCATACACCCAGCCTGCCATGGCGAAGAGCATGCCCGTGGCCAAGGCGTGCGCGAACATGTAGATCACCGCGCCGGTCAAGCTGATGTAATCCAGCGCGGCCATGCCCAGGAACACGTAGCCCATGTGACTGGAACTGGAATACCCGATGACGTACTTCGTGTCCTTGGCGAAATACGCGACAAACCCGCCGTAAATAATGCTGAACACACACAACACCGCGGCGATGGGCATAAGTTCACGTGTGGCGTCGGGCAGGATTTCATAGGCCACGCGAATGATGGAGAAATGGCCGAGTTTCATGAGCACGCCGGCGTGCAACATGCTGGTCGCGGCCGGAGCCGCGGCGTGCCCGACGGGCGACCAGGAATGCAAGGGCCAGATGGGTGCGATGGACGCAAAGCCGAAGAAGACCAACACCCAGATAATCGTCGCCAGCGTGCCGTCGAAATGAGCCACTTCCCGCAGCACCAGGATATCGAACGTGTGGACCGGCGAGAAATGGTAAATCAGCAGGATGCCCATCAACGCGAACACCGCTCCCGCCGAGAGGAACAGCGTGAGTTTCATCGCGGCGTATTCCTTGCTGTTCGACCCGAAGTTCAGGATGAACCCGACCGAATCCCGAAGCTTCCGGCCTTCCTCATCGGTCATGCTCAAATAGCCCTTGGTGTGACTTCCCCACACGCCCAGCAGCACGTACATGGGCAACACCGACATTTCATAGAAGAAATAGAGGAAGAACAGGTCCAGCGACATGAAGACCCCGATGGTCGCCGCCGCCAGGATCAACAGGAAGATGTAAAATTCCTTGGTGCGGTCCTTGATATGCCATGAAATGAAGATGCCCGCAAACAGCAGAATGGCCGAGGCAAAGACCAACGGGGCCCCGATTCCGTCCACTCCGATGTGAAACCCGATACCCAGTTCCTCGGACCACGCCCACTTGGTGATGAATTGGAAGCCACCCTGACCAGGGTCATAGGCCAGAAACACGTAGAGAGAAGCGAGTAGCGCCACCCCGGCTGAAGCCGCAGCCACGACGCGCACCAGGAACGGCTCACGATTGGGAATGAACAGCAACACGACCGACCCCAGGAACGGGGCAAACAATGTTGCCAGTAAGGCCAACTGTCCCATGGCTCAGTCCTGCCTTCCGGAATCGGGGGTGATCGGATTGCGGATTGTCACGGCTCGGTCCTGCCCTTCAGGTTCAAATGCCACGGCATGGGACAACAGCATCCGGTCCCGTTCAATGCTCGCGATCGACCCGTGGTCCAACCGGTCCATCACGGCCTGCACCGAACCGTTGACCATTCGCAAAAACGGCGAGGGATAGAGCCCGATCCAGAAAATCATGACACACAGGGACACGGCGATGATCGTTTCGCGCTGCGTCAGGTCCTTGAGCACTTGCGGGACATGCTCGCCGACAGGGCCGAAAATCGCCCGTTCGTAATACCACAGGAAATAGGCCGCGGCGAAGATCACGCCCGAAACGGCCACGGCTCCATACACCCAATGCGCTTGAAAGGCGCCGAGCAGGATCAGAAATTCCCCGATGAATCCATTCGTTCCGGGCAATCCGATCGAAGCCATTCCGATGATCAGGAAAAAGGTCGCAAGCAGGGGCATTTTCGAGGCGATGCCTCCGCAATTGTCGAGGAGCGTGTTGCCGAGCCGGTCATAGAGAAACCCGGCCAGGAAAAAGAGGCCGGCGGTGGTAAATCCCAAATTGATCATTTGCAGCAGACCGCCCTGCAACCCCTGGAAATTCAGGGCAAACAGGCCCAACACGACAAACCCCAAGTGGCTGATGCTGCTGAACACAAGCAGGCGTCTGAAGTCTGGCTGCATGATGGCGATGATGGCTCCCCAGACAATGGCGGCCAGCGCCAAAGTCATGACGATCACCACCACGGTGGCATTGGTCGAGGCTTCCGGCAGCAACGGGAAACTGAACCGGAGGAACCCGTACGTGCCTAACTTGACGCCCGCCAGCACCACGGACATCCCGATCGGCCCTTGTACCAGCGCGTCCGGCAACCACGTGTGGAACGGAAAGACCGGAGCCTTGAAGGCCAATCCCATGAAGATGAGCCAGAAGATCAAGAGTTGATCCGAGACCGGAACCGGCACCTTCAACAGGGCCAGCAGATCGAAACTATACGTATTCGTGACGTCGTGGCAATTCAAACTCAGCAGGGCGAATCCGACCAGCATGAACACGCTGCCCAACAGGGTATACAACACGTACTTGAGCGCGGCGTATTCTTTTGCCTCGCCCACGCCCCACAGTTTGATCAGGAAATAGCTGGGTACGAGCATGAGTTCCCAGAACACGAAGAAGAGGATCAGGTCGATGGACACGAAAATCCCCATAATCGTCGTTTCCAAAGCCAGGATACTCATGAAGTACGCTTTGGCCCTGTCCTGCACGGTATCCCATGAATAGAGAATGATCAGGACCGTGATGAAGGCCGAAAGGCCGACAAACAGGATGCTGATACCGTCCACGGCGAGGTGATAGGAAATACCCAGAGCCGGAATCCAATTCACCCGTTCGCTGAATTGCATCGCTGCCGATTCCGGGATGAACCGAAGCAACAGGAGCACGGCGAAAACCAGTTCGATCACTGCGACGACCAAGGCAGCCGCCTTGATCAGATAGGGATCCCTTTGCAGCCACAGCCAGATCGCCCCGAAAAGCGGGAACCAGAGCAGCATCGACAAAAGCGGGAATCCAAATTCCAGTTCTTCAAGCATCGCCAATCACTCAACCCTACAAGAGAGAACTCCCGGTCAACCACACGAGGATAAAATGCGTGAGAAGAAAAAGGCCGATGACAATCACTGCGGCATAATGATTGACCAACCCGGTCTGTAATTTCCGCCAGGACCAGGCAGCCAGATGGTTGGCGTACCCGATCACGTTGAGTCCTGCGTAAATCACGTGCTTTTCGGTCCAAGTCACCCCGGCCGCGCTCACGTCGGCTCCGTGACCGATCCCCCTGATAAAGCGATCGATGACGTGTTGATCGATCCAATCCCATAGCCGGCCAAGCCGTTTGCAAGGCTCCACGAAGAGGACGTCGTACAATTCATCCACGTAGTATTTGTTCAACAGCGTCCCATAGGCCCCGGCGAACCGTTCCGACCATGCATCCGCGGTCCCCGGCTTGATCGCGTACAAATAGTGCGCCACCCCCCAACCGCCCAACGCGATACCGATGGCCCCCGCCATCAATCCGATGAGGGTCCCCATGCCGACTTCATGCGTCACCGCGCCCACGGGAGTGGCCACGGATTCCAAAAATCCATGGAACCAGCCATGTTCCGGCGGCACGCCCAGAAACCCGCCCAGTACGGAGAGCCCGGCCAGGATCATGAGCGGCACGGTCATGACCGGCGGCGACTCATGAATATGATGTTCCACCTTCGGGTCCACCCGGGATTGCCCGTAAAACGTCACATAGGTGAGACGGAACATGTAAAAGGAAGTCAGGAACGCGCCGGCCGCGGCAAAGGCATACAACACGTAATGATGATGGACGAAGGCATGGGCCATGATTTCATCCTTGCTCCAGAACCCCGCCAAAGGCGGGATGCCGGCAATCGCCAGGGTGCCGATGAGAAACACGGCGTGGGTCACGGGAATTTTTTTGGAAAGCCCGCCCATTTTTCTGATGTCCTGTTCCCCTTCGAGCGAATGGATCACCGCGCCGGCGGACAGGAACAGGAGCGCCTTGAAAAAGGCGTGGGTCACCAGATGGAAAATGGCGGCGACGTACGCCCCGACCCCACAGGCCAGAAACATATAACCCAACTGGCTGACGGTCGAATACGCCAGCACGCGCTTGATGTCGTTTTGCACCAGCCCGATTGTGGCGGCAAATAACGCGGTCAGGCCGCCGATGATCCCCACCGTGGCCGTGGACACGGGAGCCATGTCGAACAACACGTGATTGCGCACCACCATGTACACCCCGGCCGTGACCATCGTCGCAGCGTGAATCAACGCGCTCACCGGCGTCGGGCCTTCCATGGCATCGGGCAACCACGTATACAGGGGAATTTGAGCGGACTTCCCGATCGCGCCCACCAACAGGCATAGCGTAATGGCCGTGGCCATTTCAACGGAGAGCTGGTTCGCGTTTTCGAAGACCTTCAGGTAGTCCAGGGTCTTGAAATTGACGAAGACCAGAAAGATCGCCAGCAAAAACCCGGCGTCGCCGATCCGGTTGACCACAAACGCCTTGGTGGCAGCCTTGGCCGCGGAGACCTTGTTGAAGTAATACCCGATCAGGAGGTAGGAACAGAGACCGACCCCTTCCCAGCCAATGAAGAGCACCAGGAAATTGTTCCCCATGACCAGCAACAGCATGGAGACCATGAACAGGTTCATGTACACGAAGAAGCGGGTAAAGCCGTCTTCTCCGTGCATGTATCCGACGGAATAGACGTGAATCAGGAAACCGACCCCCGTCACCACCATCAACATCACGGCGGTCAGCGGATCGATCAAAAATCCGAAATTGACGTGCAGGTCTCCGCCGAAAATCCACGAATAGGCAATGACCTCACGGGGCGCGGGATCGGAGAGTACGCCGGCCACCACCGCGACGGCACACAGAAAAGAGAGGCCGATGGAACCCACGGCAATGCGGCCGGCCAGGCCGGTGGTGTACCGGTGGCCGAGCAAGCCGTTCACCAGGACCGCGATCAGCGGGAAGACGGGTATGAGAATGACAAGAAGATCGGACACGTTACCACTTCAACAGGTTAATCTGGTCGACGTTCGTCGCAATTTTTCCACGGAACACCACGATGATGATCGCCAGGCCCACGGCAGCCTCCCCCGCGGCGATCGCGATCACGAACAACGCCGCCATCTGGCCGGCCATCGACGAAAGATAATGGGAGAACGCGACAAGATTGATGTTCGCCGCATTCAACATGATCTCGACCGACATCAGCACAATAATGAAGTTTCGCCGGATCAGGACGCCCAACAACCCCGTCATAAACAGGATGGCACTCAACGCCACGTATGCCGAAAGAGGAATCATGATGAGTTACTTGCGTTGGCCCGTTGGCTCCGGGACCGGACCCGTCGGGGTTTTGGCCAGGACAATCGCCCCGATAATGGCTCCCAAAAGAAAGACTCCCACGATCTCGAACAACAACAAGTAGTCACTGAACATGGTGATCCCCACGGCGTGACTCGGGCCGGTCTGCAACACGATTTCCGGGGTCGCGGTCCCCTTGGCCCCGCCGTAGGGGGTTTGAAACACCAGGATGAGTAATTCCCCGAGAATCGCGACGCCGGCGAACAGGAAAAAGGGATATTTCTTATGCAGGTACTGTTCTTCGGTTTTCAGGCTGAGCAACATCAGGACGAAGAGGTAGAGCACGAGGATAGCCCCGGCGTAGACGATGATCTGCACGGCAAAGAGAAACTCGGCGTTGAGCAACACGAAAAGCCCGGCCACGTGCAAAAGCAACGACAAGAGGCTCAGGCCGCAATGGACGGGATTTTTCAGGGCAATCGTAAAAATCCCCGACAGGATACTCACGGTCGCAAAGTACCCGAACAATACGTACATCATCATGAAGGATTACGAGTCGGAAGCCTCGGTTTTCCCTACAGGCTGCGGGAAATGATAGCGGTAGGCGCGACTCTCCTCGTCATCTTGTTCCTGGTTATGGGCATAGAGATATTTTTTTGCGTCTTCCAAATGTTGCTCACCGATTTCGTAGAGTCGCTGTTTGTCGAACAGGAGGGTCCGTTTGTCATGAGTCGAATACTCGTACATCTTCGTCATGGCCAACGCATTCACCGGACAGGCTTCCACGCAATATCCGCAAAACACGCATTTGGTAATATCGATGTAAAACTCGGTCGCGTACCGTTGCAGGGGCAGGGATTTGTCCTCTTCACTGATGACTTTGATGCACCGTGACGGACAGGCGGCCTCGCAGAGGTCACATCCGACGCACCGTTCCTGCCCGTTGTCGTACCGCAACAAGCCCAGAGCCCCGCGATGCGCGTCGGGAATCGTTCGCTTTTCACGCGGATACTGGAAGGTCATCGGGCGGTGCAACATGTGTTTGAAGGTGACCTTCATTGCTTTCCAGATTTCGCGGAACAAGACCGCGTCCAACCATCGTGTCGTTTGCTTTTGCGTATCCACGAGACGCTCCTAAATTTTTTCGATTGTCACCTGCGCGGACTTGAAATAGGGCACCCGCGTGACGGGGTCCACGACGACCCGGACCAGATCCTTGACCGGAGGCTCATTAAAATGTTCAGGGAATGCACAGGTGCCCGGCAGCACGTTGACGTCGACTTGCACGCCCAATTCCAGGCTGCCCTGATCCGAGGTCACGCGAACGCGGCCGCCTTCGGCGAGCCCCAACCGTTCACATTCCTCCAGGGACATCCGTAACGCTCCGGTATTCGGCGAAACATCCATCAACCCGGACGCCTTCGTGGACAATTTTCCCGAATGATAAATGAGTTGAATCAATTTCAATCCGTACGGCCGGCCGGACTCTTGTGCGCGGCCACCGGCATACCGGGCGCGAACCGAATCCGCGTACCCGTTCCGAAGATACGCCGCGGCATCAGCGACAACGGGCCGGGGTTCGCCGAGATTGTAGTAGCCGGGAAGCGCCTTCCGAATTTCCGCTTGAATATCCTGGGTATCTTCATACGGAAGCGAATGCCCCATGCCGTTGGCAAGCCCTACCATGATATGCCAATCCAGCGCACTTTCACCCAGCGGGTCCAGCGCCGGCCTCAGGAATTGCACCATCCCCTCCTGGTTCGTGACGGTACCGTCCTTTTCCGCAAACGTACACGCGGGGAACACGACGTGCGCATAGCGCGCCGTCTCCGTCAGGAAAGGATCCTGGCAGATCAACAGTTCCAAGTGGTTCAGGGCTTCTTCCACGCCAAATGATTTCGGAAGCGTGGCCAACGGATTTTCTCCCACGAGGTAGAGGGCTTTAATCTTGCCGGCGCGGCAGTCTTCCAAAATTTCGACGAGCGATTTGCCGGCCTGTGCGTCCGGCAGCGCCGAGCCCCATGCTTCGGAGAATTTTTGCCGCGCCTCGGGTTGCGCATAGGACACCGGGCCCGGAAGAAATTCCGGGGCGACGCCCATATCCACGGCCCCCTGCTCGTTTCCCTCCTCGGTGAACGTATTGATCCCGCACCCGGGTTTATTCAATTTTCCCGTGACCCACGCCAGGTCGACCAGGGACAAGGTATGGTGATACCCGTCGGGCTGGCGCACGATCCCTTCCCCGCACAGGATGACGGAACGCGGGGCTTCTGCAAATATCCTGGCTGCCTCCTGAATCGTCTCGACCGGGATTCCCGTTTCAGCGGCGACGGCGTCAAGCGAAACCGCCTGGGCCGCGGCTTTCAAGGCAGACAAGGCCTCGGGGGCCTGAGCGGTCGCGTCAGGATCGATGAGATCCTGCTCCAGGACCGATTTGACCAATCCTTTAACGAACGCGCCCTCCGACCCCGGTTTGACCATCACCGGATGCGACGCCAATTTGGCCAGGTTGGTTTGCATGGAATCCACCACGATCACCGACGCATTGTAAGTGCCGATCGCAGCTTTCACCCGCAGGCTGGCCACGGGATTCGTTTCCGTGACATTGGCTCCCACCACCAGGATCGCCTTGGCTTTCGTGAGGTCGGCCGAGGCGTTCATTGTCCGGTTGATCCCGAGGGCATGATGGACCGCCCGCACGAAATTCATATGACCGTATCGCGCGCTGCTGTCGAGGTTGTTCGTCCCGAGCACGGTCCGCATGAATCGCTGGAACACGTACAGCTCTTCATTCGTGCACCGTGCCGTGATCAATCCTGCGATGGCTTCGGACCCGTACCGGCTCTTGATATCCTTCAGCCGCTCCGCGGTCGTGTCCAGGGCTTCGATCCACGGCGTTGGGGCCAAGCCCGTTTTGTTCCGAACGAGCGGTTCCTTGAGCCGTTCTTTACTGTCAATGAACTGGAAGCCGAAGCGCCCTCGCACACAGAGCCCTCCGTGACCATTGATCGTATCCCCCCGGTCGCCCCATTTGTTTTTCCAGGACAAGGGAGAGGTCACCCGCACGACTTCCGTATCCTTCGTTTCCACGTACATCTGACAGCCGTCCCCGCAGTACGTGCAGGTGGTCGTGGTTTTTCGAAGCTGCCAGGGCTTGTACACGTATTTTGAAAATTTATTGGTAATCGCGCCCACCGGACAGACCGCGAGACAATCACCGCAAAACTCGCAGTCCAAGGCGTGATCCCCCTTGGCCACGACCTGCGTAAACCCGCCCTTCTTCATGAACTGCAACGCGTCGATACGCTGGACGTCCTTGCAGATGTTGATACATTCCCCACAGGCAATGCACCGGTTCATGTTGAAATCGAGCACCAGGCTTCTCGTGTCTTCCGGAATATTTTTCTGTTTGGCGTTGGCCAGGTTGGTGACCTGGTGCTCGAAAGCCATGTCTTGCAATTCGCAATGCCCGTCCGCGTCGCAGACCGGACAATCCAGGGGATGCACGGACAGGTGTTTTTCCACGGCCTTCTTTCGCGCCGCAAACAGGTCTTCCCCATCCGTCCGGATCACCATGCCTTCGGTCGCCTTGGCGGTGCAGGACCGCACCGGCGACTTTTTCCCTTCCTGCAGGACCAGGCACATGCCGCAGGATCCGAAGGGATCGAACGTATAGTGATAACACATGGCCGGGACGATTTTCCCCATGCTGGAAATCACGTCGTACAGCGAAACCCCTTCTTTCGCGGTGACGGTTTCGCCGTCGATATTCAGGGCAATCGTCGCGGCTTCAGTATCGGGTGACGTAACCGGTTTGAGTGCCATTTATCTCTCCCGCCCCTCTACTCAGGACTCATCAGGTTTTTTTCAATGACTCCAACTTCTTGACAGGCTGTTCAAAAAGTTCACCAGCAAGGCCGCAGGCAGTGAGAAGGCCGAGGCGTACTGAAAAGTACGTTGAAGCCTTCGAGCAACGAGAACGCCGCTGGTGGGCTTTTTCAACAGTCTGCTATCGGTCGCATTCTCCCATGACAATGTCATACGACCCGAAAATCGTGACCGCGTCGGCAATCATGTACCCCTTGGCCATATAATCAAACGCCCCCATGTGAATAAAGGACGGGGATCGGATCTTCAGGCGATAGGGTTTCCCGCCGCCCGTGCTCACGATATAGAATCCCAGTTCACCTTTATGCGCTTCGGTCCCACAATAAATCTCACCGGGCGGCGCATCAAAACCTTGTGAAAACAGTTTGAACTGCTGGATCATGGATTCGAGATTCGTGAATACCCGGTTCTTGGGAGGCAGGGTGACGCTGGGCACGTCGGCCAGCACCGGACCTTCCTTCGGCATCTGGTCCATGCACTGGCGAATGATCTTGATGCTCTCACGCATTTCCTCGATTCGAATCCAATACCGGTCATACGTGTCGCCGTTCTTGCCTACCGGCACGCTGAACTCGCACTTGGGATAGGCGCCATACGATTCGTATTTACGCAAGTCATAATCGACGCCCGAACCCCGGAGCGTGGGACCACTCAACCCATAACCCAACGCGTCCTCCGCGGAGATGACCGCCACACCCACGGTCCGCGCCAGCCAGATACGATTTTTTTCCAGGAACACCACGTATTCATCGATCTTCGGAGGAAAGTACGCCAGAAAGTCCCGAATCCTGGTCTCCAGCGAAGCGGTAAAGTCGCGTTCCACGCCGCCGATCCGGTACCAACTGGTCGTCAGCCGCGCCCCGCACAGTTCATCGAACCAATCGAGCAGAATCTCCCGGTCACGGAACGTGTAGAAAAACACGGTCATCGCCCCGATATCGAGCGCCTGCGTCCCCAACCAGAACAGGTGCCCGATAATCCGTTGAACCTCCGCCACGATGGTGCGTAAATATTCCGCCCGCTCGGGCACGGTGACGTTCATCAATTTCTCCACGGCCCGGCAATACGCGAAGTTGTTGTACATCGCGCAGACGTAATCGAGACGGTCCGTATGAGGAATGAATTGATGATACGTCCCGTATTCGGCGAGTTTTTCCACGCCGCGATGGAGAAAGCCCATGACCACCGTGGATTTCGTAATCCGCTCTCCTTCGAGGTCGAGGATCACTTTCAGCACGCCATGCGTCGCGGGATGCTGCGGCCCCATGTTCAACAACAATTCCTCGGTCCGCAGGATCGGCAGATCCTTGGTCTCCGGATTGGCCGGGTCGACTTTGTAGATGGTTTCGCGTTGGTCCTCTAGATGCGCCATGGTGGCTTCTCGAACAGTGCCGGCTCAGGAGGCCGCCCCCTCATTCAGAAAATCAAACGTATCGCGCCAGCCTTTCCCTTGCAGCGGGAAATCCTTTCGCAACGGGTAGCCTTCGGGGAAATCGTCCGGCATCAAGATTCGTCGCATGTCCGGGTGGTTGTTGAACCGAATACCCATCATATCGAACACTTCCCGCTCCATGAAGTCGGCGCCCGGCCAAATATCCGTCAAGGAATCCACGAAACAGTCGCGTTCCGGCACCCGTGTTTTCACGCGAATCCGATGGCGATGGCGGATGGAATACACTTCGTACACCACTTCAAAGCGTTCCTCCTCATCCGGCCAATCCACCGAACTGACGTGCACGATGTAATCGCAAGCCATGGACGGATCATCCTTCAGGAAACGGCCGATCGCGTGCAGGGCTTCGCGTTTCACCGTCACGGCCAGGTCGCCCCGCCATTCCTGAGCACTCAGGAATCCGTCGGGAAACCGGGCCTGGATGGTTTCGGCAAGAGGGTGCATTATCCGACGGCCTTCTCCTTGGGCCTGACTTCTTCGGGCTGCTTCGTAAAGACCCGCTTCTGCATGATCTGATCCTGGAGCTTCAAAATCCCGTCGAACAAGGCTTCGGGGGTCGGGGGGCACCCGGGCACGTAAATATCGACCGGCACGAAGCGATCCACGCCCTGGACCACGCTGTAACTGTCGTAAATGTTCCCGGACGTGGCGCAGGACCCCATGGAAATGACGTATTTGGGTTCGGGCATCTGATCGTAGATTTTGCGAATGACCGGAGCCATACGCCGGCACACCGTGCCCGCCACGATCATGAGATCGGATTGTCGTGGAGAACCACGAAACACGCCGGCCCCGTACCGGTCCACGTCATACCGGGAGGAAACCGCGGCAATCATCTCGATCGCGCAACAGGCCAACCCGAACGTCATCGGCCAGAGCGATCCCTTGCGTGCCCAATTCGCCGCCTTTTCCAGGGACAACGTGATGACCCCGATATCGCCGTCCTTTTCGTGCTTTTTCCCTATTTGGATCAGTCCCACTCCAGCGCGCCCTTTCTCCACGCATACACGTAGGCAACGACAAACAGACCAATGAAAATCATCATTTCAATGAGGCCGATCACGCCCAGCCGGTCAAAAGTCACGGCCCAGGGATAGAGAAAAATGACTTCGATATCGAATATCACGAACAGCATCGCAATGACGTAATACCGGACGGGAAACGGCATCCGGGAATCGGAAAACGGCTCGCTGCCGCATTCATACACGCTCAATTTTTCATCTTCGGGATATTTTGGTTGGACGAGATAGCTGAGGAGAAGCGTCACGATGCCAAACCCCGCTGCCAGTATAATGAACACAACTATGGGCGAATACTTCGCGAGATAGTCCAGAAACAGATCCAAGCCACCGACCATGGGGATTTAACCTCGCAGGAACCTGCCCCCGGCATTCGGGGTCAAAAACATCAATCTTTTCGCACAATTCCAAATCGTAGCACCCCATTTTCCAACGAATCAAGAGAACAAAAGACCTACCATCCCAATAGCAAAAGCCCCAGGCGGTTTGATGGCATGGATTACAAAAACCAACACTATGTTGAAAAAAACTATTTGACAGAATGGTCGAGCTGAAGCGGGATGACTCTGTCCTGTTCCCCCCTTCTCAGAGGGAACGAAGCTTGACATGTCCCCGGTCTATACAACAAGGGGGAAGGAGGGGATTCTCTTCTACAGGCAGGGAACAAGGAAAGGGTCGCATTATGACAAATGCGCCAAATAAAAGTGCCGTAATGGGTTGCTGCAACTGAGACAAGGACTGAGCCCCTGTGGAAGAACGACGCCAGAACCGTTAACCGAGGCGTTGCTCGATTTCGGTAAGCCGCGAAAAATTGCGTTTGTCTCTTTCGAACGTTGCGCAGGCCCTCTCGTATGAAGCAGTGGTTTTTCTGCAAACCAAGGTGTACGGGCGGCCCCGGCGCTCCGTCACGTGTGTCAGGTCACAACGATTCCCGTCAATGATCTGGTGCAGATGCATGCGCCGTTCCTTGTTTAACGGCATGCGGCATTCCCGCTCGATCGGATTTCCCAGGAACCGGCTCAAGACTTGACAGTCAGGGCAGTGACAGGAAAGCTTATCGGCGCGTCGATAGTCCGTGGGCAGCTGCGGAGCCTGTGCGGTTCGTTCCTGCAATTCGCGCCGGCACGTTGATAGCCAGCGCGTCATCGCCTCGCTGGACAACGACCGCGTTCCAAGGCGGGACTCGAGCTTGAAGATTGCGGCCAAGTGCGTCGTGGTCAATTCATACTTGTCCCGATGGGCCAAGGCGTGATCGATCACTTTCCGTAACGGGCCTTCCGCATTGACGTCCAGCATCGCGTTCACCAACGCGCAGAGCAAGGCGGCACGGTCAAGCTTTTGGGCTTGTCTCTGGCCTGCTGGTGCCTGACTGTCAACCCCCTCCAGTGACAGGGTAGCGGGTCGATCAAATCGAACTGCAACTTGAACTTCCGGAGCCTGATCGTCAAATCTCTCCAATGACAGGGCAGCGCGTTCGCATAAGCGGGCGCAGAGCGCGACGTCATCTACGTCGTTGTCGGGCTGGCGGCAAAGCAAGGACAGCAGTTCCGCGTTCCTGGGAAGAGTCATTTCCGTAACGGCGTCGATCACCCGAATCAACTCTCTCTCGAAGCCGGCCAAGCCGTGGCGCCTGTAAAACTTTACGAGCTCGCGGGGGAATTTGACGCCACTGTCGTTCGGTGCGACCTCGAACAGGAACAGGCGCATCAGGTCCGGATCGTCCAGCGTGTCCAGCAGCTTGAGGAATACGTTTCGATCCGTTTCACCGTTGCTATCGTCAAGCCACCCACTACGCGGCGGTGCCCAGCTCTCAATGATGGCTCCTGCAAATTTCAAACAGTCCAGCCGACGTGCTGCCTGCTGCGTCCCGGAGGCCCGTTTCAGGGCTTTCACCATCGCCTCGAGACCGCCGATGGCAGCCTCCGTTCCGGCGCGGCACAACACAGAGAAGTGGTGCTCTCGTGGCCAGATCAGGACCGCGGCCCGGTGGTACCAGCGCGCCAGACTTATGCCCTCGTTACCGGTATAGCCTTGGAGTTCTTCCTCGCTTGGATTATTGGTGTCGAAGGCGGCGGTGGCGGCGATTTCATTGTCCTCCAGCTCCATCCTGCCGAAACGGCAGGTGTCCCCCCGACGATCTGACCAGTCATTCGCCGTCAAGCTGGTCTCGAAGATTTCACCCATCTCATGTTCGCCGCCGATGTCTCCTTCAACGGCATCATTGTCGTCACGCCGGTAATAGTACCTCCGACCCGGATGGAAATAATCGTCTTCGTCATAGTCGACGGCACCACACAGCCACAGGGTCACCAGAGCCAAGTGCGCAATGCAGTCGGCCTGCTCCGCCGCCTCGAACAACACATCTGCACGTGTGCGATCGACGCCCTTGAGTTTGTCCAGCGTAAGCCCGTTCCTCGTGTACCGATGCTCCAGGGTTACGGCGAGCTTTTCCGTTTCTCCCCTCTCACGCCACGCTCCGAGAAGTTCCGCAACCCTGGCGCCCACGGTACTATATGATGGGGCATTGAGACCTTGCCTGTCTGAGGACTTGGTGAGTGTCACGTTGTAGGTCAGGCACAGGCGATAACCGCTGCTCAATGGTTTTACCTCATGCTCGCAGTCGGCGTAAAAGGCCGCGTAACTCAATTCCAACCCGGAGGCTGCGCCGAGAAAAATGATCTCATGTACCCGGCCTTCGTGCCGGACAACCAACTCCCCGCCTTCATGCACCGACGGCAAAGCGACGATCAACGTGGCCACCATTCCGTCCAGCTTTTCTCCGTCACGGTGCGGCAAGAAGAAACTCCCCTTCTCATAGATCAGTAACTTGTACAGGTGTGCGGACAGCTTGCGTTCCTCAAGACCCAGTTGCTGTTGGACTTCATGGAGAACCGACTTGATCAACAATTCCCACTTCGGGTTGGTCAACTCGAAACGCGCCGGATCCATCTCCCACACGCGGCGCACGTCGGTATCCACCAGTGTTTGCGTACCTTTACCGTAGGGTGCCTGCCGGCATTGTTTTATCAGGGCACGGGCCTGAGTCTCTGCCAGCGGCAGACGTAGCGCACCCACTCCCTCGACCTCCAAACCTGGCATCGTCATAGGCAGATCACCAGCCGCAGAGACATCCCCCGGCCGGTCGACTTTAGCAAGAACTCGAATCAAATCTGCATGCATGAATTCACTCCAGATCAGAACACCTCGGAATCACACTCGGTCCAGGGTCACAGGAAAAAGGGGAAGGGGGATTTAGTAGGGGCGGTGTTCGCCTTCCGCATATCCTGAGGCGGACGTTTCAAACCCTTGGGAGGACCGGCTTGCTCACTTTCCCATTCATCCGTCAGGGGAGAGACCGCCTTGGCCTTCTTGCGCCGATGGATCTGGGTTTCAATGCGTTTCGGCGGTGTTTCTTCAGATGATTTTTCTTTATCCGGTTGAATGCGATTCATAGATACACGGTATAGCAGCAGCAGTTCATGAGAAATACGGAGGAAGCGCTTGGAAGGGCAATCGTCAAGACCGGGGGCGTTTCCCGTTTTTCGCCAAGTCCTTGATGGCAAGCTGCAATTCGGATTGAATCATCTCCATCAGCGGCTCGCGAAAATTCTTGGTTTTTAAGGCCGTCCGTAATTCTTCTTCCGTGACTTCCTGAATCACCGAGGCCAAAGTGTTGCGGATCGTGGTCCGGACGCTCTCTCGAATGACCGACTTTATTTGTGTCGTGGAATTTGCCATAGCTCTTTCCCTTTCTATCGTCAGAACACCATCTTAAAAGAATCCGGATGCGGAAGTCCACCAATGGTGCTCTCAAGAAAGCCTTCGCGGGTTTTCCCAAACGGCACTACGGGGAAGGCGCGGACCACCGGGGAATACGCGAAGACTCTTTTTCCAGGTGACTGGTATCATACGTCCGTTCATTGCCGGTAATGCCGTCCTCGTCCGGGTCCGACCACATCTCGCCTTTGCCTGTTTCAAATTCGCCATTTCCGTTGACATCCAACCAATAGAACAACGGAGACCCGACCGTCACGACGACCGGGGTACCGAATTCATCCAGCCACACCTTGTAGGTCCGCCGGGCGGTCATGTAATTCACCACGCCGTCCCCGTTCATATCGAATTCCCGGAAGAACAGATCATTGCGCCAGTCGTAATACCCCTTCACCTCACGATCGTCGAATTCTTCAGGTTCTTCCGGTAGCGGCGAGAAATCCCGCAAATGCGTTTCCCCAGAAGACTGAGTCGCCAAAGGGCTCGGGGGCGAAATCGGCGACTCTTCCTGTCCATACACCCGTACAGCCGGCATGCCCACGATCAGGACGAGAGCCCAGAGCATCACCAAAAAGGCGCCATTCCACGTTCTCCTGGCAATTAGAACCTGCATCTCAACAACCGACGTTTCTCTCGTTGTGAGGTCACCACTCCTTTGGCACAATAGCCCGTATGCCGCCATCCTATGCCGACGTCGTCTTTCCTCCCAGAACCTCTCAAGCGTTTACGTACCGTATTCCTCAGTCGTGGAGTTCCCAACCCCAAAGAGGGCAATGGGTCCTGGCACCGTTCGGGCCGCGCGTCAAGCCGGGTATCATTGTCTCTCTTGCCGTAAACGCGAAGCAACCCCTGGTTGATCCGGGCCGTATTCGCGAACTGTATCGCGTCACCTCGATCCACTGGGAGCCGGACCCCAAGCTGGTTGCCCTGGCGGAATGGATGACCGACTATTACCTGGCTCCGGCGGGAACCTGCCTGGCGCTTGTCCAGCCTCCGGACGTCCCTTTTCGCAGCAGCACACGCTGGACCATCACCCAGCAAGGGCAACAACGCCTGGAAACCGCCAGGACCGGCACCTCCACGCACACACTCCTCACTGCGCTCGCCAAGCGTTCCAAAGGCCTGGCGCAATCAACCGTTGAGACGCTGCTGGACAACCCTTCCACGGTCTTACAAAGGCTCAAACGAAACAAGTGGATTCAGGCCCGGCAGGACTGGACCGAACTGCCGGTCCCAAGCAGCCCAAAACCGGCAACTCCTCCTCAAGACTCTTGCCAAGTCCCGGAGGAAAACCCGGGCTTATTCTCATGGCGGGGCCGTTTTCGGCAATACCTTGCAGCCAAACGATTCGGTGAGTTGCTGCTCACCGATTTGGAAGACCCGCAACCGCTGTTGGGTAACGTCATACAAGAAACCATGGCCCAAGGCCGGACGGTCCTGGTCATTGCCCCGAATATCAACCGGGCGACACGCCTGGCCTCCTATCTTCGATCTTCGGTGAAACACCCGATAGGCGAGTTTCACAGCGGTTATTCGGACAAACAGCGTCTTCAGCTTTGGCAAGCCATCAAACACGGGCACTATTCCGTGGTCGTAGGGACCAGGTCCGCGCTGTTCCTTCCTCTTCCTGCCCTGGGCTGCGTATGGATCGAACGCGAAGGGGACAGCGCGTACAAGGAAGACCCGAGTCCGCACTATCACGCCCGGGAGGTCGCGCGAAAACGAGCCGAGTTGGACGACGCCGTGCTGGTGCTGCACGCGCCTTACCCGACACTCGAGACCGTGCATCGCTTTGCCGAGGACGCCAGGTCTCCACGGGCTTTCGCCGAACAGAGCACACCAAGGCCGGTCCGGATGATCAACCTTCAGGACATGGCGTTCGGCACGATGTTCTCCGATGCCCTGCAAAACGGCATGGAGCAGGCCCTGAAGCAAGGCGGCGGAATCGTGATCTACCATAATCGCAAAGGGTTTTCATCGTCCATCACCTGCCGGGATTGTGGGACCGCGCCACAATGCCCGCGCTGCCGCATTCCGTTGGGTCTCCGGCAATCACAACTGCGATGCCCCTATTGCGGCCAGGCCGAACCCATCCCGTCCGCGTGCCCGGCCTGTTCCGGCATTCGTTTGGAACCGGTGGGATTCGGTACGGAACGTCTTGAAGAAGAATTGCGCCGTTTGTACCCCGACGCCGCCATTGCCCGCTATGACGGCAACACGATACGGAGCGAAGTCGCTGCGGACCGTATCCGCGAGCAATTTTCACAGGGCAGGATCCACATCGTCGTCGGGACGGAACTGCTCTTTCAGGCGTCGCCGTTCACGCCGGTGAGATGCGTCGGCATCCCCTATGCTGACGCCGGCCTGCACGTGCCGGATTTTCGATCCTCGGAACGTGTGTTTCACCATCTCCAACAGGCCGTGGATCTGTTGACACCCGGTCTCTTGGAGTCCGCGATCATTCAAACGCGCCTTCCCTCGCACCCGGTCATGCATGCCATCGGCCAACAACAACCCAACCTCTTCTATGACCACGAATTGGCCTTTCGCCGGCTGGTGGGGTATCCGCCCTTCGGGCAACTCATCCAGTTACACGTCTCAGGTCAAGATGCGACGGAAACTGAGAACACCGCAAAAACATGGCGCCGGCATCTCACGGAACAACTCGCACACATGATTGCGCAAGGCGAGATGCAACAGGGCGAACAGGACGCGGTCCTGGGCCCCCTTGCCGCGTATGGAACCCAACCGCGGGGACAGTGCCGCTATCATCTGCTGGTCAAAGTCGGAGATAGCACCGCCGGACGAACCCTCGTTCGACGCACACTCGAGTCGATGACCCAAGAGAAAACCCATCGACGC
>JAJDZI010000134.1 GCA_022824735.1 Nitrospirales bacterium
TCACTCCGGCAGGTACGAGAAATCACACGCCATTGGATCACAGCCTACAATGAGGACCGCCCTCATCACAGCTTGGGAAGCATACCGCCTGCCATGTTTCGACGGCAGGTCGAACACGCCAGACACTCTACTTTAGAAGTGTCTCCTTGACGGGGAAGCTTACGGCGGGAAAGCGGTTGTCGTATCGGGAGTTAATAGGCATTCTGTGAATGTGGAACGTTAGAAGAAGAGTTCAAATCTAAATCGGGGCGTACCAATATTAGATCCTTCAATTGAGAGACAAACCAATCTACCGTTTCCACTAGCTTATTACTAACGACAAGCAATGGAGCAAAGCACAACAAAATCAAAAGAAACGGAGAACGAATTACCATATGGCTTGATAATATAAGTACCGATTTCATAAAAATATCGCGCATTTCTTGTCTGACTTCCTCATCAGTTACTCTTTCTATAGCTTCGGGAAGATTATATTTTTTATGAGTCATTAATCCGGGGCATAATGCCGCCGCCACAAAACTCCCAAACTTAATCTTATGAGCAAAACGGATACATCCATTCAAATATTCCCTTAACTGCCTATATGCTGTGTCCGAGAATTCGATTCTTTCGTCCGCAGCAATGTCAAACAGCCGATCCCGAAGCTCAAAAAGTTGTTGCCTCGAAACGGCAGTCCACAAACTCTGCCAAGGACTGGAGAAAAACCAAATTAAAATTGCCGTGCAAACCAAGGCTTCAATCACAAGAACGAAAGTTTGTTCAGTCATCCCTATCTCCTATCATCGGGATGGGTTTCACCAGTGGACATCAATCCGCTTGATGTTCTTTGAGGGTCGATCATTGTTTCCAACTCTTCAATGCGCTTTGTCAATTTCACAGTCTTTCGTTTTCGTAGCGATCTTTCTATAATGGCCCATATGGCAAACGCTATGGTCAAACCCCACCACGGCAGAGTTCTCGAAAACAACTCAACTGTAACAACATGGAAAAACTCCAGAGAAGTCGTTGTCCCTGCCACAGAGTCTATTGACAAATAACCTAAATATGCTAACCCTAACCATGTTCCATTTCGAACTACGAAATTGAAAGTGTCGATGCGACGATTCGAAAGAAAAAATTTTCTAACTGCTGAGTCAGATTCAATTGCTTTTTCTAATCCTTTATCGTCACCAGAACTTCCAGAGCCCGATCCATCTTCAGACATTGATCACTAAATCACAGAATAAGATTTTAAGAACAAAAAAGCCCAAAGAGCTTTAGGCTCTATGGGCCACAACTTGGCTTAAACCAGCCACCTAACGGATTATAGGATAAGAACCTGAAAGTGTCAAGGATGGCTTGGTGAAATGTAGTATCATTATCAGCGACTTCGCATACCAATATAGGTTTTTACTCCTTGAATCCGAACATAAAATTCTTTTTCTTTACTATAGAGTAAATTTTTGGACAGAATTGACTAAAAACTTCGCCGGGACGACCGTGTGGCTCAATATGACAAACGCCCACACCAGAAAGGCCGTTGCGAGGAAGTTCCGAGTCCGGTGGCAGCACACCATACCCGTGGTAGCTCGTAATCGCCAATACTGGCCTAATTGAGAGCTTTCTGTGTGACATCCTGAGGAACCGAGTGCCAAAAACCACGTTTGCAAAGGCAATAGCACAGATCGTTGTCAATACGCCTTGGGCACCAACCTCCCTTTTCAAATCGTGATGAATCTTCGCAACATCGCCATCGTGGCGCACGTTGACCACGGCAAGACCACGCTCGTGGACTCGATGCTGTGGCAAAGCGGAACGTTCCGCGAAAACCAGGACGTTGGTGAACGGATTCTGGACTCGATGGACCTTGAGCGCGAGAAAGGCATCACGATCATGGCGAAGAATACCGCCATCACCTACGGCGACGTGAAGATCAATATCGTCGATACGCCGGGTCACGCCGATTTCGGTGGCGAAGTCGAACGCACCCTGCGGATGGTTGACGGCATCATGTTGCTTGTCGACGCCGCGGAAGGCCCGCTGCCCCAGACGCGATTCGTCCTGTCCAAGGCGCTCGAACTGGGCCTGCCCCCGATCGTGGTGATCAACAAAATCGACCGTCACGACGCGCGCCCATCGGAAGTCCTGAACGAAGTGTACGACCTGTTTATCGACCTGGACGCCACCGAAAGCCAGATCGAGTTTCCCGTCATCTACTCCATCGCTCGTGAGGGCAAATGCACTGGATCACCGGATGGAAAGCTGACCAATTTGCAGCCGTTGTTCGAGATGATCGTCGAGTACATTCCGCCACCGTCCGGAGACCCGGACCACCCGCTCCAGATTTTGGTCACCAACGTCGAGCCCGACGACTACCTCGGGCCGCTGGCAATCGGCCGCGTCGTGGCCGGCACGGTTCAGAACCGCCAGGCGGTTACCCTATGCCGGCGTAACGGGATGCAGACTTCGGCCACCGTCTCGGAATTGTTCGTCTACAAAGGCCTCGGACGCATGGCGGTTGCTGCGGCGGGTCCCGGAGAAATCGTGGCGCTGGCAGGGATGAGCGGCATCGGGCTGGGAGAAAGCATCGCCTGCAGTGAAACCCCCATGCCGCTGCCCACGCTCAACGTGGACGAACCCACGCTGTCGATGGAGTTTTCCGTCAACGATTCCCCGTTCAGCGGAAAGGACGGCCAGTACGTCACCTCACGCCACATTCGGGAGCGATTGCTCAAAGAAGCCCAGCACAACCTCGCGATGCGGTTGGAGCCCACCGATTCCCCGGATCGCTTCCTGGTGTACGGCCGCGGAGAACTACAGATGGCCATTCTCATCGAACAGATGCGCCGGGAAGGCTATGAATTTTCTGTCGGGATGCCGCGGGTGTTGACTCGTTCCGTACAAGGCACGACCCACGAACCCTACGAACTGGCGCTCATCGACGTGGCCGAAGAGTACATGGGCATCGTCGTCCAGAAACTCGGCACGCGCCGGGGCGTCATGGTCAAGATGGTCAACCACGGCTCGGGACGGGTGCGTCTGGAATTCGAGGTGCCCAGCCGCGGGTTAATCGGCTACCGGACCGAGTTCCTCACCGATACGAAAGGCACGGGCATCCTCACGCACCTGTTCACGGAATACCGGCCTTGGGCGGGCGACGTCGTCCATCGAACGACCGGCGCGCTGGTCGCCGACCGTCACGGCCGCGTCACCGCGTACGCCATGATCAACCTGCAGGTCAGGGGGCAACTATTCGTCGGGCCGGCCGACGTCGTGTACGAAGGCATGCTCATCGGAGAGAACAGTCGAGACACAGACCTGGACGTGAATATCACGAAAGAGAAGAAGCAGACGAACATGCGCGCCGCCGGCTCCGATTCTTATGAAAAAATCGTCCCTCCGCTACGCATGTCGCTGGAGCAGTCAATCGAGTTCATCCGTCACGATGAACTGATCGAGATCACGCCGCATCATCTCCGCCTGCGAAAACGGCATCTCGACCAGAACGCAAGGAAGCAGCTCGTTGCCCGCCAACCCGCCGGAACCGACGAATAGCCCTCCGGTACCGGGTTAACCCGGACGTCCCACCAACCTCCCGCTCCCGGCAGACGAGTCAGTCGTTGAACACAGAGAGCCTGCAGCCGTTGGCCTGTGCCGCCGTCTAGCGTGGTATCCTTGGCGTCGCCTTGCAGAGCGTCGCCATCGCCGGTTACACGATTTCGTCGTCTACGTCGGACGTGCTGCGCGAGTTCTCTGTCGTGATGTCGGCGTTGGCTTCAGGCTCAGAAGAGTCCGGAGCTTTTTTTTCGGCCTTTTGATCTGCCTTGGCCTTTAAGCGCTCGGCTTTCTTTTTTGCCTTCGCCCGTTCACGTTCCTGGCGAGCGAATTTGTAATTGGGTTTGCGTGGCAAAGCGAGGCCTCATCAAGCAATGCAGCGGTCAGAGACCGCTGCAGAACCAATTCAGTTAGCGATGGAAAGATTATCCGCTGACATTTTTCCGTCCCTGCCCGCAACGAGGTCAAAAGAAATCCGTTGCCCTTCATTGAGACTCGATAACCCAGCCTTTTCTACGGCGCTGATGTGCACAAAGGCGTCTTTCGAGCCGTCTTCAGGCTCGATAAAGCCGAAGCCCTTGGTTGCATTAAACCATTTCACTGTACCGGTGGTCATGACTCTTTCCTTTCACGACATAGTGAATAAGCGAAGCGCCGCCTCGCGCGGTGCTTCATGAAAACGTTCAGCCGGCCGACAGACCGGCGACTCCTCCAAACGACCGCGCCATGAAGGGCGGTCTTACCTCTCTCGATGATGCTCTGACTGACGAGCGGTACTCCATGCCTTGCGGGTGAACCGGCGACCCAGGCCTCGCTCAATTTCACGCCATTTCCGCTCTTCGTCCGACGTGATGAACGTGACCGCCTCTCCGGAGCGGCCCATGCGCCCGGTCCGTCCAACCCGGTGCGTGAAAAGTTGTTCCGAGTCCGGCAGGTCATAGTTGATGACTTGACCGATGCCTTGAACGTCCAAGCCTCGAGCAGCCACATTCGTCGCGACCAAAATCGGCGCGGCGCCGGAACGGAAGTTCAGCATCACCCGCTCACGTGCGTTCTGGCTGAGATTGCCCTGTAGAGCGCCGACCGGATAGCCCAACGTGTCGAGCTTCTTGGCCAGCTTAGTGACGCCGTGCTTGGTTTTGCCGAAGACGATAACCGGAGCGTCGGCCCGCTGGTTCAACAGCGTCTTGAGGGCTTCGATCTTGTCGCTCTTCTGAATGGTATAGACCACGTGCTCCACGGTAGGCAGCGCCTGCAGGTCCACATCCACCTTCACCGAGACGGGGTTGCGCAGATATTTCTTCGCGGTCTTCGCCACCCACTCCGGCATGGTGGCGGAAAGAAGCGCCGTCTGCCGTCCGGAGGGCGTCCGGGTCAGGATGGCTTCAACGTCGTGCGCAAATCCCCTGTCCAGCATTTCGTCCGCTTCATCCAATACCAGGAATCGCACGGACTTCAGGTCGAGTGTGCCCTGCCGCAGATGGTCCAACGTGCGGCCCGGCGTGCCGATGATGATCTGGGCTCCGTTTCGCAACGCCGTGAACTCCGGCCTCAACGACCGGCCGCCATAGAGTAACGTCACGCGCAGCCCCTGTGCGGACGCCAAGTCCTTCATGACTCCAGATACCTGGATCGCCAGTTCCCGGGTGGGCACCAGCACCAGCGCCTGGACCTGCCGGTCAGACGGATCACACTGCTCCGCCAGGGGCACGGCAAACGCCAGCGTCTTTCCGGACCCGGTGCGCGCCTGCCCGATCAAGTCCTGCCCCGCTAGGAGATGGGGGATGGACTGCGCTTGAATGGGCGTGGGCTCCGATATATTCATCCTGGAAATGGCCGCCCTGGTGGCACCATTCAACGCCATGCCGGAAAACGCGGCGGCGGCAGCGGGGGTATTGACAGGCAATGACTCACTCGCCGGCGCATTGACCGTAGAGGACAGACCATCGCGACGGGTTTTGAAGCATGGCGAGCAATACACCGGCCTTTCCGGGCTTGGCCGGAAGGGAACGGTTGTAGACGTATCGCAATCAGCGCAAACGGCCTGGTGGCGTCGTGTACGGGAAGATGAACGTGGACGGGTTGAAAAAGATTTAACAGACATACGTAAACAAACTCCTTGGTTATTGAAATCTCTAAGAACCTACCTGGCAGTCGCCCACCGGCACCCCCAAGGTGGTTCACCTCATGTCACTGTATTCTGATCCGCGGTAAGCAGGCGGGGACAGCCGTGGAGTTTTGGCGAAACCTGACCTTTCTCAAGGTATCGCCATCCCAGGACCTGCGCCCTGAAGCAGGACGTCGAGCAGGCGGCGGCAGATGCCGTCGCCGGCGAGATGGCCTCCAGAGAACCCCAACGAGGGTCACCCATCGGGGTTTCACTTTCACAAACAAACCGCTGAGAGGCGCGGCTATACAGGTTGGCTCCCCGGGCAGGACTCGAACCTGCGACCAATCGGTTAACAGCCGACCGCTCTACCAACTGAGCTACCGAGGAACACGATCGTTGGCTCCTTTTTCCACAATGGTGGAAGTGATCATAACATAATGTTGAAATGTAGCAACAGAGCCTACTGACAGGATGGCCGGTTTTTAAATGCCCCCCCTCACCCCAGCCCTCTCCCTCGTTGGGGAGAGGGAGTCGGAGGGAGCTGACCCATTACTTGCTGACAAAGATTTTGCGTACTAAAACTGAAAGTCGTCGGAATCTTCTTCGCCTTCTTCGGCTTCGGCGGCGCCGCCTTCGGACAGGGCCACGTAATGCTTTGCCCATGATAAATAGATGTTGGCGCTGTCTTTCATGGCATCGGCGCCGATGGTCAGTTTTTTCACGACGTCGGGGTCCCCACCCATGAGTTCCATTTCCTGGGCCCGGCTCTCCAACCGGTCATGGAATCGAGTCATACTCTGATTGATCTCACCCATGAGTTCTCTGAGATCATCGCTCATGTCCGCACCCCCTGCACACGGGATCTCTCTCAAGAAAAAATAAAGCCCCGCGACAATCAAGGCGTCTGCCGCAGGGCCCTTATGCCGATATCTAGTGGATGAAGTTACCCCTGATAAGCTTGTCCTAACTCCGCGGCTTCGCCGGCCTTCTCCATCAACTGGCCATTGGCACTCACCGCCACCATGTCGATGGCTTCATGCTTGGCCGCGTCGCACACGACCTTGCACAACTCACAACCCTTACACCGATTAATGAAGACTTCCGCCACCATTTTCTCGACGTTCAGGTCCAGGGTGTTGGCCTCGGGGCAGTACATGATGCACAACCGGCAGCCCTTTTTGGCGACACATTTTTCATCCGTCACTTGTGCTACGTTATACATGCAGACTCCTGTTTATCTCATCTATGCCGCGGCGACGGCGAGTTCGATGTTGTTCTTTTCCGCCCACTCCGACGCCATTTCGTATGACTTGACGACGGTCTCCAGGTTTTTCTTCAACAGCATCTCTTTTTTGGCGAATTTCTTCTTGATGGCTTCATCCAAGGTCGCCGTACCGCCGGACGCCACGAATTTCTTCCCGAACCGCTCCTGCAACGCACCCTCGAGCGCCTCCAGGGAGACACACTTGGTAATACCGGCAACCGATCCGATCATGGTCATGTTCGTGGACAGTTCCGTGCCTGCCACCTCCAACGCAACCTGGGTGCCCTTGATGTAAAACACCGCCACGTCCAGATCCTTCAACCGCTGCACGTCCTCATCCGACAACAACGGCACGTCGGAATTGATGACGACGACGCCGTTTTCCTTGATGCCGGAGTAAAACGGCATGGTGTAACTCTTGCCCATCGTGATCACCTGCGGATGAAACACCTCGATCACGTCGGGGAACACCAACTCTCCCCGGTCGTAGATCCGGCTCACGCCGATCCGGCAATAACTCTCGGCCGGAGCCATCCGTTTTTCCGCGCCGAAAAAGGGATTCGAGATCGCAAATTTACCATCACGAGACGCCGCCATGGCCAACACGTGCGCAGCCGTCACGGCACCCTGTCCCCCAAGACCCGACATGCGAATATTCAATCTCCGCTTGATCATGACGATGTCCCCTTTCCGCCGGAAAGGCTCAGGCCTTGCCCGCCAGTTGCTTTTCAGCCAATTGCTTTTTCGCGGCGGCCTTTCGCTCTTTTTCCTTCGCCGCCAATTCAGTCAACAACTCCTTGGCCTCATCGCTGACGTACTCTTTATACGCGAACCGTTCGGTCGGCTTCTCGGAGTCCCGCATTTCCTGCAAGCCTTCCATGCTGTTCTTCCCAATTTCCAGGATGCACGGGGTATAAAGCTGCAAATACGTGGGGCCGATCTCGCGGGCCACGTGGATCGCGTTCTTGATGACCTTTTCCACCAGATTTGGTTTGCTGACCGTGCAATTCACCACGTAGTGACAGCCGGACTCACGCGCGATTTCTGGCAATTTCACCTTTTCAAAGGTCTTGCCCACCGGCGCCATCTTGGCCACGAACCCCTTTTGCATCAGACCGCTCTCCTGGCCGCCCGTATTGGCGTACAACTCGTTGTCGAAACAAATAGTCGTGAATTTTTCCTGACGGAACCAGGCTTGCAGCGTCATATCCAAGCCGATATCCACTGTGGCCCCGTCACCGGCCAACACCACCACGTCCTTGACCTGTCCGGGGAACCGCACGCTGAGCGCCCGTTTGAGCCCGGACGCGATTGCGTTTTGATTACCGAAAAGGGAATGGATATTGTGGACGCCCACATGGGGGAAGACCAGGCTGGTGCAGCCGGTGGACCCCACCATCACAGTATCCTCGGGGGCGGGCAACGACGCCAGGATGTACCGGAACGCCATGGACTCCGGACACCCGGCACACAACGAATGCTCTTCGATCAATTCCTTTGAGGTTCCGATATCTTTCCATCCCCGGCCTTCTTTTCCATAGGTGGCTCGGTCTACCAGATCCTGATACTCCGACGGCATGATCTCGAACATTTCAGCAGCTATCTTAATGCGTTCCTTGCTCATGGTCGCCTCCTAGCGCGTATTCAGAATAATCACGTTCATTCCGCATGCCGGGTCGATGGTCGTGACGGGCCTCTTGCGCGTCAGCTCCCTCGTCCGGCCAGGCTTTCGGATTTAATGCCCAAATGCTTCTTGATGTCGGCTGCAATGACTTCCGGCGGCATGGTCATGCCCCCGCAGACGTGGGGACCGGCATACACGCGATCCGCGTTCGGAATCGTGGCACGGATTTCCTTGGCCAGCCAGCCCGTTACGTTGAACTCCGGCACGATGATGTGCTTCGCATGCTTGGTGGCTTCCCGAATTTCGTCTCCCGGCCATGGCCGAAGCACTTTAATCTTAACGATTCCCACCTCGATTCCATCCTCTTCCAGGAGAGCTTGGGCTTCACGACCTTGGGACACCGCGGTGCCGGATGAGACAATCAAAATATCGGCATCGGGTTTGTCCACTTCAATCAGGCCGTCCAACCACCGTATGGCGTGTTTTCTGGACCGTTCCACCGCCGCCCAGACTTCCTGTTGCCAACTGGCATGGGTGGCATAACTGATATAGTTGCTCTTCATGACGAACGGGTCGCGCATCATACGGACCGGCGGGCATTCCATGTCCATGCACGGGACCGGCGACCGGTACGGGTCATACGGCGGCAGACACATGTCCGCAGGCGTCAGGTTGACCACGTCTTTGGTATGGGTCACGAAAAACCCGTCGCAACAGAGCGCCAACGGCAAATGCACGTCCGGCTCTTCCGATACCATGTACCCCTTCAAAATCCAGTCATAAAAGTCCTGCGCCGTCTCCGCGTGCCAGACCAGCATCCCGGTGTTCAACAGATACGAAATTTCCAACGTGTCCGGCTGAATGGAGAGCGGGGAGTTGATACCCCGGCAGGTCACGATCATTTGAATGGGCAGCCGCGCTCCGGCCCACATCGGGAAGTTCTCCATGGCCCGCATGGTACCCGGCCCCGCGGTCGTGGTGAACACGCGCGCACCGCCGAACGCCGCGCCGGCGCACTGGGACATCACCGCGAACTCACTTTCCCCGCGGAAGTAGTCGCCGATGAACCCTTCGGCAAACAATTCACCGATCAACGCCGCGGCTTCACTTTGCGGGGTAATCGGATAGGCGATCATGACGTCGCAATTAGCCCGCCGGATCGCTTCTTTGATCACTTCACTGCCCGTAAAAAAACAGGGAGTTCGTTCGGCTTCATGCATCATCTTCCAGGCGTCGGTCACGACCTGCCCGGCTCTATTTTTTGTCCCGACTACTGATTGCGTTGCCATGATTGCGCCTCCTTCTGCCACCGGATTTTTCTCATAGGGCGTTTCACGTGAACCGCGTGCTCCTATTGTAGCGATTCAAGCACGTGAAATAAATAAAAAATACCGGACCGTTTCGTCCTCAGTCTTTCGGCGGCTCAACCGACCCTTTTAACTTTTTCACCCAATCGGCCAATCTCATGATCTTGTCGGCCGTCGCATCCCGGAACGACACCATCGCATCTTCATGACCCGCCTGGGCGCACATGGCGATCGTATAACAATACGTGCCGCCCCGGATAATCTTGAGGGACAGGTTCGCCTGATGACAATGCACCCCGACGAACATGCAGGCATCGATTTTGTTATGCCAAATCGTGAGGTTGGGATGGTTGGGATTGATTTCGATTTCAGGGTTGATCTTCGGATATTTGGGCCGGTAATCGGGCATGGGAATGAGCATCGCCTGTTGGGATGGGGTGACGCTTTCCTTGATCGTTTCGTAGAGATGCCTGATTGCCGTGGCCTTCTTGGCCGCCTTTTCATTCCAAGCCCACAGAACCAGCGGACCAGGGAAAATCGTCGGAACTTTGGCCGATAAGAACTGACGGGCCGCGGCCTCCATGGCCTCATCCTCGTTGACGATTTTTCCATGAATATGTGCCTGCCCCGGGTCCGGCAAACGGATACCCATACTGGCTGCCGCCGGGGGCAGAAAATGCTCCGGACCTGGTAGAACCTCATACATTGTCGACATAGGTTGAACCCCTCAATTCCATAAATGTGCCCTGATAACGCAATTACCGGATTACTGTATGCCGGTACATGGAATTTCGCAACCTGGAAAAAGCCCCAACAGACCGGATATTTAGGCCATTGTCCAGACCGGCTGCATGAGGCTTTTGACCCAGCATCCCACGCTGCACTAACAATCAGTACCTGTAGGTTTCCGGTTTGAACGGGCCTTCGACGGAGACATTGATGTAGGAGGCCTGTTCTTCGGTGAGTTTGGTCAACGTCCCACCGAACCCGCGCACCATATGGGCGGCCACTTCTTCGTCCAGCTTTTTCGGCAGCACTTCGACCGTGACCGGAGCCCCGGGCGTGTCTGCGAATTTCTTCCCGAAGAGATAAATTTGCGCCAGGACCTGGTTGGAAAAGGATCCATCCATAATCCGGGAGGGATGACCGGTTGCATTGCCCAGATTGACCAGGCGCCCTTCGGACAGGAGGATCAGGTGGTCGTTGGCGAGCGCGCTTCGATAGACTTTATGCACTTGCGGTTTGACTTCCTCCCACTCCCAATGTTTCCGCATGTAGGCCGTATCGATTTCATTGTCAAAATGGCCGATATTGCAGACCACGGCTCCCGGTTTGAGCGATTGCAACATGGCGGCGTCACAGACGTTATAATTGCCGGTCGCCGTCACAACCAGGTCCGTCTTGCCCAACAGCGCCGTGTTGATGTCTTCCACGTTCCCCGTATTGACTCCACCGTTGTAGGGCGACACAACCTCGAAGCCGTCCATGCAGGCCTGCATCGCGCAGATGGGATCGACTTCCGACACGCGCACGATCATGCCTTCCTGGCGCAGGGATTGGGCCGACCCCTTCCCTACGTCGCCATATCCTACCACCAAGGCTTTTTTCCCGGATAAGAGGTGGTCCGTGCCACGCTTCACCGCGTCGTTCAAACTGTGCCGGCATCCGTATTTATTGTCGTTTTTCGATTTTGTGACGGAATCGTTGACGTTGATGACCGGCACTTTCAGGGTACCGTTTTCCATCCGCTCCTGCAGCCGGTGCACCCCCGTGGTGGTTTCTTCCGTGATACCGTGGATTTTATCCAACATCGCCGGATACTTTTCGTGGAGCATCAGGGTCAAATCACCCCCGTCATCCAGGACCATGTTGGCGTCCCAAGGCCGGCCATCCTTCAGAATGGTCTGCTCGATGCACCAGTCATATTCTTCGAGGGTTTCGCCTTTCCAGGCGTACACCGGAATGCCCCGGGCCGCAATCGCGGCCGCGGCGTGATCCTGTGTGGAGAAAATGTTGCACGAGGACCACCGCACTTCGGCCCCCAACTCCATCAGGGTTTCGATCAGCACGGCCGTCTGGATCGTCATATGAATGCACCCGAGAATCCTGGCACCCTTGAGCGGCTGCGCCGCCCGGTATTTCTCCCGCAAGGCCATCAAGCCGGGCATTTCCGTTTCGGCTATCTGAATCTCTTTCCGGCCCCAATCAGCCAGGCTGATATCCGCCACCTTATAGTCACAGACGGATTGTTCAAATTGCGTCGCTGTTCCCATATTTGTCACTCCCTTCTGCTTGGACGTCCTCAACGTCACTGGCTCAAAGCGGCAGCCTGCTTCAAAATCGAGGCCTTATCCGTTTTTTCCCAGGTGAATCCCGGGCCGCTTCTCCCAAAATGCCCGTAGGCAGCCGTCTGTTTATAAATAGGACGTCGCAGTTTCAAATGATCGATGATTCCACGCGGGGTCATCGGGAAATGTTTCCGGATCAATTTGTCGATGACCTCAATCGCGACGGTCTCCGTCCCTTTTGCGTCAACCAGCACGGAGACGGGTTCCGGCACCCCGATCGCATACGCCAATTGCACTTCACATTTCTCGGCCAATTTTGCCGCCACGATATTCTTGGCAATATACCGGGCCATGTACGACGCCGACCGGTCCACCTTACTGGGATCCTTGCCGGAAAAGGCCCCGCCGCCATGACTCCCCACGCCGCCATAGGTATCGACGATGATCTTGCGACCGGTCAACCCAGTATCGCCCATGGGCCCCCCCGTCACGAACCGGCCCGTCGGGTTGATGTGAAACGTCACCTTGTTCGGGTTGAAGATCCCTTTCGGCATCACGGGTTTGATGACTTTTTCCTTGATTTCCTGCTCGATTTTCTTGGACGTTACCTTGTCGCTATGCTGGGTGGAGACCACAATCGTATCGATGCGGACCGGCTTCCCGTTCTTATATTCGACGGTCACCTGCGCCTTACCGTCCGGGCGCACCCAAGGCAGCAGGTTTGTCTTCCTGACCTCCGCCAGGCGTTTCGTCAAGCGATGGGCCAACACGATCGGCATGGGCATCAATTCGCTCGTCTCGTTGGTGGCATAGCCGAACATCAATCCCTGATCACCTGCTCCACCGGTATCCACACCCATGGCGATATCACCTGACTGGGCATCAATCGCCGTCAACACCGAGCAGGTGCGGTAATCGAACCCCCACGTGGCATCGGTATAGCCTACGTCACGGATGGTTTCTCGAATAATATCAGGTATTTCCACGTAGGCCTTCGTGGAAATTTCTCCCGCCACGAACGCCAAACCGGTCGTCAGAATCGTCTCACACGCCACGCGGCAATTTTTATCCTTGGCCATAATGGCATCCAGGATGCCATCGGATATCTGGTCGGCGATTTTGTCCGGATGTCCTTCGGTCACGGACTCGGAGGTAAACAAAAAATTCTGTTGACTCATTACGGTTACCTTTCCTTGGCTCAACAAACAAAAAGGCAGCCCCCATCCATCCTATTGGAAAGGAGTGCCTTGTTGAAGTGTTCAAGAATCGGGTTGCCCGGAACGCCACAGACGGCAGCCCAAAGACCACCCACCAGAAAAACGAGGCAGGGATCCCCCGCATCTTTCCCACTGTGAACGGATGGGCAGATCTTAAACGGATTTCAAAAATTTTTCAATGCCGGCGAGAATCGCATGATTGCAAAGACAACTTGATACCGAAGACCGAACCCACTGGATGAGTGGTGACACCCACATTTTGTTGCATTGCCTGAACGCCAGGTGCTAAGATCCGTCCTCAATTTTTTTGCGCTTGAGGTGCGACTTCTCGCGTTCCGCTGCGGTTGTGGAACTCGAATGGACAATGGACTCGTGAAGTTTCGTAAGGAGGCTTCTCATGTATAAAACCATCTACATCCCGGTCGACAATTCCGACCATTCCAATATGGCCGTCGACCTGGGTGTGCGGTTGGCACAGGAATTCGGATCGAAAATCGTCGGTAGCCACGTCTATGCCGCCAAGATGCACGACAAGCGGTTCAAGCAGATGGAAGCGGGTCTGCCCGAGGAATACCACGACGAAAAAGAACTCGATCGCCAACGCAAGATTCACGACTCTCTCATCACACGCGGGCTCCAGATTATCACCGATTCCTATCTGGACTACGTGGATCAGAGATGCACCGAGTCGAATCTCCCCCTGGAACGCCGGTCCCTCGAGGGTCGCAATTGGAAGGTGTTGGCCGAAGACATCAACACCAACGCCTACGACCTGACCATTATGGGCTCGCTCGGGGTGGGCGCCGTGAAAGATTCCGTGATCGGCAGTAATACCGAACGGGTTCTGCGCCGGGTTCGCAATTCGGACATGTTCATCGTGAAGGACCTGAAGCCCATGAACGGGGGGAAAATCGTCGTGGCCGTGGACGGCAGCCCGTACAGCTTCGGCGGGTTGAAGACCGGTCTTGCCCTGGGAAAAGCCCTGAACAAACCGGTCGAGGCCATTTCCGCCTTCGATCCGTATTTCCACTACGCCGCGTTCCACAGCATTTCCGGAGTCCTGAACGAAGAAGCCGGCAAAGTCTTTCGCTTCAAGGAACAGGAAAAACTCCACGAGGAAGTGATCGACAGCGGGCTGGCCAAAATCTATCAATCGCACCTGGACATTTCCCGTGAAGTGGCTCAGGAAGAGGGGTCGGACATCCGCACCACGCTCCTGGACGGCAAGGTGTTCGAAAAAGTCCTCCAGTACGTGCGTAAGGAACAACCCTGGCTGCTGATCGTCGGGCGTATCGGCGTCCACAGCGACGACGACATGGACATCGGCAGCAACACCGAAAATCTCCTCCGGGCAGCCTCCTGCAACATCCTGATCTCCAACAAGAAATTCGTGCCGCCGATCGACACCCAGGCGGAATACACCATCGCCTGGACCGAGGAAGCCCTCCTGCGCATGGAAAAAGTGCCGGTGTTCGCGCGCGGCGTCGCCAAAACCGCCATTCACCGCTATGCCATTGAAAAAGGGCACACCATCATCAGCAATTCGGTGGTGGACGACGCGGTCGGCGACATCCTGCCCAAGGGAGCCATGGACGCCATGAAAGCCCTGGGCGGTCAACTCGACGAAGCCGGCATCGACCGGGACCACATGCAGGCCGATGACGCCGTGGCCCAGGACCTCATGGGTTCGACCCTCAGCGGTATGGTTAACCAGGTGGTTGAAGAAAAGGAGCCCGTGGCGAATTCCGCGGTCAGCCCGTCCACGCAATCCTATCTGGACCGCATGGCCCAGCCGTATTACGTCTGCAACGGGTGCGGCTACATCGGGAAAGGCGCGCAACCCGTCAAGTGCCCGATTTGCGGGGCAGCGGGCGACAGCTTCAAAACCGTCGACAAGAGCATGTTCGATGCCGCGGCCAAACAGGAAGGGGGCTTGGAAACGCAACTGGCTTACGACGACGTGCCCATGCAATGGACCAAGGACGCCAAGGAAGCCATCAGGGCGGTCCCCGCGGGGTTCCAACGCCGCCGGGCCAAAGCCAAGATCGAAAAATCCGCCAGGAAGCTCGGCATGACCACGATCACCCTGGAATATGCCTCGCCCATGATCGACGAAGCCGCCAACGAAGACTACACCCCGATTTTCGCCAACAAGGAGGCGGAAATGGAACCACCTGTCCCTCAGCCGAACGGGCCGAAGCCCGACTCGCCCTACGATTGGGAGCCCGAGGCCATGAAGCGCCTGGAACGCGCGCCCGAAGGATTCATGCGCGATTGCACCAAAGCGCTCATTATCAAGCACGCCGAAAAGCTGGGGACCACGCACATCACCATCGACGTGGCCAACGAAGGGATCGAGCAAGCGAAACACACCATGGAAGAAGCCATGAAGTCCGGCAACGTCAAGGAAATCATCGCCAAACTGACCGGTGCAGGCGCTCAACAATAGGGAGCCATGGGCAAATCTCTCCCTGTCATCAACGCCCCGCAACGGGAAGTGCTCGACTCTCACGTCACCGGCTTTGCTTCTCCGGGTCCCGGCGACGGCCGGACCGTCGATGATTTCAAGCCCTACCTCGTCGCCCTGAACCTGACCAAACGCTGCAACCTCAAGTGTGACCACTGCTACCTGGACGCGACCACCAAGGCCGGTGGGGGGTCCGACGAGCTTTCGACCGAGGAATGTTACCGGCTGATCGATCAGATCGCCGAGGTCAATAAAGGCTGCCTGCTGGTCATCACCGGGGGCGAACCCCTGGTCAGGCCGGACATCCTGGATATCGCCCGCCACGCCGTGAGCCAGGGCTTCATGGTCGTCTTCGGCACCAACGGCATGCTGATCAACGATCGCCTCGCCCGCGAACTCGTCGAGATCGGCGTCATGGGCATGGGCATCAGCATCGACTCCCTGGACGCGGCTAAACACGACGCCTTTCGCGGCATCTCCGGTGCCTGGGAGGCGGCGGTTGCGGGCATCGAGGCCTGCAAACGGAACGGCCTGCAATTCCAAGTGCACTTCAGCGCCCAACCCATGAACTACAAGGAACTGCCGGACGTGATCGACTGGGCCCACGGCTTGGGCGCTCGCGTGCTGAACGTCTTCTTCATGGTCTGCACGGGACGGGGCGAGGAACTGACCGACATTTCCCCGGAACAGTATGAGGAAGTCCTGGCCTTCCTGGTGGAAAGCCAGGACAGGTACGCGGACATGCTGGTACGCGCGCGGTGCGCCCCGCACTTCAAACGCCTCGCCTATGAAAAAGACCCCGACTCCCCGATCACCAAGGCGCAGGGCTACATGGGCGGGGGCTGCCTGGCCGGGACGAATTACGCGCGGGTCACGCCCAACGGCGACCTGACCCCCTGTCCCTACATGCCCCTGTCGGCCGGCAACATTCGGACCACGAGTTTTGTGGACCTGTGGGAGAAGTCGGACATCTTCGACTCGTTCCGGTATCCCCACCTGAAGGGCAAATGCGGAGACTGCGAATACAGCGACATCTGCGGCGGCTGCCGGGCGCGTCCCTACGTGGATCACGGGGACTGGATGGACGAGGACGAGTGGTGCCTGTACACGCCCAAGGGCGGGGAAAAAATCCAAGTCGCGTTCAACGTACCGGAAGACGTCGAGGTGGAATGGGACGAAGCCGCGCAGGCACGGTTGAGCCGGATTCCCTACTTCCTGCGCGCCATGGTGAAAAAAGGCACCGAACGGCACGCCCGCGAGCACAACGTCCCGCGCATCACCGTCGAATTGATGGAAGAGCTTCGTAAAAAACGCTTCGGCAACGAGAAACCGGTGTTCAAATTCTGATGGATGCCCTCCTCGCCACGCTGTCCGACATCAACAAAATCATTCCCATTGTCAATCACTGGCTGCACCTGCTCTCGGCCGTCGTGTGGATCGGCGGGCTCGCGTTCCTGGTCATGGCGGTGACACCGGGGCTCCAATCGTCCGTGCCCAGGGAATATATCAAACCCATCTGCGACACGTTCTACAAGCAATATCGCAAGGTCGTGGGCATGCTGCTGGTGGTGATCCTCTTCACGGGCGGCATCAACCTGCATTACGTGGGCGAAGCCATGGAAATGCAGACCGGCTTCGGCCTGTCCAACAATGCCAAGTACCTGACGGTCTTCTTCATCAAGCTCACCCTGGTGCTCGGCATCCTGACCCTGTACCTGTACACCGTCATCTTCCGCATCGAACCCACGGGCGACGAAGACGAACAGGAAAAAGAAGAACAGATCGCCGAACCCATCCCCTTCCAAAAAGCCGGCCTCTGGATGGGCATCTTCATCATCCTCTGCGCCGCCGCCATGAAACACCTGCACATATAAATTCCCCTCTTTTCCCTTTCCGTCATCTTCGCCCCTCCTTTCCGTCATTCCCGACCAGATCGGGGATCCAGTGTCTTTATCCTTGTCTTTATCTGTCATCCCTGTATGTGTTCACTAATTCGTTGACAGAATGAAGGGCTGGCTTCGCCAGAATCGTCATTCTGAGCCTGTCCTGAGCGTAGCGACAGCGAAGTCGAAGGGAATGAGTGAACATCTACAGGATTGTAGATGTTCGCTCATTCGTTGACAGCATGTAGGGACAACCCCCTGTGGTTGTCCTGTCTGTGGAG
>JAJDZI010000115.1 GCA_022824735.1 Nitrospirales bacterium
AACACCCCCTTCAGAACCCCCGGTTCGAATCTCACCCTCGTCTACGGCCAATGGGTAAGGTTGTGGTGGCTCCACTCTGTAAATAAATTAAATCACCACTTTTTATGGTATGGCGGAGAGGGTGTTCTGCAAACGATACGCGAAACCCCTATAAACAGGAGCGTTTCGCCGATCATGTCATGTGTGTTCCCAAGTTTGTTCCCACAGACGTAAGCGCTGCCCCCGCATGGGACTCCGTGCGACGGGGCTCCTGTCATGCTATTCCTGTCAGACCTGGATTTCAATTCGGAGGAGGGACATTATGTCCTGAGCACGCCTGCGAAATCAAGAGGACGACATCCCCCGCACATGTTGGCATCCTCCGCGAATCACAAAGGAGGTGACGCCAATGTCGACCGATCAAGACGTGCTGCTAACCCGCCGTGAGGTTGAGCGATGCACAGGGCTCAGCCGCAGTACCATTTACAGAAAAATGAGCGACGGCTCCTTTCCGGTGCCGTTGAAAGTCTCTGAGCGGGCCGTACGATGGCGCGAGAGTGACATTCGCGCCTACGTCGATTCGCGCCCGCGCTCGTATGGCGAGACGGCAGCCTGACCAGAAAAAGAAACCTGATGAGGTGGCCGGTTCATGGCGGCCTGGGACCAGGCCGCCGGTCTCGCCGACACCTGGAGAGGAGGTTGTCCCATGCGCATTGAACGCCGTGATCCCACCCTCACATACCCCCGGGCCATCCGAGAAGACAAGCGCCGGCTGGTCCTTGACTGGCTCCTGGAATTTCAATTCTCCTCGGTCGAGCTCCTCGCTCAACGCCTCGGCCTGACGTCCCACAGTTCCTACAAATTCTTTCGCGCGCTCCTCGACGACCAGCTCATCCAACACGTTAAAAGCGTCCATACCCACCAAGGCCGGGGTCGACCTGTTGCAGGTCGCCGGCCGGGACGTGGCCCACGCCCACACCCAACCCTCACGCTTGAACCGATACGCGCACCTCATGCACGACCTGGCCGTGCAACACGCCGTGCTCAAGCGGCTCGCTCACTACAACGAAGTGATTTGGGATCAACACATCAACCTCCTGGAGCAATACGACAAGCCGGACGTCCTCATGCACTCCCCGAAGAACTATTGGGTGGCTTTTGAATATGAACGCTGGCGGAAAGAAACAAAGCGCATCTATCTTTCTTTCATGAATCATGCGAAGGCGCTCATCAAGCGACACTACAGCGGTGTGTACTATCTGTTCGACCGCGAACCCGACCTCGTGCACTACCAGACGCTTTTCGCAGCCCAGGCATGGCCCGAGTACCACTACCATCGCAAGACCGGCAACATCACACCGGCCGGCACCCATTTCCAGCCTGATACCATTGAGCGCTTACGCGACTGTTTTCTCTTCATTCACGAGCCTCACAGCGGAACTTATGTGGGTAGCTTGGCAGGCTAAACCGTAGGACTTTACAGCATGCCATGAAGCAGGGCTTTCTTGATCGCCACTTCAAGCTGCTCCATGGTGGGATGTTTCTATGGTGGAACTGGTATCATGATTTGCCCTCGTTGCTCCAGGCATCCATCGTGTCCTCAAACTTCTTCGCTAAGGCTGCGAACCCTTCTGAGCTAGGATGCATATCGTCATGCCAAGGATATAACGTCGTAACATGACGACAGTCGAGGTAGTGGACTTTTTCATATGTGTTCCCAGCTTCCTTGATGACCATGTTTAATCTGTCCAGTACGCACGCCATAATCGAATTCATAAGATTATCAGGAATTCCTAGTTCTTGCAGATGCTGACCGATCCAAGTGCCTCCACCAACGAGCGGACGCGGGTAGTCGTATCCGTAAGTAAGCACTTTCAGGGAAGGGAATTGTGATATTACCTCATTCAACAAGAATTGGTAATTACGCTTAATCTCAGTAAGGGCTTGCTCCCCTGCCTCTGTTAGGTACTCATTCATTGGTCAATCTGGTTCATACGAATGTAGATAAGATCCATTCGCTAACCCTTCTTGAAGGTCATTGCCGCCAGCACTTAGCATGAAATAGTCTGTCGTGTTGGAGATCACCCGCAGGCAGGTATTCCTTATTCTGCAGAATCTTTTTAAGGGTATGCCCCCAATAGGCAATATCTGTAATACTGAAGCGGTTATTGAATCGAATCCACTCGACAATATCGGACCGCAAGAACGCGAAAGAGGGAAAACAGAACCAAGAGTCACCTTCCGCGACAACGTGACTCTTTCCCTCGTGGGAGAAAAGCTTCAACTGTACATCGCGTTCGTTATACGATTGCCGCAGTAGTTGATAGATCTCGCCGTCAACATCGTAGTCAGCATCTGGCTGATTGGTTAACGCATCTGAGCGGAAAGAAAGTTTGGGAATCGGTGAATTAGGTTCGAATTGGACATAACCCCACAATATCTGAGTGGGCATTGAGCGTTGATTGATAGCATCTCTGAATTCCGCGAAGGACAATTTCTTCGTCATAGGACACCTCATCAATGGTTATAGTGTTTGCCGAGTTACCTGCATCATGCCCTATCCAGATGGGGAGGCGGGGGGAAACATGGGGAAGGAGGTATATACTTCCCCTACGTTGGCTCTGTTCCTCCACGCTTCATGCGGTCTTCCTGGTTAAACTTTTCAGTTTCGTCATCCAGGACCTTGTTAATGAACGCAACAAAGACTGACGTGTCTTCGACGAAATGCCGCCACTGCTGCCTTTGGGCAGGCTCCCACGCATAGCGTTTCTTGTGAAGCTTCACGTCAATGTCAAAATATTGCAGCATGTCTTGGAGCGTGGCGACGGGACGGTTCTTGGGTTGCGACTGTTGACTTGGTGGGTTTGTCGTCAAGGCCACGAGAGTAGAGGTATATGTGCCACGGGGGAGGCTCTTCCGATGTGCACTCTCAAGGTAATCTTGTTCCTCCTTAGGAAGGGCGCGATAGAGACCGGTGAGCCAGTGACCTGGCTTGTAGCCATGTCCGCGACGCACCAAGAGGAGCTTGAGCAGTAATTCGAGCGCGATGCCGAGGTTAAAATGGGCTGCCGTTTTCATCGACATCCAATCCCACACGGTTTTCCCGTCCTTGGAACTTAGGCCACGCTTCACTATATGGTGTTCGACGACCTCTGCAGTCGCCGCGAAGTCGCGGGTCATCCTAATCAACAAGGGAATATCCACCTCATCGATTTTCGGAGATTGCTCCTTCACGAGCTTGTTTCCCATCTTGAGCCTTCCTTTCTCTGAAACGCGCCCCAGTTGTTCAATGGCGTTTTTCAAGCGTTCCTGCCGTTGGCCTTGTTCGGTGTTCTGATTGGCCTTTGCCTGTTCCTCCGTGACCTTGGCTTGCGTTCTCGTAACATCGGCTTGTGCCTGTGTGGATTCCTCCATCGCCTTGGCGCGTCTATTGGCGATCATGGCTTGTAGGGCAAGCAGGATACCCCCATGCCGATTCCCAGAAAGGTCAGGATTTCGTTTTTCTTGGACAACCCCCAAACCTCGGATAACCCCAAACGTCGGCCGACCCACGCTTCAACAGTTTCACAGAACATGACAGCCACAAAAGTCGAAAACAGCACGACGAGCAGACTGCACAGAAAGGCCAACAAAGGGTGCGTCTTGACATTGAATCAGATTTGTGATGGCAGTCTTAACGGTAGGCATATGGCTTTTTCTATCAATTTTCGTATCACTATACATAAATTCCCAAAACTCAGAGGTGGTCGGACTATTTTGAACAGTTTGCAAGCTGTCGATAAGTGGATCTCCGCGCTGGGCATGTCGCCGCCTGGAGTGACTGGACTGGTTGAAATTCAGATTTCCCAAGCTACCTCTCTTAACCGTATGCAAAATTGATGGTACATTTTCTCAGCATCTTCATAGCCAGCTATAAATAAACAGCTTTTTAAGATTCAAAGATTCGTTCGTTGAATGCCACGTTCAATCATAACGCCAACGGCACCTTGAACCAACCATCTTTCATTGCGATTAAGTACCACTCTTTCCTTTCATTTTGTGTAGGGACAGGTCTGCGTGCCTGTCCGAGCTCCGTAGGTCAGGTTAGCGAAGCGTAACCTGACCTCTTCGCTAAGGCCCCTCCAAAAGTCAGGGTGGTCCTCGCTTCTTGACGCCAATATGGCAGGGAATGATAATAGACATAGTCTGACCATCATGCGAAGGGAGTTCTGTGCCGTGAGTCCGAAATTGCAGGAAGAGTTGCTCAAGGAAATGGCTCGGCTATCGCAAGAAGAGCAACAGAGAGTAGTCGCCTACGCGAAGAGCCTGGCTGCATGGCCCACAGGGAAGGCCAGGAAGGATTTGGTGAGATTCGCTGGAGCGATTGATCCGGATGATCTCAAGCAGATGGCCGCGGTCATCGAGGAGGGCTGCGAAAGGATAAACGAGAGTGAGTGGTAGTGTCCTTCTGGACACCAACATTCTCATCGGTATCCTCGCGAAGGACGAAGCCATTCTTTCCCGTTTGGTGGAAACAGACGCAGTTTTCCTTCCAAGCATCGCACTTGGCGAACTGTATTTCGGAGCATTTAAGTCAGCTCATCCCGATGACAACGCCGAACGTATTGATCGTTTGGCGGCTTCCACGGCCATCCTCTACTGCGATGGCACCACCGCTCTGCACTATGGACGGATCAAGACAGGTCTACGTGCAAAGGGCCGGCCGATTCCTGAAAATGACATCTGGATCGCAGCAATCGCGCAGCAACACGGCCTGACCGTCGTCTCCCGGGACCTGCACTTTAGGGAAATCGAGCACCTGCCTGTCGAGGACTGGTGATCAGCGAAAGTTGGATCTACCAGTCAACACGCTTAAATAATAGGGCAACATAATCTGTAAAAACAGGACTTATTTATAGGAAGTGCATATGGGTATTTTCTCACGCTTGTTTCAAGGTGCTGATAAACAAGTCGAGGCGGCATTGGAAGAACTCTACTCAAAAGCCTGCGTCTCGTATAGCGGTCAATCGATTGCAGAAGCCAGAAGAACTGTGCGTGAAGCCATCAAAGGGTGTAAGGAATAAGCGCGGCAGGAGGGTACTGATAAGTTGCCTGAAAACTTCGGAACATTATTGATTACCAAATCAGAGGAGCTTCACGTCATGGGTTTCACGATCGTTCAGAATGCAAGGGCAGACGACGCTTGTGATGAAGACATAAAACAGTAGTGGAACCTTCACGACCTTCAACGACGGATGGTGATTTGGCACGAAAATGCACTCCGTTATGCAAATTGCGTATCTTTTCAGGAGGACGGTTTGGAAGCTGATAAAGCTATGGCAAGGCTTCGGGTTATTTTTCCAATGTATGGTGATTCAAATGACAACACCCACACAAGTGGTGACGACAGGCCACTGCGTCATGAATTGCGAGGTCGCGTCGACCGATACCGAGAGCGTTACAGTCCGCAGGAAGTTGCTGAGGCTCGCAAGCATTTTACTCCATTCAATGCATTCGTGAGATCTGAGATGAGAAATGGCCCCCTCTAATCTGCACGTTGCAGCGGGACTGGTGCTCGCGTTACTCGCGCCCCGGCCGCTGATCGCGAACGTTGGTCAGGCCGATCTCCGTGAAAGGAGCGAGCACTCATGATCCAACTCTATTCTGGAAGTGGATCTCAGGAGGTTGAGGTACTTGATGAGACCTTATCGGATCAGGATTGGGCAGCCACCCGGAGCACCGTCGTTCGCCGGCTTGAATCCAGAAAAGGGGGACGGCAGGCGGCAGAACTGCTCGCCAGCATACCTTTCGAGTTGCGCAATGGCACAAACGGTTTTAATGACGAGTTTTTGATCCTCTACTATAAATGCCCCGTAGACCGATACACTGAATTGGCGGAAACGTATGAAGAGAATAATCTTAAGCACGAATATTGCCAGATCGCAGAGGCTATGAACGAGGCCAGGTACTCTGTACGGTTCATCGTCCTGGATTTAGATCCAGAATCTGGCCCGGCACCAGTGGCGACGCCTACCTTAACGACCCGTAGCGATTCCGTCGAACGGGCTCTTGCAGACGCTGAGGAGCTTATTTACAGTCAGGGCGCAGCCAGTGGAGTGGATCGCGTACACACCGCACTGCATGGGTACCTCAAGGGCATTGCAGAGCAGGCATCCATCCAGTTCCCGGACGACGCCGGCATCACGACCCTGTTTAAACTCCTCCGCAAATCTCACCCGGCGCTTCGTGTTCCAGAGCCGCGCGCAGGCGATATCGACCTTGTCATCCGATCCCTCTCCACTATCCTTGATGCGCTGAACCCGATTCGCAATAAAGCGAGCAGGGCTCACCCGACCGATGCAGTTCTCCAGGAACCGGAGGCCATGCTCGTGATTAATAGCGTGAGGACACTGCTACATTATTTAGATGCAAAGCTGCGATAGCGACCAACTGCCTAACTTCGCGCTATAGCGGCCGCACTCGTGCTTAAGACGTTTGCTGATAAATTGTAGTAGCGCCCCACCTAGCGTGGGATTAACCACATCAGAGAGAAGAGCATGGACCACAACGTGAGGAGGTCATGGGAGGAGTTCCTAAACCCGGAGGTCACGCGTCCTCGCCTTATCGCTGCCTCCATCTACATTGCTGGATTCGAGGTCCTCAAGGAAGCCATCGTGGATCACATACGCGACTTCTTTGGGATGGGCTTAGATGAGTCCGGTGACACCGTCGATCCCAGGTACCAGTCTGATGTCCTCGCTCGGAATAAGAGCCCCGTCTACGCCAGTCTTGGTTGGCTGAAGGAGATGAACGTGATCAATGACGCCGACATAGGTGTCTTCGATCGCGTCAAAGCCTGCCGAAATACGCTTGCGCACAATTTGTTCTCGACGTTGGCCTCAGAGGGCTTGCCACCCGATTTCGAGCAGCGCTTCACGGAGATGGTTGAGCTGCTCCATAAGGTCGAAGTGTGGTGGATCGTCAACTACGAGATCCCCATCAACCCAGATTACGACGGAAACCACATCGACGAAGAGGAAATCGTGCCAGGTCGGCTCGCGGGCATTCAACTCCTGCGGGACATCGCCCTAGGGGACGAGAAGCGAAGCCGGTTCTATTACGAGGAATTTCGCAAGCAAAGTGGGGGTGGCCGACAAGGCGATGCGCCGCATGGCTTTCGACCGCCGCTGATCGCCAAACCTTTGACAGACACAAGAAAAGAGGAGACCGACATGGACTTTACTGACAGACAAAAGACAAAGATCACCCGCATGATCACCAGAGGTGAAAAAATGGATACGATCGCGAGGGAGATCGGAGGGAATTGTACGTGGAAGGACATCCAACAGTTTTGTTGGGAATCTGGGTATATGAGCTGGCGGGGCTCAAAAAGGATGATATCAAATCGGCTGAAACGGTTCAAAGCGGCTGGAACACAAGCGGAACGGGAAAGACTCGCGACGGAAATTGACGAAGCCGTTAGCTACCTTTACTACTGCGCAAAAGAAATGCGGAGCCGCATCGTCGCGATTGAAAAAGCTTTGAAGCACATCTCTTGACTCGTTGTCGAACCAAGGGTTCAACCGACCGCTGTTAAACGCACGTTGCGCTTTGCGGTGGTCTGCGACCCGAAAATTGATCCGGTCTGGCGGTGATGTTTTTAGCAAAAATCGCCTCCCCCCTCACGAGTGATGTTCTCCCAGGGAATTGGGCCAAGTATAATGCGAAAAATCTCATTCAGGGCGTCCGGCCTGGAAGGAGGTTTTTCGACGAAAAAGTCGAAGTGTAACGAGGAGCAATTTGCGGTGGCCCTGCACCAACATGAAGCGGGGTCCCCGGTGGGGGAAGTGACCCGTAAACTGGGGGTCTCGGAGCAGACCTTCTACCGGTGGAAGAAGAGGTTCGGGGGGTTGGCCCCCTCCGAGGTTCGCCGGTTGAAACAACTGGAAGAGGAGAACCGGTGCTTGAAGCAGATGGTGGCGGACTTGAGTCTGGACCGGCACCTGTGACAGGAGGTGCTCCGAAAAAAGCTCTGAAGCCAGCGCGGGTGAAGGCGGTGGCGCGTTGGCTGGTGGATCGGTTTGGGGTGAGTGCTCGGCGGGCCTGTCGGGCGGTCCGGTTGCCCCGGTCGACCTGGCTCTAAACGGGCGGAACGTCAATTGTACGGGCACGGGATGACGACGCGCACTCCATCATGCTACACGGTGTTCTCACGGTCGTTTAAGAAAATCCATAGCCTAATTTTCAAAGGTAAGGTGATAGCCCACACAGTTTGTTTTATCCATCCGCATAGTTCTTCGTGTTGGATTGGATAGACGTTACGAACACTCCTACCTGGATATGGGTTTTCATCTCCTGTCGAAAAAAGAAAAACTAGGTTCTTGTCATCAGCGTCATTTTCATACTCTGAAGGCTCCAATAGCACTTCCCCTGATTTAACCTGCACATGTGCGAGCTTTCCCTCCTTATGCAGCATGAGGAACTCGAATTTCGGTTTACTCCTAAAGCAAGTCGATTTGATGAGCACCCATTCCCGACTTTGCAGATAAGCCGCAACAACATCTTCAACATCATCGGGGGTCATTAACAAAAAGAGACATGAGTGGGGAATATCTGACAACAAGTTTTCGAGTTCCTTATCATCTATTTCAGGCTCCCATTCAGGATCTTGACGCAACTCGTTAAATAAACGTTCATGCATTTGGGTCACTCGAGGGCTAGTGTGAATTCTCTGGATTGTTCGTTGTGCAATCGTTCCGCGTTGAATCTGTCCCGAAATAAATTTGGCAGGGACTTCCACCCAAGCGGCCTTTCTGGCATGACCAAGGTCATAACGGTCAAATTCGGGGTCAATTTCTCTGCCGTATAAAATTTGGTCATCTTCCACTTTGCACAAATAATATTTCCCCTCTTGGTGAATCCAAACATGATCCCTAGGTTTAACGTCTTCCAAAAAATACTGTAGCTCGTAAGGCCACTCCCCCCATGTCTCTATGACGATTTTCTTGGCCTCTTCGAGATCATTGGGGTGCTTATCAACATAACCATGATGCCATCCGACCCCAATCAGAGACTTTTCCTTACATTTTGCAAGTACATCGTTGGATGGAACGCTACTGTCGGGTTTTATTGAAAGTTTCCAAGTTTGCATATTGTGCTCCTAGATGATTGAGGTAATCCGAGTCTTTTTTCGTAGCCGCGTGATCTTATCGCACCAAGTTCCAGCACCTGTGGGCGTGGCGGTGCTTCAGTCCCGAAGAGTAGGTGGGGGGGAGGACCAAGCTATCTGAACGCAACGAGTTCCGCAACCCACGAAATCAGGTCTGGGGCAATGGTACTCCCCTCCTTGGGACCACGCCCGGACGCCAATGGCTTTGGGTTCTTTTGCCGAAACAAAAAGCCCTCGTCGCGCGGGGACGAAACCCCGCATGAATTCGCAAGGAGCCCCTTCCTCATTGTCGCCGACAAAAGCCGAACAGCCAGACGGCCATTATACCGGTTTAAAAGTCGATGGTTAGAAACTGGCCGAGGGAAAGTTTGGAGCGCTGGCTCAGCTTCATTCTTCCCTCTCGTAGGTACGTAGATGGCTGCCTTACGATTCCTCAAACCCGTGCGACTCGAAGCGAAGGGTCTGGCAGTTCTCCGTGATGACGCGCTGCATATCTTCCGAAACACCTTCCGGCGTCTCGGCCTCGATCTCGACCCTCACCTTGACCTTGCCTCGGGGCAGTGTCGTGAGGTGCTGCAAGACCTCTTCCGTCACTTTCCCCATATCCCGGCCGGCCCGATCTGGGTCGATCTCAACTGTGCCGAAGAAGCGGCGCGGCAAACGTGGCCTTCGCGGCTCTTCACTTGATCCGGAGATGTCAGATATGGGTCGCGCACCGGGTACCGCGCTGGGTTCCAGTTCAAGCACCTCGGGCTCTGGACGTTCATTTGCAATCTGCGCTCGCGCCACATCCGCTTTGACGAACACACTGGCCGCATCGACGTAGATCGCTGCAGCTGGCGTGCCACATTTCAATCCTTCGTAGCGGCCATCCGCAGATATGCTGGTCGCGTACCCAAAGTAATCGCCACTGGCGATGCCGTCCTGGATCGCTTCGACAAATACTGCTTGGTCGCGGAGTCTCGGTAGATAGCAGTATGCGGAAAGCGCATCCCATACCTTTTTCACAGAGACGTGGTCTTGGTCATTCCAGAACCAACGGTCGAGTTCCATCCTGAGTAGCACCGGCGACCACTTGATGATCAGGTGTTCGCTTCCCCGCATTCGTCGAGAAGCTCTGGTCACAATGGAATCGCCGTTTCCGTTTGCTTGGGTAACATCCCATTCGAGAGAGCCCACGTTGCCGTTTTCGACAGTCTGACTCGGCACGACCAGCCAACGATAGGCCTCGGCTAAACGAAGCTTGACGGTCTTGTCACTCGCGCTCTCGCCTTCCGAGGCTTCGCGCCGCTGGTGGGCATCAAGGTTCAGCACATCATGGTCGCGGACCACGGACTGCCAGGCGAGGAAGCGTCGGGCTTCCTGCTTCAGTCCTTCCATCACTTCCTGGTCGGGCGCCAGAAATCCGAGCATATTGCGGTTCTGCCGCGGGCTGCCACCGCGGTTGGCCAGAATGTCACCAGCTGCCTTGAGTGCTGCTTTCTCTGGATCGTTTCTCTTGTGCGTTGCGTGTGGCCGCAGGATAACGAGACGGACTTCCTGTTCGTCTGGGACATCGCCCGATGACGCCGGGCAAGTGTGGATGCCTTTGAAATCGCCCCGCTCCCGGCGCGTTGCCTCATGGATACGCTGTTCAATCTCGCTCTCGACTTGGTCATCCGAAAACTGCTGCGCGCGCTCCTCGACGGTCCGCCGCAGGTTGGGTCGCGTGTCGTACCAGTAGCGGCGCTCCTTGCGATAAAAGTAGGTCAGTCGGTCCGAAGTTGCGACAAAGCATCGTTGAAGACCGAGACCTGCTCGCCCGGCTGCACGACGGCAAGGCGCACACGCATGTCCTCGACACCGCGGACCTGTTGCTGGACGACGTGCGGCGCGCTCCCTAGAAAGACGCCCCGCGCGACCCGCCGTGCGGCCATCCCTTGGCCGAAGCGCGGGTTATCCGAATCGACGCGTAGCGGGCCAGAATTGCGCCCGTCTATATCGCTTTCCAGCACCGAGGTCCAGCCTTCGGGCAGATAACGCGTCAGTTCTTCTCGTACAGTGACGGTGTCGAGGCCGAGAGAACCAGGCATAATCAGCAGGCTGGCGTCATTGCGCACACAGAGGTCGTGTATCACCGCCGCCATAAGTCGCAGGACACCTCGCGTGCGCTGGAACCGTTCCAGCGTCGCCCAGTCGGTGTAAAGTCGGTCGAATACCTCAGGATGGATCGGGTAGCAGGCTTTCATCCGTTCCAAATAGCGGGCCTCTCGGCACTCCGAGGGGAACTCGATGCCGCTGTCCCGGTAGAGCGTACTGAAGGCACGGCACACCTCGTCGCGCGCGGATTCATCGCCGAGCGGCAGGAACAGCCGCCGCCGCACGACCTCGAATCCTTCCTCGGAGCCGACGGGCTTCCAGATCGCCTCCATCCGCCCAAAGGTATGCTCAATGCGCGCCAACGTTTCCTGGCCCGCCTCACCTCCGATTTCGATATCCGACTCCGGGATTGTAGCGACCAGGGCCGTATTCTTGCTGGCGCGCACAGCCTCCGTGAGTTCCTGTATGAAGGTCTGCACAGCGTCAAAGCTGCCAGATATCAGACTTTCGACGCCATGGATCTTACGAGCATAGGCGACGAGTTCGTCGATCAGAATTAGGCAGGGACCGCAGGCATCGAACAGCGTACGAAGCGTGTCCGAGCCAGGTGGCACTCCCTTCCGGTCCGAGTCACGCACATGGTCGTAGAGTTTCCTGTTTCCCGCTTGCTCGGCAAGCTGAGCCCCGATCTCGCCCCATAGCGTGCGGATGGTGATACCCTGGAGGTTACGTGGACGCCGTTCCTTAGTCGGGTTCAGCGCCGTTCCCACCACCACGGCTACCCGGGCATGAGGCACGCGCTCAATTCCGGCTTCCTGCAACAAGGCCGCGACTTGCGGCAGCCGGTCGAGCGGTGCGCGGCCACGGAGTAAGTGGTAAAGCGCCAGCAGGGAATGTGTCTTGCCGCCGCCGAAGGCGGTCTTAAGTTGGATGACCGGCTCGCCACCCTTGCCGCTCACTCTGTTCAGCGCTTGGAGAAGAAGCCCGCGAATGCCCTCAGTCAGATAGGTGCGGGCGAAGAACTCGACGGGATCTTGATATTCAACTGCCGCCGTGCCACGTGCGACTTGGGACAAGTCCGCGGCGAACTCGGCCTGCCGGTATCGTCCGGCGGCGACGTCAGGGTGCGGCTGGGCGATGTCCCGCCACGGCTGCAGCCCCTGGCGTGAAACGGTTGTCAGAACGCCCCCCCATCTTCTTTCCGTGGTTTGGTCTTCTTTATGTCGTTTACGCTGCTCACCGTCGTCGACGGACCCTCGGTGCCATAGCGTACCGTGCGAGCCAGGGAGCGTAAGCGTTCGGTTGCCTCTGAATCTAGATGCTCGATGACTCGCGTCATGGTGTCCAGCGCTCGCCACGCGTCCTCGTCCTTCATGTCGAACAGACCCTTATGCGCCCATTTGTTGCGAGTCACAATGAGTTCCTTGATCCAGGTCCGGTGCTCGCGGCTGAGCTTGAGTTGGAACAGTTCGTGCCACCGAACATCGATCAGAAGCAGACACCGGGCTGCATCGAGCGTCGCAATTAGTTCGTCCTCTTTACCTTCCGCCGGCAGATTCCGCTTCTGGTTGTCGTGGAGAATGGCAAGAATGCCTTGTCCCCACCATTCTTTGCCGAACCGAGCCTGCAACTCACGAGCAATGTAGGGCGCCAGAACCTCGGTCAGAATCTCGAAACCTTCGGTGACACGCTGGTGGTAGGTGGTCATCAAGTCCGCCTGTAGGTTTGCAAGCAAAACGCCTGCGGAGTAATACGCATCTCGTTCACCTTACAGTTCCAGGTCCAATTGCGAGGGGCGACCAGAGGTGAGCCGCGCGACCTCGGCTTGAATCTGTGGCCATGAGCTGATGAGAATATTATAGGCCAGCGCTTCGCCAGTCCAGTCTTTGCGTTCCGACATGGTATAGAGGCGGTAAGCGAGCGCGCGTGCATTCTCCACCCGAGCGGGCCCCATGGCGGCGGCGAGTCGTGCGGCCTCCATGATGCCGCCCCCGGTCTCAACCGTCATGGCGCGCACCAAGTGCTGGACACACTCCCAGTCGGCGATCCGTTTGTCGGTCGTCGGATCCCAGGCCGGATCCAGTTCGTCTCGGCGCTTGAGGCGGACCTTGCCAGCACCACCGACGATCACGCCGGCCTTTTCCAATCCCGCAAACGAAGTGTTCTTGGCGGTGAATAACACCTCCGCTTCGCCATAGGCGCGCTCGGCGGTGCCGTATTGCTCGAACTAGGCAACGCAGAACCGTGTATCGGCGTCCATGTCGCCCTCGGCTTCGGCCAGGGTCTCGTCGAGCACGCGGTTGATTTCGATCAACGCTTGGCGCACTGACATCGCCGCACCATCGGCTTCTAGAACTTGAGGGTAGCGGGAGAACACGGCCATGCCCGGTCCGATGGCAGCTTGAGCGAGGTCTACCGGGGCAATGCTTGCATGTTGAAGGGTTCTCACCGCAATGGGTAGCTCATGTTTCAGGATGTTGGCAAACTCACGACGTGATATAGATTGGGCCTCTGGATCGCGTGCCCGGCAAACGATGACAATGGCAGAAGCAAGGGCGTTCGTATTTCGCGCGACTGATCGAGCTTTCTTGGTCGTACGAACAGGCCATGTGCCAGTGATCGCGAACCCAGCTTTGACGAGCCCGTCTAGCATAGCCTCCCAGCCGGTAGAAGCAGTGGCACCGTTGCCCGCGTCGTCGGCAACTGTCTCTGATTGCTTAAAGGCATAATAGACAGTCATTGGGACCTTAAAATCCGTGACTCGACGGAGGCTCCGGAAAGCAGCCGTGAATCCTTGACGGAAATGGGCTTCTGCGGCGTTAGCCGAGCCATCATGCCGATATGGCGATGCGATCAACTCCGCAGATTTGGGTGCTAGAACAGTCTGGAATGATTGCGGATCGATTTCACGAAGTGTCCTTCTGAGCCACACGTAGAAGAAATCCGATAGATCAGCATAACCAATATTGTCGTAGTACGGTGGATCAGTGGAAACAGCTACTCGTTCATAAATTGGGGGATTATCTGATCTGGCATCGTACTGAAAAACGTTTGCAGGAAGCACGTGTTCCGCTGGTACCCGGTCGAGCGAGTCGGCAATCCACCTTGAAGCGACGGAGAAGTCCAGTTTTCCTTCCAGCGGGTTTGCTTCGGCGAAATCCCAAGCCATAGGTATAGCCTGTCTTTGGAACAGGTGACTGACATTTTCGTTTGTCGGATTCCAGGTTGCCAGCGCGCAGTGATAATCAGTCATTCTTGAAAGAGCGAAAGCCAAATAGATTGAGATCGTATCGGCGTAAGCTTGAGCGCCAGTGCCACCCTCGGCGAGGAAAATGCCGTCAGCGCCACCAACTGCCGGTCGGTGAAGAGGTTCGCGAAGGTCGTTAGTCCATAGAGCGGACACCAGATCGCTCGAGGTTCCTTTGGAAGCGCTTCAGTCGGTCGCCACATCGGCCTCGCTTTACGCGCAGCCCTCTCCATTTCCTCAGTCGGATCGAGATAGGCACGTCCTCGTTTGCCTTCCGCCACCACCGCCATCAGCCGAGCGTCCATACGGCCTGCCATGCCTTCGGCCTTAATGTGCGTAGCGTGGACCGGCACATCATCCGTGGAGACCAAACAGGTGAAGGTTGGCTCTCGACCGGTCTTGGTGCCCGACTTGACCTTGGTTCCCGACTTTGCCTTGGCCATATCTTCAATTCCAAGATCTTTTGACTTTACAGAAAACCTATAGCCGCCACGCTCGATGACGGGCACAACGATGGCCTCCCTGTTCTTCTTCGACGACAACACAAAGGAATTTGCGAGCGGCACATGCACGCCGTTGGCCGCAGGATTGGGGCTTACAACTGTACGCGTCCAGAGCCAAGCGCTCACTGCGACCTCGGTCCCTCCGGGCAGCTGCGCCTTGGGGTAGTGGTGGCCAATCCGTTTCTTTGCCTCGGCGCGTATCCAGCGTCCGTAGTAGCGCACGTCCTCGGCCAAGCCATCTGCTCCTTTACCGTTCCAGGCCATTCCCCTAGCGAGTTTCTGTTGAGCTTCCGGGTTGACAGGCGGCAGACCTCCGAACGCTTGTGGATACTGCAGTAGCGCTTTTTGAATAGTGACGGCGACCGGATTCAAATCGCTGCTGTAGACACGCAAACCAAGACGCTGGGCTTCGATACAGATGCTGCCACGGCCAGCGAACATGTCCCAGACGGCCGGAGGGGTGCACCATACTGACGCTCAATGATGCTCCTTGCATTGTCGATCGTTTGCGAATCTGTGATTGCATCCCACGTGCCGAGCCGTCGGATCAGATCAACCAATGGTTCTCTCACCTTGTCCGCATGCTCTCCAACAAGACCTTCACCTGGATCATCCACGAGTTGAGCAAACAGGATGGCACGGCATACGGACAGAGGCGTCCGCGCCCACCAGTTATGGATCGCCCGAGGATGACCCTTCAGGAACGGGTTCTCCGTTTCCGGCTTAGAGCCGTCATTGATCGCCTCCAACGGCAGCGCGACTTCAATAAGCTTTTTGCGATAGGCGGTCATTGGTCGGAAGGCCGCGCCGATAGTTGAAAGACCCTTTCAACGGGCAGGCCGACAAGAGCATTGAGGGTCTCAATCTCTGTAGAATTTAGCCGAGGATCGCCAATAAAGCACTCGATGTGGCTCTCAAAGAAACTTACGACGCTACGGTTGTAAAGATCGAAGATACGCCGTGACTCCAATTCAAGTACGGAGTTCGCAGGGAACACCCTTATCCCTCTTTTCTTGGAATAAGCGAAAACAAAAGAATCTGGCGTACGTTCGAGCATCGTTTTACATTGCGAACACAACCGCTGCCAGTCATTCGATGAAAAGCGAAGTTCTGGCTCCGCTTTCTTCGCTTGCGCGAGGAAGCCTTTTTTCGTCTTGTAGCCCGGAAGATCGACATCGAGGACACCCATCAAATCAGCCCCGTGACGCTTCTCCTGCGCTGCAACGCCAGGCCCCGTTCGTAGTGTTAGTGCCTTCCATACCACACCACCAAACTGTCGGTCCTGCATACGTCCTTCAATCGCCCCGAGAATCCGATCCGTTATTTGGGGCTCCTCCGCGACACGAGTTTCCTGATACGCGTTAAACGCGCTGTTCGCTGCGTCTGCAATTTCCCGAGCTATATTCCTTACGGTTCGAGTTTGTCTTAGCACCAGGGTCGTACCTTCTATAACGTCTACCGCTCTTTTACCACGGATTCCACCTCGGCATGAGCGTCAGCTGCTGCCTCGATATGGCTTAACACCGGCAGAAGCTCTTCACAAACATCACGAGTAAGAGGACGTAGCAAACCCAACGATCTAGTGCAATTTGACGACCAGAAGTTGAGAGAACAAGGCGGGGTCACGACGGAATCTCTCCACGCGCCAGCAATTCGGTAAGCTTGTAAGACACACTCGTTGCCCCAAAATCCGGTTCGCGTTTGAACGGCTGGCGGACATAGCTCGGCTCAGCCGCTACGCCGTTCGATATCTCGACGATGGCAAGAATGAAGGCATCTGGCTTATTGAGCGCGGTCAGGATCTCGTTGCGCGTGACGTTCACTGTGTCAGCGCCGTCGGCCCGGCCCTTGACCTCAATGAAGCGTAACCGGCCGGTATCTTTCTCCCGCGATTCCACATCATAGCCCAGCCGCTCGGTGCTCACATCCTGCGGTTGATGGCCGAGCGTCCGTTCAGCAGCCATCACCGCCTCCATCGCCATGCATTCGACGGCGGCGCGTCCTTCGGGGGTGGTCTTGCGCAAAGCGAAGGCCGGGGTTTCCCGGTCTGTCACCTTGCGCAACAGGCCGGCCGGTATGACAATGGCGCCACCGCGCACTTGCGGCGGCAAGGCTGAAATGTCTCGTTCCTTGGAAAGTTCCGCGCGACGCCGTTGTAGACGGTCGGCGAGTTCGTTTGCCCGCGCCGCGGCTTGGTCACCCGAAAGCCGGGTACGGTGGCCGGCCCGTTCTCGCGCTCTCAGATCCTGGGTGCGGTGGTCCCAATAGTTGATCTCCTTCTTGAGACGTGCAGTGACCTCACGTTCCACTTTGTCAATCTCAGGGAGACGCCGATTGCGCACTTCCTCGACATGACGCGGGACGACGGATGCAATCGCGTAGCCGACAACTTTTTCTTCGATGTTACCTGACAGCCAGGGCGCTCTCAATGCTTCAGTGACCAACGATCGCTCACCGTCCTTTAGGGGTCTGTAGTCGAGATAGGGTGCCGGTCCAGCGTCCCGTGTATGTCCGCTTGAGTCGATCTCTACGAACTGGAGACGTCGGGAGACGATCTGTTGACGTCCATCGCGGTCAGCGCGGCCGTCTTGAACTTCGTGCTCGAGATAGAACAGCACACGAAGATTCTCGCCGTCGTCGGTCGCGTCTACCAGCATCGCCCCACGTTTCAGCAGGTCGCGGTGGCGTTCGATTACCAGATCCATTGTGGCGTCAAGCAAGGGATGGCCGGGACAGACATAGGCAGCGACCGGTGGCTGGTTGATGTTCTCCTTCTCGAAACAGACACGCTCGTAACGCGCCTGGACCGGCGCGCCGAGCCCGATCAGTCGGTCGCGGTGGCGAATGGGACCGGGGACGCGGGTGATCTCCCAACGTCCAGTCTCGCGTTTGTTGATGTGCCCGCCCAGATGCCGGAATGCCTCAAGGAAGAAAGTCTGGATGTGAAAAGGTTGCAGTCGTCTGGCCTCCGCGCGATCCATTTCCTCGCGGATACGAGCCGCGTCGGCTGTAGTCATCGTGTCTCGGACGAGCGCGTGTTCATCAATCAGGTCGAAAAGATGTTGCTGATCTGCCGCGTTGTCCACCTCTTGGAACAGACGCGCCTTGACGGCTGGTTGCTCGCCGTAGCGGATCGCCTCCATCAGCAGGTCGCGTAGGGGGCGAGCTTCGAACAAGCGGCCTAGCACGTCGTACACCCGGCCACCGAGGGCAGCCCGTGCTACTTCGATTTTCTCCAGAAGACGCGAATAGACCTCGCCCTCGCGCGTATAGGCCGCGACCAGATTCCAGCAATGGCAAACCTCGGTCTGGCCGATGCGGTGAATGCGGCCAAAGCGCTGCTCGAGCCGGTTGGGATTCCACGGCAGGTCGTAGTTGACCATGAGATGTGCCCGCTGGAGATTGATGCCCTCGCCGGCAGCGTCGTTGGCAACCAACGCAAGCACTTCCTTATTGTGGGTGAAGGCCTCAACTGTTTTACGCCGGTCTTCACGCCCGACGCCGCCGTGGATGACGACCACTGCCTCGGGCCGGCCGAGCCGTGTCTGGATGCGATCGACAAGGTAGTTCAGTGTATCGCGAGGTTCGGTGAAGACAATCAGCTTGCGGCGGTTGCCGTCCTCGTCGGTCATCAAGGGGTGGTCGAGAATGTCATTCAACTGTGTCCATTTGGTATCAGTGCCCGATCGGCGTAACGCCAGGGCCTGCGCTTCAAGTCGACTCAGCGTTGCGATTTCGATTTCCAGTTCGGAAATGGTGCGCGCGGCCGTCGCCTGGTCGAGGATCTCCTCCTCGGTTGCTTCGGCCTCGTCGCTCGGCGCATCCTCGATCTCGGCCTCGTCCATGTCCGACCACGCCGGGAGTCGGGGCTCTGCGGTTAGGTCGGCCTCCCGGCCCCGATTCGGCATCCGTTCTTCTGTCAAACGCGTTTCGAGACGCTCGCGACGACGCAATGACTCGTGGATGGCGGCCGGCGAAGAAGCAAGCCTGCGCTGCAAAATGGACAGGGCGAATCCGACGTTCTGTCGGCGCTTGTCGTCCTTGGTAGTAAAGCGCTCGACCCGGTTCATCTCTTCCCGTACATAGGCCGTGACCTCGGCATAGAGCGCGGCCTCTGCCTGTGATAACTCGTAGTTGACGGTATTGGCACGTCGTTCGGGGAACAACGGCTTACCATCGAATTTCAGCAGTTCTTCTTTGGTCAGTCGACGCATTAGGTCTGAAACGTCAGCCTGATGTACACCGTCGCGGAAGCGGCCCTCGAACCGGTCGGCGTCGAGCAGCGCCATGAAAAGTTGGAAGTCCTGCTCCTTGCCGTTGTGGGGTGTCGCCGTCATCAACAGGAAATGGCGGGCGCGGGCGCCGAGACACTGGCCGAGTTGATAACGTTTGGTATACTTCACCTCGCGGCCAAAGTAACTGGCCGACATGCGATGTGCCTCGTCACAGACGATCAGGTCCCACTCGCCAGTCGCCTCGAGCTTGGTCTGAAGCTCCGGGTCGCGGGCAAGCATGTCGAGACGGGCGATCAAGAGGTTACGCTCGGCGAACGGGTTTGCAGTGCGCGCGGCTTCCACCTGGTCCCTGGTCAAAATGTCGAAGGGCAGGCCAAACTTCTCATGAAGCTCGTCCTGCCATTGTTCCACCAGCGCGCCGGGTGCGACGACGAGACAGCGCTCGACGTCACCTCGTATCATCAATTCCTTGATAAACAGGCCGGCCATGATCGTCTTACCGGCACCGGGATCGTCGGCCAAGAGAAAGCGCAAGGGCTGGCGCGGCAGCATCTCGCCATAGACCGCCGTAATCTGGTGCGGTAGAGGCTCGATGCGCGATGTATGGATGGCAAGGTAGGGATCGAACAGGTGCGCGAGGCGGATACGGTAGGCTTCGGAGACGAGCCTCAGTAGCGCTCCGTCGCCGTCGAACGACCACGGGCGCCCAGCCTCGACGACATCGAGCGAGGGCTCCTCATTGCGATATACGAGTCGATTGCGGACGACGCCTGCCGAGTCCTTGTACGTGACCTCGACCGCTTGGTCGCCGAACCACTTGATTTGGATGACCTCGGCTGGTCCATCAGGAGCCAAGCCCTTGATGAAAGAGCCGGACCGTAAGTCTTCAAGGGTTGCCACTGCTATGCCCGCTCCTCGTTGATCTTGTTACTGGTATCCATGCGGCTAGTAATTCATGAGTGAATTGCACACAAAAAGACCTGACCTTCCCACAAATTCACACGGTAGTCGAGAGGGAGAAGCAAATATTATAGCAGCCGGAATGGTTGGGGAAAAGGAACCGCTTACCCTAGTCTCCTGTACACGGCCCCAATCCTCACGGAGTCGGCAACGCTCGTTCGGCAAGGGCGGGCTACACGAGCGAATAGGGGAATCTTTCGAGGGCAGCGAGACTCGAAAGGATATACCGGTTATCGCGGCGTCCTTGAGCGGTGAGAAAATGCTGGGTCTTCCTGAGGGCTTGCGGGAGGAAGAAATCCGTCGCTGCTGGACAAAGGAAAGTGACGAAGACCCTGACGACGGTCATACCTGCGACGTGTTGGTCTGCCGAGATGAACAGTTCCGTGCCGTGCGGGGAAACCCGTGGGGCTCTGGCACGACGATTGAATGAAAGCCGCATGAATAGAGGCGATTCACGGGCGTGTGGCTCATGCCAGGGGATCAGACGTAAAAGGCTAGGCGTCTTGGGGAAAAACAAATGCCTGATGACCTGTCACATAGCCGTTATTTTTTTCAAATCCCAAAATGGGTTTCCACCTTCTTGAATAAGTATGTTAATCAAAGCAGACGTTTTCGACTTCGTTCCTAGATTGTCATGAAGAATTTTGAATGCCTGTACCCACTGACCCCAATCTTCAGTGCCTAGCAGTATCTCCCGTTGTCCGCCTTTCCGAATGCCTCCCTCAAGTAAATACAATCGAGCAATCTTAAACGTATCTTTCGGATTGGCTTTTGCAAGCCGGACTATTGACTGGGTGAGTTTAAAATCCGAATCGAACGCCCCCTTAGTTTTTTCAAGTGTTTTCCTGACGCGTTCTGCAAGCCATGCAGGCTCAAAAAGTCCGACTTCGAGATTGATCCAGAAGTCAAATTCAAGGAACGGTTTTGGATTCTCGTAGTTCTCAAGTAGCCAGTTCCAAAAATCTTTTAGCCGTTGTTTGCTTTCGGGCACCCTTTTCAAAAATTCAGGTGCATTTGCATTATTTCCAGATACAAATGAGTGTCCAAGAAAATTCACAAAACTTGCATGTCGTTCGAGATTGTTTTCTTTCCAGAAGGCTTTAAATAAAGGATGGCCGAACCCGAATCTTTTGTAGTGCATAAAGGCAAGCGCAAGGTGTTCCGTTATACCCTTGTCAGGTTTTTTGAAATGTTCCTGCTGTGGCGGGAAATCGGCATTCGTTAGCGCAAGGCCCCGCTCATAGAGTTCTTGGATTTCAGGATCAAAAAACATCTCCTCGTATAAGTTATTGGCAAGATAGCCTTCCCATGCCGCTGTATAGAGAGGCTTCTTGGCCGGCTCCTGAGAAAATATCTGTGGCAGGAGCCCTCGAACCCAATTCCTATCTCGGTAATAAGAAAACGGAAGGTACTGTCCAAACATAAACATGAGGGCGCGCGTCGTTTCTTTCTCTAGAGCCCTTTCGTATAACTCTTTCACATCGGAGCTAATTTTTACTACATCCTCCTTTTTGAACTTCTTGCCGTCCTGATCCACAAAATAAGCAAATGTCTTGAAAGCTTGGCCACGTACGGAATTAACGGCCATATGCAAAGGATCGCTGACTTGGTAGCCTGCATCATTAGCAGGTACGCTTTCAGTGCCATAAAATACTTCATCAAAAGCGCGCTGCTCAGGTGATTTAATTTTGGATTTGGCGGTATCAATTTGTTCGTCTTCCGGAGACGGATCGGGGTGTGAAAGGAGATAGCCTACAATGCTGAAAATCCGGTCTCGATATGCACCAAAAGCAATCGGCACCAAGCTGTTCTCTTCGGTAAGTAACGCCTGCAAAACTTCGGTCATAGCGAAGTGAACCGCACCCCAGCCAGCACGAAAAGTATCGAACCATCCTCGGTCTCCTCTTTCTTCTTCAAATGGAGCTTTCTCCCCGGATACTTTTATTGCCATACACAGATCAATGACCCCATCCCAATTTACATTTGAAGCGTGTACCCTATCGGCATTGATCGCTTTCTGAATTCCCCACAAGAAAGAATAGGTGTAGTGTTCATCCAGCACTCCTCGCTCGAAGAAGCTCTCGGCGTTCCGGACATATTCCTGTAGCCGATTAGGTATATCGCTTTTCAGTGATTCGCTAACGCCATCCGCATTGCGAGGGTTCAGAAAATCATCGGTTGTGTTTTGTTTGGTCAGTTCATTTGGCTCCCACTCATTGCGGAGTAGCTCGGCTATCTGGGCGATGGAGAGTTCCCCAAATTCTTCCTGTGGAAGGGGCCTTCGCGGCACTATGGTTCCGACACGCGGCCTGCCTATTCTTGGTTTCGGCTGATAGTTTGTGTCGAGAGTGAATCCTGCTTCTCCTGCGTGACTTTTCTCTTCTTCCGTAAGCTGATTTGCAATCATCGAAAAAATTCGAGAACCATTGCGAATACGCAAATATGTTTCTTCCGTCTCTTGTCCTTGGCCCTGTTGCACAAAATATTTCACAACCCGCTTCACGTAGTGATGTTTGTCCTGATCTGACAATGCGGTAAATCCTTTTTGCAGAGCCTTTTCATACTCTGCGCCTGCGATAATTTCGTGGTATTGCTCAACTTCAAATAGGCGAAACAAGGCTTTCTTGAGTTTATCCTTAAAAGCCTCCGGGCACAGGCTCAAGACAAACAGCCGCAAACGCCACATTGCTTGGCTGTCGGGTAGTTTTGCGTCAGGATTATTGAAATCTCCAATAGATTTTTCATAGACAGTGCGGACGGCTTCTTGTTCTTCACATCGGCCACCAATCAATTTTTCAGCAAACCTCTTGATAACCGCCGCCAGTTCACGTACATCGTCTTCTGGCGAGAAATGATTCTCTTGACCTGATTCCAGATCAAAAAAATCTACGTTGAGGAGCATAGAACTGTCGTCAATCTTAAAGACTTTCTCGCTTTCTCCATCATCACCAAAAACCTCTTCAGCCGACTGCCAAAGCTGTCCTAGATCAGATTTTTTATTCCATTCTGAAGCAATGACGTCAGCCATTACCTTTGTGGCCAAGTCAAACGCCTGTTCCATGTATTCAGCGTCCACATGGGACAAATGCCTAAAAACTTTTTCAAATGACAGGTCGTCAAAATAAAAAGGAGTATCGTGATGGCGGCGCGGTGCTCTTTCTATTTCTTCTTGGGTCCTCACGGTCAACACAGCCTCGGCAAGAATTAACAAGCTCTTATAATCCTTTGCCATAGCGAGCGTCTTAAGCATCTTCCCGTATTGAAAGCTCGAAGGGTTGAATGCACTCATTAGAGGTATCCATCGCTTCTCTCGGATTTTTTCAACCACACGAGCAAGCTGGTCAGCCGGCAGAGTGCTACAGATAACCAAGAAGCGGTCAACAACTACCAGAGTAAACGTTTCCGAAGATATGAGGACTTGGAGCATAATATTCACTACCTTTGCCGGAGCTTTTTTAGACATTCGCACAAGGTAGTTAAGCTCCGGGTGTGGGTCTCCATAGCGGGTCGGATCTTCTGCCTTTTCCTTGATGACGTCTAAAAATCCATTTTGCCAAAGAGAATCCAGCCAGCACTCGTCGGCTTTTGCGTAGAAATACCGGCGAGCATCCGGGTTTACATGTATCAGGTTACGGAGTCGCTCCTTATCCAATTTTTTGTGGGTGTCGTCGCTCATCGTTATGGTGTCGGTTTATCCAAAAGGCTTTATGTCGAAACGCCACTCAAAAATTGGTCAATCTCGTCATGTATGTCAGTTTGTCGTTTCAATATGTCTCGCATAACTCTCTGAAACTCAGCTAATAATCGTTCAAAATCTGATATTGTGAAGCTTGAATAATCCAGATTGGTCGAAGTGCTCCCGTGGTGAGCTAGATCACATAGTTGACCATATACTCTCCCTACTTTATCGATAAAGGCTTTGTCCATATGCACTGAACCGTATTCCTTTAGGGATTCTCTTTTGTTAGGGACGGTTTCAACTTGATCGCTCCAAAATGGGTAGAGGATTTCTCTCAGGGAGTGAGCAGCTTGCGCAATCAAGTCAGGATTACTCTGACATTCTGCTCTGATAGCAAATATTGCACCTTCAAACATTTTCGAGGGTTTCACCTGTAATTCGTATGGCTCGTGCCAGTTGTCCAAACGCCTACAAAGGTCCTGTTGCTCGGGGCTTAAAGACGGGGGCGGTAAGGGAGTGACGCCTATCGGTGGCGGCAAGGATTCATCTGTCATGTTATTCAGCCATCACGTTTAGACCTAAGTCGCGAGTGAGAACGTAGTTGAATTATAACCGTCGGCGCGGCGGGGAGAAAGGGGACGACTGAAAGTCGCATCTCTGATTCGGCCTCGGCCTCCCAATGGTTTTGCCGCCGGTGCCTGTGTTTCGGTATTGATCCGACCTATGCGGACCGCATTTTCTCTTCCCTGTAAATACAGGGCGATCTCGTGGAAAAAGCTCGATTATATGAGACGATCCGTGAATTACAACCTCATGAAAGTAAATCGCAGACATTTGGTTCATGCCGGGGGGACGGGAAGCACGGAGTGTCTAAACTGGAAAGGAAGCGGGGCAGATCGGTGTCAATCATCCATGCAACGGAATCACGTCGGAACGTGGGGCACCAGTGACGTAGTCGGACCACTGTTGCATCACCGACCGCCGTCGCTCGAACAGATCAGAACGTTGATAGGCCCCCTCAACTCCTTTGACGACATGGGCGAGACAGGCTTCGGCCACTTCTCGTGACACATTCACGTCCGCACACCACGACCGGAAACACGCCCTGGCAATGGCATGTGGTACGCCATTGATCCCGTTCTCTCGGACCAGCTTGGAAATCGTCGCGTCGGACAGGGCCTTGCCTCGGGCGCTCGGAAACACCAAGGTCGACTGACTCCTGGTCTGGACCTCTCGCAAGATCTCACAGGCCCGTGATGACAACGGTACCCGATGGTCTTTGCCCGTTTTCGTTCGGGAAGCCGGAATCACCCACATCTTCTTGGTGACATCGATTTCCGCCCATGCCGCCAGCCGAACCTCGCTGGACCGGGTCGCGGTGAGGACTTGAAACTCAAAGCAGCGGATCGTCGACGGCGCGGCCCCGGACCGTTTGATTGTCTCTAGGGCCTGGGCGACCTGGGCATGCGGAATCGTTTTATGGGACTTCTTGAGCGTCGCCGTGTTGGGGAGGGCCGCTCGGATGCCGGCGGTCGGGTCATCGGCCCGGAGGCCCTGCGCTTTGGCCCAGTTGAACGTGCGGCTCATGCGGTGTTTCACCCGCTTGGCGGTTTCCGGTTTGTTCGTCCAAATGGGATCGAGAATCCTCATCACGTCCGACGGCGTGATCTCGGCGACCGGCTTCTGTCCGATAACCGGGAAGACATAATTCTGCAGAGTCGCCCGCCAGAGCTTCGCGGATTTGCCGCCATGTTTCCATGTGGGCTCGTGTAAGGCGATCACGGTGTCCGCCGCTTCTTGGAACGTGATGCCGATCGCTTGGCGTTGCCCGTGAATGAGTTTCTCGCCGTGATACCGTTTCCGGCGATTGTCCATCGCTTTCCGGCGCGCCTCTTCGACGGTGACCACCGGCCAGGGCCCCAAGCCTAAATCGTGTTGGGTTTTTTTGGATCGTCAAGCGTTGCACCCAGGTTTTTCGCGTGGCGGACTTGACGAGCAGATACAGGGTGGGGATGCGATCCCCATAGCGGCCCGGCGTGTTCAGGGTTTTGATTCTGGTTTCTGTGAGCCCTTTCATGGTGCCTCCCTGAGGCCAGGTGTTCCCAAGTTTGTTCCCAAGAATAGGCCGGTGATGGTGGTGACGCCATCCACCGGCCACGGTTGGGATTCATGGGAATACTACCAGAAAAAATCAATGATATCAGTGTGTTAAGATGGAACAGGTGGGGACACCGTGGATCAGGGAAGACTACGTGAGACTGTGTAAATGGCGGAGAGGGCGGGATTTGAACCCGCGGTAGGGGGTTAGCCTACGACGGTTTAGCAAACCGTTGCCTTCGGCCGCTCGGCCACCTCTCCGACACTGCGTTTTTCCTGATGTATGGCTTTAAATTTTCCGCGTTCAGTCTATCATCGACACTATGCACTCTAGGCGAAATCTTCGAAGAAGTCTACCTTTAACGGTTTCGCAGGTTGGGTGAAGGTCGAACTTCTATTTTTAGGCATGACCCGACAGCGAATCACCGCTTTCGTTTTCAGGTACGGATGGGACATCGGTTCCCAGTTGCGCCGCGAGCAATTGCAATTTTTTGACCTGTGGATGATCGGGCGGGAGGGGATTCCCATATTCGTCCGTGAGTAATTCCTCCATGTCTTTGAGCATGGCCTCCAATTCGGGGATGGCGACTTTCGGCAACTTTTTTTTGCTCATGGAACTATTCCTCCGGAGAGATTCCTCGCTACGCTCGGAATGACACCTTAGGGTGTTGTTTCATTTCATGCAAGCTATGCTGTTGATCCTATGGGGCTTTGTCTTTCTCGAGAATGCCGTTGATCACGGTGCGGAGATTGTCGATATCCAGGTTCGCAACACGCAGGTTCCCATCCAGAACGACAGTGGGGGTATGCTTGACCTGAACTCGTAGGCCCCAGGCGATGCCTTGTTCCAGGGCTTTGTATGGCTCGCCGCTGGCCAGTCCAGCCTCGAAAACTTTGGCGTCCAACCCGACTTCGCGAAGCAGCAATGAGCGGAGTCCCCGATCCAATACGTGAATCTGTTCTTTATGGATCGTACGGAATAGGACCGACTTCATTTTGGAGCCTTTTCCCATGGCCCTGGCTTGCTCATACATTTCAAAAGCCGTAGGCAGTTTTCCTCGAATGACGGGAAACCCGATCAACCGGACTTCCAGTCGTTCACCGAATTCTTTTGTCAATTTTGAAGTGACGACCTTTTCGAACAGGTGGCAATGAGGGCAATAAAAATCCGCGAATTCCAGGAGAAGGACTTTTCCCGGTGTATGAAGAGAAGGCTCGTCTTTTATGACCTCATACTCCCCCGGCAAGCGGTCCGCAGCCTGGACGGCCACGACTGACAGGGAGAGGAACATCATTCCGAACAACAGAACGGCTCTTCCTTGTTGCATAACGTTCATTGATCGCTCCTTGGCTGGATGCAAAACCCCGTACTGCAATGCCCACGGTATCATGAGTAACCGCAATGGAGCAAAACCGGAATGTCATTCTGTATGTGTTCAGTCATTCGTTGACCGTTCCCCCTCACCCCAGCCCTCTCCCGCCGTGGGGCGAGGGGGTTTCTTTCCCTCCGTCATCCCCGACCCCGATCGGGGATCCAGGGTTGTTGTTGCGAACGGAGGAAGAACAAAAGACACTGGATCCTCGATTACAAACGTCGAGGATGACAGAGGGGGAGGATGTCGGGGATGACGGAAGGGGAGGATGTCGAGGATGACGGAGGGGGGGTGTTGAGGATGACAGATGGGAGAATCGAACGGTCAGGACAGGCGTTGATAGAAAGAGTTTGTTCCTGACGTGCTTGGGAACGTCGTGTGCTTTTGATACAATTGACGGATTGAGAATTTTACGATGGATACGTGTTCAGGAAGGGAGGTTCAGGAAGGATGAAAGTCATCAATTTGGCTGATTTCCAGGGTTTTTCCAGTGAAAAAATGAAAAAACAGAACGTGTTTGAAACGTCGCGATTCTTTTGTGACGTCTACTGTTTTGAACCGGATCAAGCGCAGAAAGGGCACGTGCATGCGAATGAAGACAAAATCTACATGGTGCTGGAGGGGCAGGGCACCTTTCGCGTCGGCAACGAAGAGCAGGTTCTGGGACCGGGACAGGGGACGTTGGCCCCCGCGGGCGAAGAACACGGCGTCACCAATCATTCCGGCACCAGACTGCGGGTGCTTGTCTTTATGGCCCCTAATCCATCCTAGCCATTATCGGCCCAGTAGTGTCTCGGGAGTTGGAACCTGGCCCAGTATCAGGGAGCGGGCCTGATAAACGCCGGGTAAGCCGGCTCCCGTGGCGTAGACCAGGCCTTTCTCGCGTATTCCCAATGCCACATGTCCGCGGGGCCGGCCTTTTTGGTCGATCCCTGCGATTTCGATAGCCGGTGACGTCAGCCCGTATTGATCCGGCTCATCATTGGTTTCACTCACGGGCAGCTCCGCCGGAAGATCCACGACACGGCTGACAAACAATGTGACTTGCTGTTGATCGATCGATTCCTCTTCTTTCCCTTCAAGATACCATTCTCCGTGCTGTTGAATGAGCGTGTATTGCGAGTCATTGGTGGTGACGGTCAACAGCGCGACTTCCCCCATTTCCATGCCGAATAAGCGTTTGTCCTGCAAGTGAAACGTTTCACGCGGCAGATCCTGGAGCACGTGGGCCGGTATCCGGTAGATGGGATCGTTCGCGGTCGTGACGGCGTACGCGTCTTCACCGGGAACGACCGGCTTGAAGAAGGCCACGTGATGACCACGTTGTTTGGTATGAACGGTTGCCGTCAAGGATGGGGGGTCGAGTTTCATGAGGAGTGCTTCTTTCTCGGCCTGTGAATCGATAAAGCCCGTTGCCGTCAGATCTTCGAGTGTCATCAAGAGAATGCCGACCGCGGTTTTATCGGCAGGGGCGTTCACCGGAGACGTGAAATTCCATTGGGAAACCGGGCCATGGAATCCGGCTCCACGCTGGAGCGTGATGGTTTGCCGGGTTGTTTGCAGTTGGATGCGTTCAGCATGGGTCCTGTCGAAGAAGAGGACGTCTTTCAGGCGAAAGGTGTCCAGGGTTTTTGCCCGAAAATCCCCGACCATGAGCGTGGTCAGCAAGATGTTCCGGTCCGATCCCCGCTGCGCATAGAGGGTGGAGGATATGGGCCCCGTATGACCCAAGGCCAACGATTCGGTATATGCCGGCGTGGCCAGGTCAATGGTAACGTAGGGAGACTGCAATCCGTATTGCTCGGCGGCCGTGTCCTGCTCCTGACCGTTCTTTTGAATGACGCGGGAGATTTTGCCGATTTCCAGGGCACGCAATACGCTTTCAATTTCACGCGCGTCGCCCCGGGCTTTCACGGGTTCGACGATCCGCCAACGATTGCGTTCATCGCGGTTCATCAGGATTCGCTCGGTGCGCGTGGTATACGTCAGGTGCGTCACGTCACGGTAGTCGAAGGGCAGAAGCCGTTGTGCCTCGGTTTCCCGGAGCACGTCCTGTTTCATGGTCGGCACTTCGATGGTATAGACGTACACTCCCAGCACCACAAAAATGATCGCCAGGAGGAGCGTGGTTCGGAACGGTGTCATGGGAATGCTCAGAGACGGCTGCGTTGTCGCCATACCGTCAGGCCCAACAAGAGTATCAGGAACGGCACCGAAAAGACCTGTACGGCGAACAGCATATGTTCCTGGGTGGGATTCGGAATAAACGGCGGGAAGGCGGATTCTTTGGGACTGACCGAAATCAGCGTGTGTTCATTCGCCAACCAGGCAACGGCGTTGAACAGAAAATCGGTGTTTCCAGGAAATTGCAAATAGGTGTTGCTGGCAAAAGCCGAATTGCCGATAACCACCATTGCGGGAGCCGGTTCCAAGCCGGTGCGTTTCCGGCTCAATGCGCCGGCGAGCCCAAACGGACCTTTTGCATCGACGCCTTCGTCAAATTCCGGTGTGGTTTCCACAAAATTTGTTTCGGCCCAACTCTCTTCCGACGATTGCAAAAGAGCGGTGAACTCCAGGTTGGTATCCGGAACGCGCTCAAACGAAACCGGTTGCAGGACGGGCAGCAGGACCGGAGAGGTAAAGCCCCTGGTAATAGGATGGTTGGTGAATCGACGGACGAGCAAAGCCGTCGGGCTGCCTTGGGCCACACGGTCTTCGGGATCGACAACGATCCCCGGTCCAAGCGTCAATCCCCATTGCGCCATCCATTCTTCGAGACCATTCGGCGCTTGCGGGTCGAGGAGGAGCAGAACCCGTCCGCCCTTGGCCGTGAAGTTGGCGACGTGCGTCAATTCTTCCGGTTCAACGGACTCGCGAGGACCGGGAATAATGAGGACCGCGGCATCGTCAAGCAATGCCGGGTTTTTCCGGATTGAACCACGGGCGATCCGGTATCCTTGTGCTTCGAGGTGTTGCCTGGCCAGTGACAGCCCGCCGCGTTCCTGGTTTGTGATTTGGCGCTCGCCGTGTCCTTCCAGAAAAACGAGGCGCTTGGCGTCTGCGGTCGTCACTCGGATCAAGGCGCTTGTCAGGTTCGATTCACCGGGTTTGGGGACGTGGACGGTCCGCTCGCCGCTTTCAAAGACGGCCGTGTCGATTTTGGAAATCTCATATTTGCGAGCCAAACCCGGTTCTTTCTCAGGATCGACGTAGGTGACGGAAATTCGCGGGCTTGAATAGGCGTAGCCTTCCAGCAGGTCACGATACATCCGGAATCCCGGACTTCGTTCATGGGTAAACACCAGTACCCGGACGTCTTGTCCGAGTTGCCCAAGCACTTGCAGGGTTTGTGGGGCCAATGAGAAGTTTCGAGTTTCGGACAAATCCCACCGCCCGCCGTGCCGGATCACCAGAACATTGATGATGGTCAGGATGCCGGCCATGAGCAGGATGGCCAGGATGCCGTTGAATCCGAGTCGCGTCGCCCGCGAGCCGGAAAAGGTTTTGAGTCGCGTCCAATTCCCGGCAAAATAGATCACGAGACACACCAACGCAATCCCTTCCAATAAAAAGACCGTGCTTTGGGCCGTGGTGTGAGGAAGGAGCAGCCCGCCGATTCCCGTGCCGGCTCCCAGGATGCCGAGGATGGGTAAGAGGTGTTTTATGACCATCGGTGTGAATCGACGACGCGATGCGCAATGAACAACGTCAGCACGATGCCGGACAGGTAGTACACAACGTCTTTCGCTTCCAGGAGGCTGCGAACGAGCCGGTCATAGTGCTCGCTGAATGATAAGTAGGAGAGGATGGTTCCGGTTGCCGTATCGCCCAATACTGAACCCAGCTCACCGAGTAGCCAGATCAGCAGGATCATCCCGAAACTCAAAAACGCCGCGACCACCTGATTTTCGGTCGTGGCGGAGGCCAGGAGGCCGCAGGCCAGGAACAAGCCGCCTTGTAACGCCAGCGCCACGTAGCCGGTCAGAATAGGATGCCAATGAAAGCTGGTGTACAAGGACAGGATGATGGGGGTCAGGCTCGTCAGGGACAGCAATCCCACATAGATGACCAGCACGCTCATGTATTTGGCGGAAATCAGTTCATTAATCCCGATAGGCGAAGTGAGCAGGAGTTCAAAGGTGTGCAGCTTCCGTTCTTCCGCGAACAATCGCATCGTCAGGATCGGGAGAAGAAACATGATGACGAAATCCAAACTGTAAAACAGTGAACGGAACACCAATTCATTCAGATTCAGTTGGGCGTAGGTGTTTTGGACTTGCAAAAATCGAACGGCTTGTTGGCCGGCGTTCACCGTCATCAGGTGAGCGATCAAACCGGAAATGAAGAGAAAAACCGCCCCGACGACGTAGAAAATGGGTGAAACGAAAAAACAGCGCAATTCTTTTGCGAGGATGGTTTGAAACGGCGTCATGCAGGTGGTTGCTCGCTTGAACCGGGACGGCCGGATTCACCGGGCCCGGTGCCTTCCTCCTGGTGCGTGAGTTGGAGAAAGACTTCTTCCAGGGAAAGGGAGAGGGGTTTGAGTTCGAGGAGTCCGTACCCCTGGCTGACGACAAATTGCGAGAGTGTTTCGCGGAGGTCCTGTCCCAGTTCACAATCGATGGTGCAGGTATTGGGTGTGGCCGTCGGCAGGACGTCGAGGACGCCGGGAAGCATCCCGAGACGTTCCAGCCAACCGGGTTGCGGCTGTTTGACCGTGAGGCTCATTTTCTCGGATTGGCGCAACCGGCTGGAAAGGAGATCGGGCGCGTCTTCCGCCACAATGCGTCCCTCGTGAATAATCACGACGCGATCACAGGTGGCCATGGCCTCGGGGAGAATATGGGTGCTCAGGATGATGGTGTGTGATCCGGCAAGACTCTTGATCAGTTCGCGTATTTCGATGATTTGTTTGGGATCGAGACCGACGGTGGGTTCGTCCAGAATCAGCACGGGGGGATCGTGAATGAGAGCCTGTGCCAGACCGACCCGCTGGCGGTATCCTTTTGACAGGTGACTGATGACGCGGTGATGCACGTGGCCGAGTCCGACCTGATCGATGACGTGGGACCTCCGGGAAGCCAAGCGTTGCGGCGTCAATCGCTTCAATCGGCCCGCGAACGTCAAATATTCATCAACGGTGAGTTCCGGGTAGAGAGGCGGTATTTCGGGCAAGTAGCCGAGGTGTCGTTTGACGTCCATCGGCTGGTCCAGACAATCGAATCCTGCAATCGTCGCCGAGCCTTCACTTTGCGGCATGAAACAGGTTAAGATCCGCATCGTGGTGGTTTTCCCGGCCCCGTTGGGACCCAGGAAAGCCAGGATCTCGCCCTTCTTGACGTGAAACGTGACATCGTCAAGGGCCGTGTGGCGTCCATAGTGTTTTGAAACGTGCTGTACGGCAATCATGAAACCACAGAAGGGGAACAGTCAGGTACTTCACAGGATGTCGCGTCAGCCTGATCGAGTCTTGCAATACCAAGTACGGCAGGGTAGGAAAGCATACTGGGAGGACGGGTCTTCGTCAAGAATGACTCCTGAACTTGGGAAAATCAGGAGATAATACCAGATTTTCTGTTGACAAGTCTGCCGAATTATCTTTTAATGAGAAAGCTTTTTTAACAAGCACGTTTTCCATTCTTGAGAGAGAATGTTCTCTTCTTCCAGAAGTTGCCTATCCCTGTTTCAGCAAATGCAGAAACATGCAAAACCGACAATTTCGGGAGGCTCTATAAATTTGTGCCGATAAGGGAAGCATGATGAAAGAACATTTCAACATGGGAACGGTCAAGGGTTGGGTTGCCCTGATTATTGGCGTGAGTCTTCTGGTAACGTTGTCGGCATGCGAAGGATCCAGACATGCCGAAATCATGAGCACCGAAGATTTGCGTGCCAAGGCTGAAGTGCCCCCGGCGCCTGAGCCGAAACCGGCACCCCCGGCACCGGAGCCGAAGCCCGCGCCCCCGGCGCCTAAGCCGAAGCCAATGCCCCCGGCCCCTGCTCCTGAGCCCCCCCCGGCACCCCCGGCACCTGAACCGAAACCCGCGCCTCCGGCACCTGAACCGAAACCGGCGCCTCCGGCACCTGAACCGAAACCGGCACCCCCGGCACCTGAACCGGAGCCCGCACCCCCGGCACCTGAACCGAAACCCGCGCCCCCGGCGCCCGAACCGAAACCCGCGCCTCCGGCGCCCGAACCGAAGCCCGCACCCCCGGCACCTGAACCGAAACCCGCGCCCCCGGCGCCCGAACCGAAGCCCGAACCGAAGCCCGCGCCTCCGGCGCCTGAGCCGAAGCCCGCGCCCCCGGCGCCCGAACCGAAACCCGCGCCTCCGGCGCCTGAGCCGAAACCCGCGCCCCCGGCGCCTGAACTGAAACCGGTGCCTGAGCCCGAGATCGCCAAACTGGAGCCTTCCGATCTCGTTCCGGAAGAACCTGAACCTGAGCCTGAGCCGGCGCCGGATCGAGCAGTCCCTTCAGGTTTGGCAGACGTCTTTTTTGATCTTGACGAATATGCGATTCGTTCGGATGCCGTACCCGTGTTGGAGAAGGATGCCGAACTCCTCAAGAGTATTTATAAGGACTCCGGCGTGCTGATTGAA
>JAJDZI010000052.1 GCA_022824735.1 Nitrospirales bacterium
TGTAGCCTTATCCTTGACTTGTTTTTTTCGCCTTGCCTAGAATGAATCCCCTTCAATGACTGCGAGCGGGTGTAGCGCAGTGGTAGCGCATCGGCTTCCCAAGCCGTTGGTCGGGAGTTCGAATCTCCTCACCCGCTCCAACTTTACCACGCCTTCCACGGGCTTCTCTTCGGTTATCCTTGATGCTTGTCCCTGATTTGTGAGGGATGCAGGATTACGCTGTGCTGATCGAGTATGGCCTCTACCGTTTGCCGATGGTTTCGGAAAGGCGGTATCATAGAGGAACGGTATTTTGAAACATGTGGTTTTTTATAGGAGAGTTATGGAACGGTTGATCAAATTATTCTTGATAAGTTTCCTGCTTCCGCTGGTCGGGTTGACGGCCTGCCAGCAGGAGGGAGGTCCGCCGCCCGCGCCGCCGACCCCTGAAGTGCAGGTCATGACCATTGTCGCCAAGACGATCCCTGATGAGGTGGAATTTATCGGCCAGACGGCGTCCTTCCGCCCGGTTGAGATTCGGTCACAGGTTACCGGAATGATCAAGAAGGTCTTATTTACTGAAGGTCGTGACGTGAAAAAAGGCGAGAAGCTGTACCTGATCGACCCTGTGCCTTTTGAAGCGTCGGTCGCAAGCGCCAAGGGCCGGGTTGGCCAGGCTCTCGCTCGCTTGGCGCAGGCTCGCGCGGAGTTGGCGCGCGTCACGCCGCTGCTTGCCGAACAGGCCGTGAGTCAAAAAGACGTCGATGACGCCATTGCGGAGAAACTTGCGGCGGAAGCCACGCTGGTCACGGCGAAGGGCGACTGGGAAAAAGCAAAATTCGATCTGCGAAACACCCGTATTGTCGCGCCGGTGGCGGGACGACCCGAACGAAGCCAATTGTACGAGGGGCGGCTGGTCTCGGCTCAAACCGACCTGCTCACGAGCATCCATCAAATGGATCCGATGTACGTCAACGTGAACGTGCCGGAAAGTTACATCCTTCGGCGGCAACGGGAATTGGCCGCGCACCGCGTGGAACGGCCTGATCTTTTTCAACTGAAAGGCATGATGATTATGGCCGACGGGACCACCTATCCACATGAAGGCACGTTGGATTTCGCCGGGACGCGCTTTCGGTCCGAGACGGATTCGCTTTCGGCACGCTTCAAATTTCCCAATACGCGCCAGCGCATGTTTCCCGGAGACCGGGACAGCCATCCTCTGTATTCACTGTTTCCCGGTCAGTTCGTCAAAATTCGAGTCCGGGGATACATGCGAAAAGACGCGATACTGGTTCCCCAGCGGGCGGTTCAGCAAGGCCCCAAGGGTCTCTTTGTGTACGTCGTGAACGGCGAAGACACGGTGGAATTCCGTCCGGTCACGGCCAGTTCCTGGCATGGCCAGGAATGGCTCATTGAAGATGGGGTTCACGAAGGAGACCGGGTTGTCGTCGAAGGGTTCCATCGTATTCGACCCGGAACGCGCGTCAAATCCGTGCCCTATCAGCCGGCGCCCTCACCTTCGGATGCTCCGGATTCCGGGGCAGCCCCGCAGGAAAAAACGTGAGTTCCCATTTTTTTATCGACCGTCCCATCTTTGCGTCGGTGTTGTCGATCGTCATCGTCGTGGTCGGCCTTGGGTCATTACGGATTTTGCCCGTCGCGCAGTTTCCGCAGATCACGCCGCCGATGGTGCAAATCGACGCGGACTATCCCGGGGCCAGCGCCGAGGTCGTGGCCGAATCCGTCGCGCGGCCGATAGAAGTCCAACTTCCTGGAATCGACAACCTGCTGTATTACGATTCCACGAGCACCAATGACGGGCACATGACCATGCGACTCACGTTTGAAATCGGGACGGACGTGGATATCGCCCAGGTCCAAACGCAAAACCGGCAACGGCTCGCCGAACCACAATTGCCGGATGAAGTCATTCGCCAGGGCATCACGGTCAAAAAGACTTCACCGAGTCTTCTGGCGGTCGTGGCATTGAGTTCCTCCGATCCCAAACATGACACGGTGTTTCTTTCCAATTATGCCCTGTTGCGAATGATCGATAGTCTCAAACGATTGCCCGGGGTGGGAGACGCCTTCGTGTACGGTGAGCAGAATTACTCCATGCGCGTCATTCTCAATCCCGTCCGCATGGCCCAACTCGATCTCACGCCGACGGATATTGCCAACGTCGTTCGTGAGCAAAATCGCGATTTTCCAGCCGGGCGCGTCGGTCGTGAACCCGCGCCCCAAGGGACTCAACTGACCATTCCGATTATTACGCAAGGCCGTATGAGCAACGTCGAGGATTTCGAGAATATGATCGTTCGAGCCTATCCCGACGGCTCCATGGTCTATTTGCGAGACGTTGCCCGCGTCGAACTGGGAGCGCAATCCTACAATCTTCAAGCCCGGTGGAACAGCAGGCCCAATACATTTCTCCTCACGTTTCTTGCTCCGGGGGCGAACGCGCTGGATACGGTGAACGGGGTCAAACAGGAGATGGAGCGACTCGCCCGGCAGTTCCCTGCGGGCGTGTCCTACGATATTCCTTATAACACGACGAAATTCATCGAGATCTCCATCAGGGAAGTGGTCAAAACCCTCATGGAAGCGATGGTACTGGTGATTTTGGTCGTGTTCCTGTTCTTGCAAAGCTGGCGCGCGACGCTTATTCCGGCCGTCGCCGTTCCGGTCTCCCTGATCGGCACGTTTGCCGGACTGGCGGTTTTGGATTTTTCAATCAACACGCTGACCCTGTTCGGCATGGTCCTGGCCATCGGCATCGTGGTCGATGACGCCATTATCGTCGTGGAAAACGTTGAACGGCACATGACCAAAGGCGGCCTGTCAGGAAGGGACGCCGTCAAGCAGGCCATGACCGAGGTAACGGGGCCGGTGGTCGCGAGCGTGCTCGTCCTGTCCGCCGTGTTTGTGCCCGTGGGATTTCTCGGAGGAATCACGGGTGAATTGTACAAACAATTTGCGGTCACCATTGCGCTCTCCGTGATCATCTCCGGACTCGTGGCGCTGACGTTGAGTCCCGCCCTCTGCGCCACGGTGTTCAAATCCGGTCATCGCAACGCGGGAGGGGTTTGGAGATTGTTCAACCAATCGTTCGATTGGACGCAAAATTTCTACGTCGGCACGGTGGGACGCATCCTGCCCCGCTCGGGCATGTTTCTCGGCATTTTTGCCGTGCTGGTATTCTGCGCGTGGGGTTTATTTCAGAACGTCCCTGAAAGTTTTCTGCCGGATGAAGATCAAGGCTACTTCATCACCATCGTTCAACTGCCCGACGGCGCGTCAAAAGAGCGAACGCTCAAAGTGGTTGAAGAAGTCGAGCGGTACTTTCAGTCGGTGCCGGAGGTGCATTCAACCGATACGCTGGTCGGCCAGAACTTTGTGTTCAATACCCGGGGCACGAATCAAGCCACGATGTTTATTCCCCTCCACCTTTGGGATGAACGTCCGGAAGCCCGTCAACGGGCCCAGTCCTTGATCGGGGCCGCCTTTCAAAAATTTGCCGAAATCCCCGAAGCCATGGTTTTGGCGTTCAATCCTCCGGCTATCATGGGATTGGGTGCCACCGGCGGTTTTTCACTTCAGCTCCAGGACCCCAGTGGGGGCGATTTCGCCGAGTTTGCCGAAGTCGCGCAGGAATTCGTGGCAAAGGCCACACAGCATCCGGCTATCGCTTTTGCGGGTACCAGCTTTCGCGTCAGCGCTCCCCGACTGTATGCCCACGTGGACCGTGATCACGCCAAGGCCCTCGGTGTCCCGATTTCCGACGTGTTCGATACCATGCAGGCGTACTTCGGAAATTTCTACATCAACGATTTCGTCAAATTCGGCCGCGTGTACCGAGTCCAGACGGAAGCGCCCCCTCAATACCGTTCGACGCCGGAAGATATCAGCAAGATCTACATTCGCGCGCAGAACGGACCGGAACGCAGCATGATCCCGTTAAGTACGGTGGTGACCACCGAATTTACCAGCGGTCCCGACCCGGTCACCCATTTCAACGGTTTCAACACGGCACTCGTGTTGGGTGGCGCGGCGCCGGGCTTCAGTTCGGGAGAAGCGCTCGACGTGCTGGACGAAGTGGCGAATGAAGTGTTGGTTCCACGGGGTTATACGATTGACTGGAGTGGAATGTCTTTTCAGGAACGGTATGCGGGAGGACATACCGGCCTCGTGTTCGGCTTTGCGCTGCTCATGGTTTTCCTGGTGTTGGCCGCCTTGTACGAAAGCTGGTCCGTTCCGTTCGCGGTACTCTTTGCGGTCCCGTTCGGCGTGCTTGGCGCGCTCAGCGCCGTGTGGATTCGAGGCCTGGACAATGACATCTATTTTCAAATCGGATTAGTGACGTTGATCGGCCTGGCGGCCAAAAATGCCATTTTGATCGTCGAATTTGCCAATAAACTCTACGAAAGCGGGCACTCCCTGTCGGACGCGGCACTCGAAGCGGCACGCCTGCGGTTTCGACCCATCGTGATGACGTCGATGGCGTTTATCCTGGGAGTGGTGCCTCTCGTGGTTGCTTCGGGAGCCGGCGCAGCGAGCCGGCATTCCATAGGAACCGGCGTGTTCGGCGGAATGTTGGCTGCCACGTTTCTGGCTATATTTTTCGTGCCGCTTTTCTTTGTGGTGATTCGAAAACTCCTGGACCGTGGCGGCCGGTCTTTGCCTGATGACGCGGGAGTCGAGAATCAGGGCGTGCCGGATCAGAGGGAATCCTGACGTGGGCATGTTCTTCATCCTTCTTCTCTCCGGCCTTGTGAGCGCATGCGCGCTGGGTCCCGACTACTCACGACCCGACGTGCCGGTTTCGGCACAGTTTCGCATGGCGGAAGGGCCGGACTCCTTGCCGTCTATTGCGAATCTTTCCTGGTGGGAATTGTTGAAAGATCCGACGCTCCAGGAACTCATCAACGTCGCCCTGGCGGAAAACAAAGATCTGAAGCGGGCGGTCTCGGCCATTGAGGAATTCGAGGCGAGGCTGGCTGCCGCGCGAACAAGCTTTATTCCGCAAGTGGAGGGCAGTTCCAGGTTTCCGGCACTGGGTCGAGCCGGAGGCTTTGCCCTGGACGGATTCCCCAGTGATTTCAGTTATTCCGTGCTGGGCAATTTGGCCTGGGAACTGGATGTTTGGGGCCGCATTCGCCGGTCGACGGAAGCTTCGCTTGCGGACCTTCTGGCCAAGGAAGAAAACCGGCGGGCGGTGGTCCTGGCATTGGTCAGTGGAGTGGCGCAAGCCTATTTCGATCTTTTGCAATTCGACATGCAACTGGATATTGCGAAACGCACGCTGGAATCCTGGGAGGAATCGGTCAGAATTGCCAGGGCCCGCCTGCGAGGGGGGATCACCTCCAAGCTGGATGCGGATCAATTCGAGTCCGAGCGGGCGAACGCCTCGGCGCGAGTGGCCGAATTCGAGCGCAGGAGGATTCAGAAGGAAAATGAGTTGAGCGTGTTGCTCGGAAGAAATCCAACGCCTATCAAACGGGGAAACCCATTGACGGAACAGGTAATGCCGCCCGAAGTGCCGGCCGGACTGCCTTCAGAACTGTTGCAACGCCGTCCGGATATTTTGCAGGCAGAACAGGTTTTGGCTTCGGCAACGGCCCGAATCGGGGTCGCGAAAGCGGCACGATTTCCAAAATTGACCCTGACGGGCATTCTTGGAGTCGCCAGTCCCCGGTTATCGAATCTGTTTACCTCCGAGGCGAGGTTCGGCGTCTCAGGTTTCAATGTAGCCGGACCGCTGCTGGACGCGAACGTGTTGGGCTTTCAGCAGGACGTCGCCGAGGCGCAGGCCAGGCAGACCCTCGCGCAATATGAACAAACCATCCTTGTGGCTTTCAAAGAAGTGGAGGATGCGTTGGTGGCCGTTCAAACGGCACGAGAACAGCGCCAAGCCCAAATAGAGCAGGTTGAGGCGTTACGTTCGGCATTACGGCTTGCGAATTTACGGTACCACGGGGGCGTGACAAGTTATATCGACGTACTCATCGCCAAGCGGAATCTTTTCGATGCGGAATTATCCCTTACCGAAACCCATCGCCTGCACTTGGTTTCGGTCGTTCAACTGTATAAAGCTTTGGGTGGAGGATGGTCGGCAAATTCCGCCACTTGAAAACGGGAAGATGGGTAGTCACGCGTGGCCGACTTGTCCGTCGTGACCGTCCGGGGGGTGGCCCATCGGTTGGTCGATCAATGAATTTCCGCCAAATTCCTGTGCCATGAGGGAGCCGATCACTTGATGGAGTCTGGAGTTCACCTCTTCCTCCGAGATGTGATCGGGGACTTGAATATTGAAAACAATTTGGACGTTTTTCATAACCGGATCGATTCCTTCCCTGCGGCGTGAATTGAAATTTTCTTTGCCGGGCACGTTCCTTCTGGCTTTGTACACTGCTTCAACGTGAGTTTGCAAACATCTGTTTCCTTGCATGCGCCGTCTTGCTATACTTTTTTCATGGGAAAAATTATCACGGTCCAACGCAAGGAAAATGAGGCGCAACTCGCCGAAAACTATATCCGCACCTATATTCTGTTTCCGTCAGGGCTGCTGGGTTTGCTGGCCATGATTATCGGCATTTTGGCGTTGGTCTATCAGTTGTTTGTCGAGACGTATGATGAGTGGACGTTTCTCAAGAGTTCGGGGCTGATCCTGGCCGGGATATTGCTCGGATGGGGACAAACCCGGTACCACCGTTACCTGTTTCGAGCGTTCCCTGAATTTTGGGCGAGTCGCATGAGGTCTTCCAATAGCCGGGGAGTCCAACGACTCAAAAAAGCGGCCAAAGCATCGACGAACGTGGAATTGGAACATGCCGGCCGGAGTTTGGTTCCGGTGGCCTACGTGCTGGGAATAGGCGGGTTGATCGGGCTTTCCGCGTGGAGTTTCAGTTCCGGGTCCTTGGACTATATGGCAGCTTTTGCCTTGCCGTGGGCGGGATTTTTTTGGGGTAAGCTGTTTACCTGGCGGTCGGTTATTCCTCCGTTGATGGGTAAGAAATAAACGGAAAACAAAGGGGAGGAAGCCCGACGGCGACGATTGCTTGCACTCTCCGGTTCCCCTCCTTTGTAAAGAAGGGCGAGGGGAGGTAGAGAGGGCATTTACGATGCCGGTTTCCTGGTTTTACGAGCGCCGGATTGTTTGCCTTCGATCTCGGCGAGACGTTTTTCCAGATTCAAAATCTGTTTTTTGAGTTCCGGGAGTTGTTGTACCAGGATGTGGGAGCGGAAAAAGACCGTGCTGTGCTTTGCCGGTCGTCCGGACATCCTGGCGCCGGGTTCCACGTCTTTTTCAATTCCCGCTCCTGCCGCAATCATGGCTTGATCCCCGATCGTGAGGTGATCGATCAGGCCGGCTTGCCCTCCGATCATGACCCCCTTTCCGATCGTCGTACTACCCGCGATGCCCACTTGGGCTACGATGATCCCGTGTTCTCCCACGGTCACGTTATGGGCGATTTGGACCAGGTTGTCGATTTTTGTGCCTCGCCTGACGTGGGTGGCTCCGAACGTGGCCCGGTCGATCGTCACGTTGGCTCCGATTTCAACGTCATCTTCAATGACGACGATGCCGCGTTGTGGAATTTTATGGTGACGGCCTTCGTGTTGAACGTATCCGAATCCGTCACTGCCAATAACGGTTCCGGCGTGGATAATGACCCGGGCGCCTATCCGGCATCCATCCTGAATACTCACGTTCGGATGAAGGATTGCATCATCGCCGATGGTGACGCCTTCTCCCAAAACGACACCCGGGTAAAGGGTGACCCGGTTCCCCAGGGTCGTATGATCGCCGATCGTCACGAATGGTCCGATGGAGACGTCGCGGCCCAAGCGTACGTTCGAGCCTTTCACGACGTTGTCGGCGATTCCGGCGGGAGAGCGTGTTTTTGTGAAAAATTGGTTGATCAACCGGACAAAATCAAACTGAGGATGCGCCGAGACCAATTGGGTACCGTTCAAATCGGGGAAATATTGGGGAACGATGAACGCGGACGCCTTCGACTGAAGGGCCTGGTCCATCAACCTGTGGCTGGCCAGCAATGCCAGGTCACCCGGTTCGGCTTGTTCGAGATTGTTGACGCCTGCAATACGAAGTTCCGCGGGGCCATGAAGTTGGGCATCGATGGCACGGACTAATTCGGTTATGGGATAGCCATCAGGCGTTTCCAGGGGCATGGTTTCTTCTCTTTGGATTCGGCAAATCTTGCGAGGGGCTGATCAGTACCGCACTTTCAGAAAAATGTTGAAACTGACGATGAGAAACATCGTGCATGCGATCCAAGCTGCAATCGAGGGGGGTAACGCCCCGCTTTTCCCCAGCGTCAGGCCAACGGAATTTGTCGCCCAGAACAGGAAACTGATGCCCAAGGCCTGCCCAATGCCTTTTCCTATACTGACGGTCCGGGTGCCAATTTCAAGGAGTCCGATGGACACACCGAGAATCGTCATGATTAACGGGACAAACGCAAATGCCACTCGCCTCCAATAATCGAGCAGAAATCTTGTCACGCTGGTTTTTTCCTGACGCAGGTGTTCGATGTGCGCATTGAGTTGGTTCAACGTCATGTGTTCGGGCTCAAGAGCGTTCCAGGTCATCAAGTCATCGGGCGTGAGGGATAATTCCAAGGGGAGGCTCGTCCGGTGAACCATTTCGATGCTTCCATTCGGTTTGATCTTCCGTTGTGCGACGTTGCGTAACGTCCATTGGTCACTGATGAAAGCGGCATTGTCAGCCGTGAGCAATGTATCCAACGTGAATTGGTCCTTCAGCCGGTAGAGGGTGACGCTGTAGAGGTGCGTACCCGCCGGATCGACTCGTTGAACGTGCATGAGCGCGTTGCCCTGAAGAGACAGCCACAGGTTCTCGCTGGTAAAAGCAAGCGGTTGTGCTTTTTTCTGGATCTCGACGGTTCGAATGTATTCCGCCTTGGTATTGGCCAATGGAATCACGACTGCCGTCAAGCCCAACAGGAGAGCCGTAACGAGCCCCGCGACGGCCAGAAACGGAATGGTAACGTGAAAGAGGCTCACCCCACAACTTCGCATGGCCGTGATTTCGCGGTTTTTGTTCAGGAGTCCGATAGCGAGAAGTGAAGCCATCAAGACGGCAAAAGGCACCAATTGAAAGACCATGTCGGGGATTTTAAACATGAAATACAGGAGCATGGAGGTCAGCTCCGCGTCATGCCGAAGGAATCGACGCAGTTTTTCAAAAAAATCGATCACCAGATAAATGGTGACCAGGCCGGTGAGACACAGGATCAGGATGCCGAGATAATGACGAACGATGTACCAGAACAAAATACCCATGTCAGTTCTGCCTGTCCTGATCCTTCGACTTCAGGTGCGTAGCGCGGCAGCGCGAAGTCGAAGGATCAGCGCCGGCTCGCCTGGTAAAAAAGCAGACCCGTCATCAGGAGTAAAAGGACGTTGGGAAGCCATGCTCCGGCAAACGGATGCAGGAACAAGGCCGTGACGGAAAACTCTCCCAACACGTTGAGCAAATAGTATCCCACCATGATGAAAATTCCCAAAACGAATCCCCTCATGCGTCCGGTTCGTTTCGAGACAATGCCGACCGGCATGCCCAGGATTCCCAGGATGAGCGTGGCCACGGGAAATCCCAGGTCTTTGTAGTATTCCATCAGGCGGCGCAGCATGGTGGTATCACGCCAGCCGGATGCGTCCAGTCCGGCTATAATACGTTCGTAGTCCGGCCGTTTGGGTGTTTCAACAGCGAGGGCCCGGGTGAGATTGATCTTGAGGTCATACGTGGAAAATGCCACTTGGTGATGTTGTGTGCCGCCTTGAGGAACCTGATGAATCTCGCCTTCATATAAACGCATGCCGAATTGTTTCCGTTGTGGATTTTTAAGCATTTGAAAGGTTCGAGCCGTGATGATGATTTCTTGCTCAGGGTCTCGCTGATCCAGGATGAAAATGCCCATGGCTTTCTCGCCGGGTTCCGGCGTGGGAACAAAAATCATCATGTCTTTCGTCGGTTCGTTGAAGACCCCTTGCTCCAAGGCCAGGCTCAACTGATCCTGGATCAGACTGATAGCCAGTTTTTTCAGGGAAATCGAGGACCAAGGCTGTCCCCATTGTGAAAGGAACAAGGTGCCCAGGAAAACGAACAATGAAAAGACAAACACGGGGACCGCGATCCTCAACAAGCTGAGTCCGGCTGTCCTCATGGCGACGAGTTCCTTGTCGAAAGAAAATCGGCTGAAAGTCGTAATCGACGAGATCAGGCAAGCCATGGGAAGCGTCAACACCAAAAAAGAGGGCATGAGATTGACGACAATCTTCAGGATGGCCGTGAGGCTCACCCCGTTGGTGACCAGCAATTCAACCAGGCGCAACATCTCCTTGGTGAGGACGATAAAGCACAGGATACCGAGGCTGATGAAGAAGGGGATGAGGAGTTCTTTGAAGATGTAGCGATCAAGAATGGTCATGATGGTCTGTGCCTGGTCTTCTCGTGCCTCTGTGCCCTCATGTTGCTGACAATCTGACTGCCCCTTCAGTCATTCCCGACCCCGCTCCGTCATTCCTGCGAAACCAGGAATCCAGGTTTTTGATCTTCATGGACAAAGAACAAAGCAAAGACGCTGGATCCATCCCCGATCCTCGATTAGATCCCCGATTAAAAACGTCGGGGACAGGCGTCAAGGACAGGCTATTTGTAATCGGGGATCCAGAGTTTTTTTAAGCTGAACAATCATGATGTGGGCAGCCTCGGTTTTTGTCAACGCCTGTCTTGACGCTCTTGCGGAAGGAAACGTCTTTGATTCAAGAAGAGAGTGTGTTTTAATGGCTCTCCAATCGGTTGAGAAAAAATAGTGGCACACATTCGATCAAGACAAGCGTCCGCGCGTACCCGCCGGTTGACCGGGATGCTGAAAAAAATCCGGCTGTTTGCGACGGACGTCGATGGAGTCCTGACCGATGGCGGCCTCTATTATTCGGATTCGGGGGAGCAGACCAAAAAGTTCAACGTGTGGGACGGCCTGGGGTTGGTCCTGTTAAAGAGAGCCGGACTGGTGACGGCTGTCATCACTATGGATCAAACGCCGTTGGTCAACGTTCGGGCGGCCAAACTCGGCATTGATGAAATCCACCAGGGCGTACAGGACAAATTGGCTGTCTTGCAAGACCTATCCGTGAAGCATGGAATCCGGTTTGAGGAAATGGCCTATGTGGGCGATGACGTGCCTGATTTATCCGCGCTTCAAGCGGTTGGGTTTTCCGCCGCGCCGGCGAACGCACGCGAGCCCGTTCGGAAAAAGGTCCGGTACGTGTGCAAGGCCAAGGGCGGTGAAGGAGCAGTCAGGGAAGTGGCGGACCTGATTCTGGCCGCGCAGGGCTTCTCAAGAAAATGAGTATCTTTCGAGAATATGACGTGCGCGGGGTCGTTGGGAAAGACCTGACTTCGGACGTGGCAGAATCCATTGGTCGTGCCTATGGAACCATGGCCAGGCAACGGGGCTGCCGAACCGTGGCCCTGGGACGGGACGGGCGGCTGACGTCGCCGGATCTCCGGGACCGGGTACTCGCCGGTATCATGGCCACGGGAGTGAACGTCGTGGATATCGGGGTGTGTCCCACGCCGTTACTCTATTTTGCCCTGTATGAACTGCCCGTTGATGGAGGAGTCATGGTCACCGGCAGCCATAATGCCGCCGAATACAACGGTTTCAAAATGTGTCTCGGGAAAATGGCCCTGCATGGCGAGGACGTTCAGGAACTCAAACGCCTGATTGAAGCCGGGGCGTACGTATCCGGAGCAGGGACCGTCTCCACGGCTACGGTGATTCCTCCCTACCTGCGGTATCTCAAGGAACATTTTGCCGGAGTCGATGGACAAGGGTTGCACGTGGTCGTCGATTGCGGAAACGGCGTCGCGAGCCTGGTGGCGAAAGCCGCGTTGGAGCAATTGGGTTGTCGCGTCACGGGGTTGTATGACGACCTCGACGGCCGTTTCCCCAACCACCATCCCGACCCCACGGTCGTTGAAAATCTTCAGGACCTCGTGCAAGCCGTCAGGCATCATCGGGCAGACGCCGGCATTGCGTACGATGGCGACGCAGACCGCATCGGGACCATCGACGAACAGGGAACGATTATCTGGGGCGATCGCCTGTTGTTGATTTTTGCGCGGGACCTCTTGAAGGACAGGCCCGGGAGCACGATCGTTTCCGAAGTCAAAGCCTCTCAATGTCTGTACGAAGATATTCGAGCGCGGGGCGGGAACGGCATCATGTGGAAAACGGGTCATTCCGTCATGAAAGCTAAAATGAAAAAAGAACAGGCCGCCCTGGCTGGGGAAATGTCGGGCCACATGTTTTTTGCCGATCGCTATTTCGGGTACGACGACGCCATCTATGCCTCGTGCCGGTTGATTGAAATCCTGTCAAAAACGCAGGCGCCCCTTTCGTCCCTGCTGGCGGACCTGCCGCCCACGCACGTAACTCCGGAAATTCGCGTGGACTGTTCCGATGACGTGAAATTCGAGGTTGTTGAAGCACTGCGCGTCCGGCTCGTCGAGGCAGCCGGCCGGCCACCTTCGCCCGATGTTCATCATTCGAGGCCCGTCATCCAGGAAGTCGTCACGATTGACGGAGTTCGTGTCAGCTTCGATGACGGCTGGGGTCTCATTCGCGCCTCCAACACGCAACCCGCGTTAGTCCTCCGCTTCGAAGCCACCTCCCCCGAACGCTTGCAAGCTATTCGCACCTACCTGGAAGATGAATTAAAAACCTGCTGCAGCGCCTGAACCACGGTTCATTCCTTTTCCCCCTCTGTCATCCCTGTATATATTCAGTAATTCGCTGACAATT
>JAJDZI010000044.1 GCA_022824735.1 Nitrospirales bacterium
TCGTCATCCTCTTCCCGCCGTTTGTTTCGCATCTGCCTGATCGTGAGCCCGTCGCCCGGTTCTCCGGTCAATTCGACCACCCGAAGGTGAATGCCGGCCCCCGTGACGGTTTGGCAGACCTTTGCAATCAATGCGCGGGTCTCTTCTTTCTGAATTCTCGAACAGGCCACCGACGCGGTTTTGGGAAACCCCACGATGACCTGGTTGCCTTCGATTTTCACCAACGTTCCCATTTCCAAAAACATTCCAACGTTGGGGGAACTCTGAATCACGGAATCGACGATCCGCTGCCAGTCTTCTTCCCGGATAGCCGGCGGACTCCCCGGGGATGCCGGTTTTGGTTGAGGCGCCGGTTTGGCCGTGACCGAAGGCCGTGCGGCGTGCGGCGCGCGCGCGGCGTTGGAAATGGGAGGTTTTTGTGCCGGGGGAGAGGGGTGCCCGCCCTGCCCGGACACCGGCCTGGGTTTTTCTGCCGGCGCGCTTGCAGTTTGGGGTTGCGCCCCGCGTCCTGTTTCGGCCTGCCGCAACACCTGTGCGCCGGGCTGTAGCAACCGCGCGGCGCGAACGGCGGCGACTTCAAAGACAAACCGGGGATGCGCCGTTGACCGGAGCCGGTCTTCGGCCTGGGCAAAAAGGTGAAAGACGTCCTGTACCTGCTCCACCGAGAACGATTTGGCTTCAGTCAGCAAGTGTTTCACGTCTTCATCCGGCAAATCCATCAAGCCCTGTGCTTGCTCGAACCCCGGTACCACGGCTGCAATCATCAGGTGACGCATACGCTCCACCACCGCCCCGCAATAGGCCCGCAGGTCGTATCCGTGATCGACCACTTCGCCGACCAGGGCCACGGCCGCGGCCGGGTCTTGGGTCACGACGGTCTGTACGATGCGGCCTACCAGTTCGTCGGGAACGGCCCCGAGCATCTCATCCACGTCGTGTTCGGTAATCGATTGGCCGCCGAACGCCACGGCCTGATCCAACAGACTGAGCGCGTCGCGCATACTGCCTTCGCTCGCCCTGGCCATCGCCCCCAGACTTCGTTCATTGATCGTGACGCCGACGTGTGTCACGACTTCCTGGAGACGCGCGATGATCTCCCGCCGGGGAATCCGGCGAAAGTTGAAATGTTGGCAGCGGGACGTGATGGTGGGCGGAATTTTGTGGACTTCAGTCGTTGCAAAGATAAATACCGCGTGCGGCGGAGGCTCTTCCAGTGTCTTCAAGAGCGCGTTGAACGCCGAATTGGAGAGCATGTGGACTTCGTCGATGATGTAAATCCGATAAGTGCCCCGGAACGGCGAAAATTTGACGTTTTCGCGAAGCTCCCGGACGTCGTCCACGCCGGTATTCGAGGCGCCGTCGATCTCGATGACGTCAACCGAGTTGCCGCGCGTAATTTCCAAGCAACTCTCGCACTGGCCGCAGGGGTCGGGGGTCGGGCTCTTTCGACTCTGCTCAGGACTTCGCTCAGGCCCGTCGGCTTCGCTCCGCCCGCAATTCAGCGCCTTGGCCAGAATCCGGGCGGCGGTGGTTTTGCCCACGCCGCGCATGCCGGAGAAGAGATACGCATGGGCAACCTGTTGGCGGAGGATGGCGTTCCGCAACGTCTGCACGACGTGCGGTTGCCCGATCAACTCTTCGAATGTGCCCGGACGAAACTTTCTGGCGGAAACCTGGTATTCCATCACTCGTTCCTTCGACTCCGCTCAGGATTCCGCCTTCGGCTCCACCCGGAGCGCCACGCGCGTCATCTCTTGAGGCACCGCCACCTGGTCACGACATGAGGATCGTCAAAACCGGGGCCGGGTGATCCTGTAGCACACAGACTCGCTTGCTTACCGTTGCTTCCTTCCGGACCTGGCGGAGTTCACAAGATTCTGCTGCACAGGGCCCAGCCCCTTCCCACTGATAGTAGCAGCATTCCTATCGAAAGGGCTACATGAAAACCGTCTTTCGATCGCAAACTTTTGCACAGGACCCCTTGTTTGCCGCCAGGAAAAGAAAAAACCGAACAGACTGCCTCATAACGGTATTGGGGACGTTCGAGGAAATAATTGGACCATTCATGAAAATCTCGTTGCCGTTTTCGTGTATTCGGCTAAGTTTAAGCTGCTGATAGTCAGGACCGTCGCATTGGAAAAAAGTTCGAATAGAAAGGAGCAAATATGAAAGTCGAAGAGCAAGCTCAAGTCCCGGTCACCGTGTTAACGGGATTTCTTGGTGCGGGCAAAACAACCCTGTTGAATCGTATTCTGACCACCGAGCATGGGAAACGGGTGGCGGTGATTGTGAATGAATTCGGTGAAGTCGGCATTGATAATCAACTGGTGGTAGGGGCAGACGAAGAAATCTTTGAAATGAACAATGGGTGCATCTGCTGTACCGTTCGCGGAGACCTGATCCGGATCATTTCCAATTTGCTCAAGCGGAAAGAGCGGTTCGACTCGATGGTGATCGAGACTACGGGCCTGGCCGATCCGGCCCCCGTCGCACAGACCTTTTTTGTGGACGATGACATGAAGCGCCGGTTGATGCTGGATGCCATTGTGACGGTGGTGGATGCCAAGCATATCTGGGAACACCTGGACACCAGCCCGGAGGCCAAGGAGCAAATTGCCTTTGCGGATGTCATTCTTCTGAACAAGATCGATCTGGTGGACGAAGGGGAAGTGGAGCGGCTGGAGAGTCGTGTTCGGGCCATCAATGCCATGGCCAAAATCTACCGGACCCGTGATGCCCAGTTGGAAATCGAACGGTTGTTGAACGTGGGGGCGTTTGACCTGGGCCGGAAACTGGAAATCGATCCGAACTTTTTGGGCGAGGATGCGCATGAGCATGATCCGTCGGTCTACTCCGTGTCGATTACGGAGGCCGGACAGGTGGACGAGGCCAAAATCAATGATTGGCTGCGGGAAGTTTTGTCGGGGATGGGCACCGATATTTTTCGCATGAAAGGGATTTTAAATGTAAAGGGGCAAGATGAGCGCTTCGTGTTTCAGGGGGTGCATATGTTGTTCGACGGTCGCCCTGACAGGCCATGGCGGGACACGGAGCCGAGGGGGAACCAACTGGTATTCATCGGCCGCAACCTCGATCGCGAGCGGCTGGCCGAAGGGTTTCGGCTATGCCTCGTTTAGTGCGGCCGCGGGCAAAAGTTCAATTGCGGCCGATCGGGGCGTTTCTATTGGATGAATACATCCATGCCGTCATGTTTTCGCCGGACGGCAGCCGATTGGCGGCTGCGGATGCGAGCGGCCACGTTGCGGTGTGGCATGTGGAATCCCAGCAGTGCGTCTTCCGTAACCCGAAACATCAAGGCGCGGTACTGGCGGAGGAATGGCATCCCGGAGGAAAAATTCTCGCAACCGCCGGAGAAGACGGAGTGGCGCGTGTGTGGGACGTCGATTCCGGGGAAGAGCACGCCGTCGTTCCGGTTGGAGATGGAAAGGGCTGGGCGGAACATCTGGCGTGGGAATCCAGCGGCGAACGGTTGGCGATGACCGCGGGAAAAACCCTGCAAGTCCTGAAGTGGCCGGAGTCGGGTGGGTGCTCCGTGGAATGGGAAGTCGCTGATCATCAGACTTCTGTGTCCGATCTCCGTTGGCGAAAGGGCTATCCCGGCCAAATATTTTCTTCCTGTTTCGGAGGAGTCACATTATGGCATGTCGGGATGGACTCCCCCATGAATACGTTTCCCTACGATGGAGCCCTTCTGTCGTTAGCAATCAGTTCGGACGGACAGTACCTGGCCGCGGGAAATTTGGATGGGTCGGTCCATTTATGGAGTCTCTCAACCAAACAGAGCTGGCATATGGCCGGGTATCCCTCCAAGGTCGGGCATGTGGTCTTCGATCCTTATGGAGAATCTTTATGGACAGCAGCCGGTCCTGATTTGGTGACGTGGTCGGCCAAAAAATTCGAAGGATCCAGCGGCCAGCTCTTGAGTGGACACCTGGGGTGGATTCAAGCCATTGCCTGTCACCCTCGTCAGCGGGTGGTGGCCACGGTAGGGGAGGACGGATTGCTCTGCTTGTGGGAGCCGGGGAAGGCGAAGCCGATGGTGAGTCAGGAACTGCGCGTGTCGGGAGGATTGTCCTGTGTGGCCTGGAATCCGAACGACGTCTGTCTGGCGGTGGGCGCCGATGACGGAACGGTGGCGCTCTTTGCCGTGGAAGGCGTGGGGGAGTCACGATGAATTTATTTGGAGGGCCCCGCCGCATCGATCCGGCCCAGGTGGATCGCATTAAATCCTGGGCTCGTTCGGCTTGGTCTTTGCCGGAAGAGACCACGGTCATGGTGACCGAATTAGAGTGCCGGGAACCCGGTTGTCCGCCCATTGAAACGGTCATTGCGCTTCTGGAAGGGCCGGGAAAGACGACCCAGTTCAAGGTTCATAAAACGGCTGATGCCGTGACGCAACTGGACGTGGAAGCCCTGGCGCAGGATGGGCCAAACGCGTGAGCCTGCCGCAAGAGGCCACATGGATGTTTGTCATCTTGATGGGTTTACTGGGCAGCGTGGGCGCCTTATTACCTGCCGGTCTGGTTCTGTTTATTCCGGAGGGGTGGCGGCAATGGATGATGCCGAATCTGCTGGGGTTTGCGACCGGCACGATGCTGGCAACGGCGACCATCGGGCTGCTTCCCGAGGCACTCGAAGGCATTTCGATTAATGAGGCGGGCATCACGTTGCTGGCTGGGCTGGTCTTGTTCTTTGTTCTGGAATGGATGGTGATCTGGCGTCATGCGCACGGGGAAGCTGCTGAACTCAAGACTCACGAGCACGCGAAGGGCTCGACGGTTCGCCAAGAAGCCGGCACATTGATCCTGGTTGGCGATGCTGTCCACAACTTTGCCGACGGCATTGCCATCGGCGTGGCTTGTGTTGTATCCCCTGCGCTGGGTCTGGTCACGACGTTGGCGGTTCTGGGTCATGAAATTCCGCAGGAGTTGAGTGACTTCACCATCCTGTTGTCGAGCGGATTTTCCCGTTGGCAGGCGTTTTGGGCCAATACCCTGTCCGGCATGGCGACCCTCGCAGGGGTGGTGTTGGCGTTTGGGGGCTTGGCCTATGCGGAGCCGATCGTGCCCTATGCCCTGATGTTCGCCGCCGCCAGTTTTTTGTATATCGGTCTTGCCGATCTGGTTCCCGGCTTACATGGCCAGCATGGGGCGGCCAGTGGGGCCTGGCCGTTTGCCATGATGCTGGCCGGGATGGTGACAATCGGCATCCTGACTACACTTCCGCACTAGAACATAGATGGCATGAATGACCAGAAGAGGAGAGATTGATGAACGCATCCTATAAAGTACGTCCAGGCTCCGAGCATCGAACGGGGGGCGCAGAAACGGAAGGTGGGGGTTCGATGACCGAACAACTCCCGGAAGGCACCCCCCCGGCACGCCAAGCGCGAGTGGCTTCATCCTTTGCCGCCTTTTTGCCTCAGGAATATCAATCCGGCTTTTCCTCTGATTGGTTGATGGGGCTCTCTCCCTTTGAGGATCGAACCTGCGCATTCTGTTATTCGGTCAAAGATGGGAAATGGGTGGCTTTCGGGCCGAAGAAAACCAATGAACAGTCACTGATTTGTCAAAGGACGGGCTAAGCCGGTAGTGGGTTGATGTGCTTTGTTCGATCGGCTCAAGCAAGGCGCGACCTCGAAGAAAGGGAAGTGTATGCCCATCTATGAATATCGAGCCGAATATTGTTTGAAATCGCTGTTTTGTCCCAAGCGGTTTTCCTTTTGGCAGAACATGCACGATGCCCCGGTGGCGGCCTGTCGCGAATGCGGGGTACCGTTGGAGAAAACCCCGTCGGTGTTTTCGGCAGGAGCTGACGTGATGGCCCAAAGCCGGGCGTCATCGGATCCTCCACCAGGCTCGACCGCTCCTCCTCCCACGCTCAAAAACATTTACGGCGGCGGGTTGGGTATACAGGGCTGTGGACATGATTGCCGTTCGCATGGCAAGACCTGACCCCGCTTCTAATCCCTGATTGACCCATTCGTCCCGTCCTGGCCACTTTCCGGTCCAAGCCCAAAAAGCCTTTTATCATCCCTATTCCCGAAAAAAACCCTTGACTCTGTACCTGGGTACGGAGTGTATACTTCAGACATGAAAAGCACCGATGAAGAACTGATGACGATTGGAACCTTGGCCAAGGCATCCGGGGTTGGGGTAGAGACTGTCCGCTTTTATCACAGGAAGGGTCTTCTGGAAAAACCACCCCGAACGTTAGGTTTTCGAAAGTACCCGGAATCTGACGTGCGGACAATCAAGTTTGTCAAGAGAGTTCAGGGGCTTGGATTCTCCCTCAAAGACGCTCAGGATCTCCTGGACCTTGCTCTTTGTTCCCGGGAAACACGACCCTTTATTGCAAAGACTTGTCAGGAGAAGATCGATCAAATTGAACGGAAGATAACCGATTTGAATAAAATGGCGGAAATGCTCCACCAGTTTTCCCTGATCTGTGGAAGTGAAGCGTCGGATGATTCTGAATGCAGGCTCCTGGATTGCTTTGAAAACAATTGGGAGTGCTGCGAAAAATGAGGAGGACAAAGCCATGAAAGATTCCTGCGGATGCTGCAAAAGTGGCAACTGTGCCTGCAAGACAACGGCGTGTGACTGCTGTTGTGGAACTGAAGCTTGTCGCTGCGGTGCGTCATGCGCGTGTGGTCATTGCTGTAGCGGGTGCTGCAAGCCCTCGAGCCGCGTTTAACGGCAACTGAGTTTCAACCTGCGCGCAGGCTACGCGATCAACGCTGGAGTGCCTCCTGCGAAGATTGGCTGACCGGCCCATCTTTTGCTATACTTGCGCGTTCAGACGCATGGAGGTTCGCATATGATTACATGCGACTATCACTGTGACGTCAATGAAACAACGATTACCGTTCGTCACAGCATCAAAGAAATGCTGGCTACTTGGGGGGAACTGTGCGCTCGGGCAAACCAACATCCGGGCGACACACCACCGGAAACGCCCGTCCGTCGTCTTTTCGGAGGCGGCAATGTGATGCTCAAGGGCACGAAATGCGCCAGTAGCTGCTCGTGCTGCTGAGCAGGCACGGCATCCGATCACGAGAGCCTTCCGCATCGCATAGACGACGTTATCGATTAGTGGGCATGCGGCTTCATCAAGAGACACGTCAGTCGCAGCCAATCCTTGGCACTCCTTCATCACCCGCTTCGTTGGTAACGTCCATGTTCCGATATTCCTTCGCTCGCCCCTTCCTCTTCACTAGACACTCGTCTCCAGAAAACATACCTTTCATTTAGTATTTTTGGGCGTTCACTGAAAAATCATTCATGAAAACGAAGTGACTTTGTATAAGTATACGCAGCAGAAACAATCGCTGGTGTGCTAGCCATCTGATGGTCCGGATGAACCCCGTTACGATTGTCTGTGTGATTGTTGCAGCAGTGAAGTTGCCGAGGGGAGCGCTTGATGGCGATTGCAATGAACGTCAAAACTTACGATGTCGTAGTCGTCGGTGGTGGTGCCGCGGGTGTGGGGGTTGCGATAGCCCTGAAGCATGCGGGCATTGAGAACTTTACCGTGCTCGAGCGGCACTCGGTCGGATCGTCGTTTACTTCATGGCCAGCCGAGACGCGATTCATCACCCCCTCATTTCCGACCAATTCGATTGGTATGCTCGATTTGAACTCGATCGCGATTGGTGTTTCGCCCGCGTTCAGTTTAGGGGTTGAGCATCCGACGGGCGAGGAGTACGCGTCGCACTTGCGGGGAGTCGCGAAGTTTTTCGAGTTGCCGATACGCGAGAAGATCAGCGTGACGGGGATCACAAAAGTTGACGATGTTTTTCACATCGAGACGGCCGGCGAGACCTTGCAAGCCAAGCATGTCATTTGGGCGGCTGGTGAATTCCAATACCCACGTCTGAATGGATTTGTCGGCAGCGAACTCTGTCGACACACGGCAACAATTGCCAGTTACCAGGAACTTGACGGAGATGACTTCATCATTGTCGGTGGCTACGAGAGTGGCGTCGACGCGGCCTACCACCTGGCGTATCGCGACAAACGGGTACGGCTGTTCGACAAAGATTGTCCATGGGAAGACGAAAGTTCCGATCCCAGTGTCGCACTGTCTACGTATTCGCTCGAACGGATGCGAGAAGATTGGTTTGAGGAGTACGTCGAGTTGTTTCCACAAACGCCAATCGCCTCTGTCACCCGCGTGGACGCCACGTATGAAGTCACGGCGCAGGACGGGCGCCGGTTTCAAACGAAGGTTCCGCCACTCTGGGCGGGTGGATTTGAAGGAAGTCACAAACTGGTCGCGGATTTGTTCGAGCGACGCGACGACGGCTTTCCGCTCATGAGCGAGCACGATGAATCAACCATTGTTCCGGGCCTGTTTCTGTGCGGACCCGCCGTGCGTCACAATAACCATTCCTTCTGCTTTATCTACAAGTATCGACAGCGTTTCGCCGTGGTTGCCAAGGCGATTGCCGGTTCCCTGGGGCTGCCGGCCGAAGAGTTGGAGCATTACCGCAAGTGGGGCATGTATCTCGATGATCTCTCCTGCTGTGGGAAGGAGTGCGTCTGTTGACGGGGAACAACGAAAGGGTCGCCGGGTGGGCACTCGCCACGCCTTCGAGCAGACCGAACGCGACGAGCGAGGCCGCAAGGAGGAGGATCGCATCTGACGCGGGGCGAAGCCGACTGGCACGGGCGTTACGCGTCGAATGGCTCGGACAAACGGCTGCCAGCACTTGCTGGATTGCCAGTATGCTGACTTACGGGATCAGTTCCAGTGGGGATTGGTTGCAGTTGTTTGCGGCCTCCGCGTGGTTGTTGGCAAACATCGCATCGATCGTGACTGCCGAGGCTGACTGAGATGCTGGAAGCACTTCAAGTGAATGATCACGAAGAACTCCTTGAACAATCGGTGGGTTTGCTCAACCAACAGGTGTGGTGCTGGGGTCAAGACATTTTGCGACCGGAAGGCAATTGGCTGCTTGAGATCGGTTTTGACCGCATTGAGCCGCCCGCCGACCGCAAAGACTGTGCTAGCGTGTACGCCTTGGCGATGCCGCGGAAACGATGTGTTGTGCTGCGTGGGTTTGGTGTGTTCTACGGAGATGGTCGGTGGGGCGGCGTCTTCCTGCCCCGCTATAAGTTTCAACCTCGGTATACAATACATGCGACGCTGGATTGTCCACCCTGGTCCAAGACAGACCTTCCGACGTTGAGCACGCCGACTGCATCCCAGAAAAAGGCGTGCGCAAACTTGACCTTGGATTTGATCGATTGGATGCGGAATTACGAGGTCAACATCGTTGAGCAATTGGGGATCGAGTACCGACGCTTGACCCTGCTTGAGTGGGACAACGGCACGCGACCAGTTGTGCCGGCCGAGAATGTTGCGTCGGCTTGGCGCGAGATGTCGTTTCGAGTGGCATCCAATTTCAATGCGTTCCTCGAACCGAGTCAATCATGAGCGATGACGTCATTCCTCTTTCGTACGAGCAATGGCGCAACGGCATTGAGGCGAGGGGATATTCCCGGAGGTAAGGGCTTCATCGTGGATAAGGAGGTGTATTGATGGGACGATATTGTCAGGTTACCGGAAAGCGGCCGATGTCCGGTCATCACGTGAGTCATGCCAATAACAAAACCAAGCGGCGGTTTTTCCCGAATCTCCAGCGGAAACGCTACTTTCTGCTGGAAGAGAATCGTTGGATTACCCTGTCGGTTTCGGCCCACGGCATGAAAATTATCGATAAAAAGGGGTTGGCCCGCGTCGTCGCCGATATGCGTGCAGCCGGTGAACACATCTAATGGCTTCAGGAATTTAGGATATGCGTGTCACGATTGCCATTGCCTGCACCGGATGCGAGACGCCGGGCAAATCGGTTTATTGGACCTCCAAAAACAAGAAAAACGATCCCGACCGGATCGAACTGAAAAAATATTGTTCGTACTGCCGGAAGCATGCCGTCCACAAAGAAAAGCGGTAAGGGCATGATCGATGATGACGACGACTCTCGACGATCAGCAGGCATTTCATGATCGGATCGGTTTCCTGCGCGACGTGCTTCAGCGGTGGCTGGCGCGGTCGGACACGGTGTTGGCCTGTGGACGCTGGAGCGAGGGCGCGGTCGGGGAGTTCAATCCGGTCGGTCGCGGACAGGTGCTTAGCGCCCGCTACAAGGACTGTTTCGCCTGGGTCGGAGCCGATGAATGCTTCCAGAAGGTAGCCGGCGGCGGCCTAGGCGTTCTGCACCGCCTCAACCAAGCCCTGCAATCCCCGTGAACCGCCATGCCTCGGATCAGCGCCGACGACGCTCGCTGGATCATTCAGGTCCTTGAGCACGCCCTCAAGAAGCCGACATGCGTCGCTGAAACGCGACAATTGCGGGCTATCCACGACAAACTCTCATGTCGGCTGGAGCAAGGCCGACAGGCTGAGTATCGCTCCAATGCGACGCGGGGCCGACGTAAGGCAAGATCAAAGTTGACCTGCAATGAACATGAAATACCATCGTCAACACGAGTCCCAGAGCCGGCGACCACCTGAATCATACTCTCCTAAGGCCCTGAAATTTTCTATTCCCGTTCGGTGGGAAGCGTTGCGGGAAATTCGGCTGGAGACACAACCAGGGAAACAAACCAATGCGGGTTTCATCCTATTCGAAAAGACAGAGTATCGAGCAGGTCGAAGAAGGCGTCGATCTGGCCCCCAAGTTCAGCGTGGACGTCCAAGGCGAGGCCTGTTGCCACGTAGGGTATCGCTCCTGTTTCTACCGAGCCGTGCCTGTTAGCGACCAAGCCGGCCAGCCGCTGAAATTCACGGAGACGCAGAAGGCTTTCGACCCCCAGACGATCTATGGTGACGCCCCCAATCCCACCCAACTCTAACCAACCGTGGGCGGATTGAAGCAGACCAGGATACGGCACTGGTCATGAAAGACGAGTTGGGTACAGGGAAAGACGAATAAGGTGGGCAATGCGGACCATCGGATTCATCCATCAAAAAGGCGGAACCGGAAAAACCACACTGGCCATCGGGACAGCCATGGCCCTGGCGGAAACCGA
>JAJDZI010000103.1 GCA_022824735.1 Nitrospirales bacterium
CATTGGACTTTTTGCGTCTTGGGGAAGGGAATCACTTCTCGAATGGACTCGGCTTTGCCGAGCAACATGACCAAGCGGTCCAGGCCCAGGGCAATTCCACCGTGGGGCGGCGCGCCGTATTCCAGCGCGTCCAGCAAAAACCCGAACTTTTCCTGAGCGGCTTCCTTGGAAATCCCCAACAAGTTGAACACGTTTTGCTGCAACTCACTCCGGTGGATACGAATACTGCCCCCGCCGATCTCGAACCCGTTGAGAACCACGTCATAGGCTTGCGCGTGAACGTGTAGCGGGTCGGAATCCAAGCCTGAAACGTCGTCGGCACAGGGCGACGTGAAGGGATGGTGCAGTGCGACGTACCGTTGTTCCGCCGAATCATATTCGAACATGGGAAAATCCGTGACCCAGACCGGCTCCCATTTGTCGTGATCAATCAATTCCAATTCGACGCCAAGGTAGACGCGAAGCCGGCCCAACACGTCATACGTGACGGAGGGTTTGTCTGCGACAAAAAGCAGGAGATCACCGGGACCGGCATCCGGCAGCGCAGACCGAAACAGTCCCACATTGAGAAATTTGGCAATAGCCGACTCAAACTGCCACCCTTCAGTGATCTTGACCCAAGCCAAGCCCTTGGCCCCGAACCCTTTGGCAACGTCAATGAGCTTGTCGATCTGGTTGCGGGCAATGTCTCCGCCACCTTTCACCACGAGTCCTGAAACCTGCCCGCCTTTTTCCACCGCCTCCCGGAACACTTTGAACTCGACCTGTTTGGCAATCTCATTCAGGTCGTGAAGCTCCAACCCGAACCGGCGATCAGGCTTGTCGGTCCCGTACCGCGACAGAGCTTCCTGATAGGTCAAACGCGGGAACGGAGACGGCAACGACACGCCCGCCGCGTCCTTGCACACGAGTCGCAGCAACTCTTCCGTCAGGTTCATGACGTCGTCGCGTTCCACGAACGACATCTCTAGGTCGATCTGCGTGAACTCGGGTTGCCGGTCGAGCCGCAGATCCTCGTCGCGGAAGCAACGGGCAATCTGAAAGTACCGGTCGGCTCCGCCGACCATCAGGATCTGTTTGAACAATTGCGGTGATTGCGGCAAGGCAAAAAATGACCCCTGGTTGACGCGACTCGGCACCAGGTAGTCCCTGGCCCCTTCGGGAGTGCTCTTCGTCAGAATCGGGGTTTCGATTTCCAGAAACCGGCGTTCATGGAGAAACTGCCTCGTCAGGTAGGCCACGTCATGACGCAACGTGAGCAGGCGCTGCATGGGCGGCCGGCGCAGATCCAGGTAGCGATGTTTCAACCGCAGGGCTTCCGTGGCCTGGCTGTCATCTTCGATTAAAAACGGCGGAGTATTGGCACGATTCAACACATCCAATGCGTCAACACGGATCTCGATTTCCCCGGTCGCGATCTGCGGGTTCACCGACTCCTCGGGTCTCAATCGCACCCGTCCCGTGGCGGCAATCACAAATTCGTTGCGGAGTTCGTTGGCCAGTTCATGAATGGACTGATCGGCCTCCACGTCAAACACAAGCTGCGTCACACCGAACCGGTCACGCACGTCGATGAACAACACGCCCCCGTGATCACGCCGGCCATGCACCCATCCCATCAACGTGACGGTTTGGCCATCCTGGTCACGAGTCAATTCTCCACAATGATGTGTACGCTTCACCGTGTTGCTCACCCTTTTCGAGTCCGTGTGCGACCGTTGCCTTTCACCACTCGTCCCCGTGGCCGGGCATTGCCCGAAGCCGAACGCGCTTTGCGACCGGCGCTGCTCGAATTCCTTTTTGCCGGAACCTTTGCTTGCCGCACGCGCGGCGAAACAGTATCTCTAGCTGATCTCGAATTTTGCAAGTCTGACGACGTCACCGGTCCACGAACGCTCCGGGTCCCGGCCGTTCGACGCACCACCGACCGCAGGGCATTAGCCTCGGCATCGGTGGCAAACCGGGAAGCGCCCACGGGCAGATCTCCCAACTCGATCGGACCAAAACGAATACGCTTGATACGCACAACGCGATGCCCCAAGGCTTCGAGCATGCGCTTGATCTGATGTTTTCTGCCTTCGTAAATCGTGAGTTCCAGCCACGAATTGACCTTGGCTTTTCCGGATTTTCTGACGGTGGCCGGAGCGGTCATCCCGTCGTCCAAAGCCACTCCATCCTCGAGGCTTCGGATTTCCTCTTCCGTACACACACCGGACACTTTGACCAGATACGTCTTCGGCACGTGATAACGGGGATGAACGCAGGCCTGCGCCACTTTTCCATTGTTGGTCAACAACAACAACCCTTCGGTGTCATAGTCCAACCGGCCGACGGGGAACACTCGCACTTTCACCTTCGGGACCAGGTCCGCAACCGTGGGCCGGCCTTGCGGATCATCCATCGTGGTGACGTACCCGGACGGCTTGTGCAAGAGAACGAACACTTCGGGCTCGGACGGTTGCACGTGACGACCATCGATCTTCACGTGGTCCTTCGACGGATCGATGCACGTGCCCAGCACGCGCACGACTTTCCCGTTCACCGTGACGTGACCATCCCGGATCATGGCTTCAGCCGCGCGCCGGGAAGCCACTCCACTGGCGGCAATGACCTTTTGTAATCGGACTATCATGGATTTTGAAAGTTTCTACCTCCCTTTCATCTCTCCTTACAAAAGAATCTCTCATGCAGGCTGGCTGCACCACAAGAGATGAAAATAGTACAAGTTGTCATCCTGAGCGTAGCGAAGGATCTGCTTTCCCAGGCATTCGATGGGTGAAACGACGAGATTCCTCGCTTCGCTCGGAATGACAAATTGGAGCATCGTTGGTTATTTTCATACCAATAACCAATTCGGGACGTCGCCGGTTACTCCCATTCAATCGTACTCGGGGGCTTGGAACTGATGTCGTACACGACGCGGTTCACCCCAGGCACTTCGTTGATGATCCGGTTCGCCACGTGCGCGAGAAAGGACGGCGGCAACGGCGCCCAATCCGCGGTCATACCGTCCACGCTGGTCACGGCTCGCAACCCGATGACGTGTTCGTACGTCCGTTGATCGCCCATCACCCCGACGGTGCGAACCGGCAGCAACACGGCAAACGCCTGCCACGTCTTCCCATACAAACCCTGCGCCTTTAATTCGTCGATAAATACGGCGTCCGCTTCTCTGAGCATTTCCAAGCGAGCCGGCGTCACCGCCCCGAGCACGCGAATGGCCAACCCCGGACCCGGGAAAGGGTGACGATGGACCACGTCGTCCGGCAAACCCAGTTCCTTGCCAAGGACTCGGACTTCATCCTTGAACAGTTCGCGCAACGGTTCAATCAATTCGAGTTTCATCCGTGCGGGAAGACCTCCAACGTTATGGTGCGACTTGATCGTGGCGGATGGTCCCTTGTGACTCACACTTTCGATCACGTCGGGATAGAGTGTGCCTTGAACCAGGTACCGAACGTTGCCGATGTTTCGCGCTTCGCGCTCGAACGCCTTGATGAATTGACGTCCGATGATCTTGCGTTTTTTTTCAGGATCGGTCGTCCCGCCCAACGCCTGCAAAAAATGCCCGGAAGCATCGACCATGCGGATGCAGGGGCGGGCCGGAGCCTGCCCTGAGCGAAGCGAATGGGTGCCCGCCCTAAACGACTTGAACGCCTTCTTGAGTTGTTGAGCTTCCTGCTTCCGCATCACGCCGTTATCGATGAACACACACGTCAATTGCTTTCCGATCGCCCGATGGGTCATCGCCGCTGCCACCGTACTGTCAACCCCCCCGCTCAGGGCACAGAGCACGTTCTCCTTGCCGACGTGTTCGCGGATTTGATCAATGGAATCGTGCAAAAACGACCCCATGGTCCAAGTCGGTCTCGCGCCGCAAATATGACGGACGAAGTTTTTGAGGATGCGCGCGCCATGCGTCGTATGTGCGACTTCGGGGTGGAACTGCAAACCGTAGAAACGACGCTGCCCGTGGACCAACTTCATCGCGGCAATGGGAGAATTCGACGTCCGCGCAATGGCCTTGAACCCCGAAGGCAACGATTCAATCCGGTCTCCATGCGACATCCAGACCGAAAAGGGACTTTGGCCGTCCAGCCCATTGAATAAATCCGATCCATCCTGAACCAGCAACTCGGCGCGACCGAATTCCCTATGCTTCGCCCGGCCGACTTTCCCGCCCATGGATTGCGCCATCAATTGCATACCGTAGCAAATACCGAGAATCGGCACCCCTTCTTTCATAATCGCCTTCGACCATTCCGGCCGGCCGACGTTCGTCACACTGGCCGGCCCCCCGGACAGGATGATGCCTTTGGGTTGATTCGCTTGAATCGTTGCCAGGGAAGCGGAGGAAGGAAGGATCACAGAGTGAACGTGGGACTCTCGAATCCGGCGAGCAATCAGTTGGGTGTATTGCGACCCGAAATCAAGAACGACGATGGTATCGTGACAGGACGCCATGGATGAGGTTGTCGAAGTCGGGTCCTGCTTCACTTATTCGACGTCAGCCCTATAGTTGGGCGCCTCCTTGGTTATGACCACGTCATGCACGTGGCCTTCGCGTAATCCTGCGTTGGTGAGACGAATGAACCGGGCGTTTTGTTGCAACTCCGGAATCGACCGGCACCCGCAATACCCCATGCCGGCTTTCAGGCCGCCGACCAGTTGATACACCATCTTGGACAGCAGGCCTTTATAGGGCACACGGCCTTCGATTCCTTCCGGCACCAGCTTTGCCACGGCCTGCCCTTCCTGCCGATAACGGTCGCGGCCCCATCGCTCCAAGGCTCCAAGCGACCCCATGCCCCGATACTCTTTATAGGTACGGCCCTGGTACAGGACGGTTTCCCCCGGCGATTCCTCGGTGCCGGCAAACAGGGACCCAATCATCACGGCAGAAGCTCCCGCAGCCAAGGCCTTGGAAATGTCGCCCGAATATTTAATGCCGCCATCGGCCAGCACCGGAACGCCGGTTCCGCTGAGCGCCTCGGCACAATCCGCAATCGCGGTCAGTTGGGGCACCCCGGCTCCCGAGACGATCCGCGTCGTACAAATCGAGCCCGGTCCCACGCCCACCTTCACCGCGTCGGCCCCCACGCTCACGAGTTCCTTGGCGCCTTCCGCCGTCGCAATGTTTCCGGCCACCACGTCCATGGACGCATAACGTTGCTTGATCATTTTTACGGTATCGATAACACTCTGGGAATGCCCGTGCGCCGTATCGACCACGAGCATGTCCACACCCGCTTTGACCAGTCGCTCGACGCGTTCCGGCACGTCTTCTCCCACACCGACGGCCGCGGCCACCCGTAACCGGCCATGGGCATCCTTGCAGGCATTCGGGTATTTGATCTGTTTTTGGATGTCCTTGATCGTAATGAGTCCCTTGAGCTCGAACGCGTCATTGACAACCGGCAATTTTTCAATGCGGTGTTCGTGCAGAATTTCACGGGCCTTGGCGAGATTCGTCCCTTCCGGCACCGTCACCAACCGTTCCTGCGTCATCACTTGAGACACCGGCAGATCCAACCGGGACTCGAAACGCAGATCCCGATTGGTCAGAATCCCCACCAACTTTTTTTCTCTCGTGACGGGAATACCGGAGATCCGATACGTCGCCATGATTTCATGGGCATCACGAATGGTTTGATCGGGTGCGATGGTAATGGGATCCAGAATCATGCCGCTTTCGGATTTTTTCACCTTGTCCACTTCAATGGCCTGGTTCTCCGGGGGCATGGCCCGATGGAGTACCCCGATGCCGCCCTCCCGCGCCAACGCAATAGCCAATCGGCCTTCCGTCACGGTGTCCATGGCGGCGCTTAAAATCGGGATATTGATCGTGATATGCCGCGAGACCTTCGTGGAACAATCCACGTCGCCGGGCATCACTTCCGACTTGGCGGGCACCAACACCACGTCATCAAACGTCAAGCCGATCCGCGTTTTGTCCCAGAGAGCCATCCTATGCATCCCTCAGAAAATATAGGAACCCCTATGAACGCGTCACCATGGGAGAAACCAGAAAATTGTCGATGAACAAAAACCGGTGAGAAAAAAGCGGAACCAGCTTACCAAGATTTTCCCAAAAAATCGACGGGAAATAATGATCGGGAAATGTCCCATACAACTCCATTTTTCGCATAATTTTTTACCTGCAAAGTAAAATTTTATAGGAAAATTTGGTGCTGTCTCAATTTGAATGCGGTTCTTTCCCTCCGAAGCCGGGGCTTCCTCTCTGTCATCCCTGTATGCGTTCAGTAATTCGTTGACAATTCCTTCTCCGTCATCTCCCCCTCTGTCATCCTTGCGTACGCGAGGATCCAGGGTTGTTTCTTCACCGACTGAGGAAAAAGCAAAGACACTGGATCCATCCTCGACATCCTTAATCGAGGATCCAGTGCATATTGTCGAGGACGACCCCAAAAGGCATGATGGCGAAAAGGAAATTTCAAACCGAGGCACGAGCCGGTTTTGAGTTTCAGAAAATGTAGCCCCCCGGATGGCGCATGCCTTCGCGGGGGCCTTGCCGAGTTCACGGAAGCGAGTCGGGGTGCTATTCTTCGCTGCTTTCGGGAAGGGCCGCCACTGTTTCCGCTTCTTCCTGGAGGAATTCTTCGGCGTCTTCGGCCGGCATGAAGTGTTGCACGCGCATGTTGCCGCTATCCACCACGAAGACGTGCCCTC
>JAJDZI010000068.1 GCA_022824735.1 Nitrospirales bacterium
GATCGAGCAGTCCCTTCAGGTTTGGCAGACGTCTTTTTTGATCTTGACGAATATGCGATTCGTTCGGATGCCGTACCCGTGTTGGAGAAGGATGCCGAACTCCTCAAGAGTATTTATAAGGACTCCGGCGTGCTGATTGAAGGCCATTGTGACGAACGCGGGACGGTCGAGTACAACTTGGAATTAGGAAAACGGCGTGCCCAAGCTGTCAAGGATTACCTGGTGGACCTGGGAATCGAAGAATCCAGAATTCAGATTGTCAGCTATGGGAAGGAAAGACCGTTTTGCACGGAATCCGAACCGAGTTGCTGGAAGCAAAATCGACGCGGGCATTTTGTGCGCCAGTAGTGAAGCGGGCCTCTTCCCTCTCATTCCTCCAACGTTGAAATATCTCCGGGATCCTGCCCGAGTTCCTTGGCTTTCAGGACGCGACGCATGATTTTGCCTGACCGGGTCTTGGGAAGCGAGGTGACCACTTCTATTTCTCGAGGAACCGCGATTTTACCCAATTCAGTCTGGACGTGGGATTTGAGCGTTGCGAGGAGGTTTGCGCTTTCGCTTTGACCCTGTTTCAGGATGACGAAGGCTTTGATCATCTCCCCCGCGGTTTTATGCGGTTTGCCGATGACCGCCGCTTCGACTACCGCATCGTGACTGACCAGCGCGCTTTCTACTTCGGCGGTCCCGATACGATTGCCCGCGACTTTGACCACGTCATCGGCCCGCCCCATAAACCAGAAATAGCCGTCTTCATCTTTATGGCACACGTCGCCTGCGGTGTAACAACCTGGAATGTTGTTCCAGTACCCCAAGTACCGGTCAGGGTCTTTGTGGATGGTCCGCATCATGGAAGGCCACGGTTTTTTTATGACTGCGAACCCTCCGCCGGTTCCGATACTCTTGCCGCTCTTATCCACAACGTCCGCTTCGATTCCTAAGAAGGGACGAGTGGCCGACCCCGGCTTCAGGGGGACACAGGGGAGCGGTGTCACCAGGATGGCTCCGGTTTCCGTTTGCCACCAGGTATCCATGATCGGTTTGTCTCCGCCGGTTACGCGGTGAAACCATTCCCAGGCTTCGGGGTTGATGGGTTCGCCGACGGACCCCAGGACGCGCAGGGTCGAGAGATCATATTTCCCGGGCCAGTCTTCACCGTATTTCATGAGGAGTCGGATGGCCGTTGGCGTGGTATAGAAAATCGAGACGCCGTATTTTTCGATCAGGTTCCACCATCGGCCGGGATTAGGGTAGTCGGGTTTGCCTTCAGCCGTGAGGATGGTTGCGCCATTGAGGAGCGGGCCGTACACGATGTAACTGTGACCCGTAACCCAGCCCGGGTCGGCCACGCAAAAATACACGTCTTCGTCTTTCAGGTCGAACACGTATTTCGCCGTGATATAGGTTCCCACCATGTACCCGCCGTGCACGTGGACCACGCCTTTGGGTTTGCCCGTGGTGCCCGAGGTGTAGAGAAAATAGAGCGGGGTTTCGGCGTCAAGCTGTTCGGCTTCGCAGGTCGTTGATTGTCCGTCCAGCCACTGCTCCCAATCGAGTTCTTTGCCGGCGTCCAGGTCGATGCCGGGTTGTTCCCGCCGCACCACAATCGTTTTTTCCACGGTCGGGCAGTTGGCAATCGCGTCATCCACCACGGTTTTGAGCGGCACCTGTTTGCCGCGATCATATCCATAGTCCGCGGTGATCACGAGCCGGGCTTCCGCGTCATTGATGCGGGATTCCAGCGCGGGCGCGCTGAAGCCCGAATAGACCACGGAATGAATCAGGCCGAGGCGCGCGCAGGCCAGCATGGCCACGATTTGTTCCGGAATTTTCGGAAGATAAATCGTGACGCGATCACCTGTATTCATCCCGAGTGTCTTGAGGGCATTGGCGCAGCGGTTGACCTGGCGGTACAACTCGGCATAGGTGAAGATCCGTTCTTCGTTGTGCTCGCCCACCCAGATGACCGCGACCTTGTTCCGTCGCCACGAATTCACGTGACGATCCAAACAGTTGTAAGCAATATTGCAGCGCCCTCCCAAAAACCATTTTGCCCAGGGATAATTCCACTCCAGCACGGTGTTCCACGGAGCGAACCATTCCAGGTCCCTGGCCACGCCGTCCCAAAATTTTTCAGGATCGGCGATGGACTCCTGATAGGCGGATTCGTAGTCCTTGATATGAGCGTGCTCAAGGGTTTTTTGCGTCGGGTGATAGACGGTTGACGTTTTCAATAATGTTTCAATTTGTTCTGCCATGGACGGGTCCTCATCATGGGTCAATCGTGGAAGAAAAGTGGGGGAACAAAGGTTCCTGAGCGCATCGACGATGATACGCAGGTCCGAATGCCGGTGCAAGATTCGGAACTTCTGTAAAGCAGAGGTTCCATTCCTTCTTCAGGGACGTTCCGGCGGTTGGTGTTCGGGTGAGAGCAGGTCCAGGACGGTCTTGACCGGATTAAACGTTTCACGTGGTATCTCGACAAATACGGAATGCCAGTTGGCCATCCCTCCGTTCCACAATCCGGGCAACTCCAGGGCCTTCAACTCTTTGCCCTTGTAGGATTTTTGAGCAATGAAGCCCGTATCGGGATCGACGAACCGGTCAAGGTGAAACGGTCGGCCTTGATAGTCCCGGACGCCGCATACCATATCCACCGGATTAAAGTGGGTTGACGATGCGAAGACCTCCTGTTGAGCCGGAGAATCCGGATCGACTTGGGAGGCTTCCACGATCTGCAATGAGGTGGCGCCGTCCTCCTGTCCGACCCAGAATGGTCCGCCACCCGGCTGGTTGACGTGTGGGACCATGCCGCAGACCCGGATGGGCCGGTTCAGCCACGTGAACAGCCACCGGGCTTTTTGTGGGATGGTCCGCTCGTGCCATTGGTTGGGTATGGCAAGGGCAAGCGACTGGTTCGCCCATTCCGTTATTCGTTCGAGGAGAGCCGGTGACGTTGCGCCGGATTCGAGTTGCGTCAAGAATGAAAACACCGTGTCCTGCAAGCCGACGAGGAGCCCTCCCAGGATTCTTTGATAGTGAGAGCACGGTTCTTTGAGATGATCGGGCACGACGTTGTCGATGTTTTTGATGAATACCACGTCGCCGTGAAGTTCGTGAAGATTCGAGAGTAACGCGCCATGTCCTGCCGGTCGAAACAGGAGATTGTTCTCGGAATCGCGGAAGAGGCCGTGGTTCATGGTCACGGCTATGGTATCCGTCGAGGGTTTTTGGGCGGAGCAGCCGGCGACCCACGAGACGTGATTGAGACCGAGTGCGTGACGGGCTTTCTCGATATGTTGTTGGACAGCAGGTTGATGGTCCGGCGAAACCGTGAAATGAACGCGGGCGCGCCCGTCGTCGTCCTTGGCGTAATCCGCGGCTTCTACCAAGTGTTCTTCGATTGGGGTCCTGGTCGTGCCGGTATATCTGTGAAATGCCATTAAGCCTTTTGGCAGCCCGGCATAGTTTAGTGAGTCCAGAAGGGCGTCGATAACGGGATGATACTCGTTCCCGGCAAGGAGCCGGTCGAGTTGCCGGCCTTGACCCGACAGCACGTTCTTCAGGTCATGATAAAAGGCGAATTTCGGAAGATTGGAAAAAAACCGGGTCAGGTGCTCCGTGGGTGCAGGAGCGCCGGACGTTCCCCGGAGACGAGCCGCCTCCAGGAACTTGAACATGCGCGTGCCAATGCCGGAAGCAGGCACAAATTTCATGATACGACCCGCGGTTCTGGCCCGTTCAAAATTTTGTATCAAGGCCGGGGTGTCCGATGAACGGAGCACGTTGAGCCCATCGCCCGGACGACACGGCCGTTTGAGTTTTGCAAAGGGAATTCCGCGTTGGAACGTCGCAAGCTGGTTTTCGAGCGTTTGGACGGAAATGCCACGCTCCTTGAGCTGCCGGCGATCCCGTGTCGTCAGGCTCGTTTCGATTTCAACCGGCAATGACATGGTGTGGAACTCCGGCTTTCTTTCCGGTTCGTCAGGAATTGTCAATGTTCACTGATCTACCTCCCCTTACCCCCTCTTGACCCTTCGACTTCGCTCAGGGCAGGCAAAGGAGGGGAACAGGAGAGGTGGCTTTGAATGAGGTTTTAGTCCTGGGCTCCGCCCTGCAAGTATCCGAGCCCGATCTTGATGGCGCGGCGCGTGATTTCGCACCACCGGTTGGGTGGATATTCCTCCAGGATTTTTACAATCTTGGGATCCTGGACGTCCAGTTCAGTGACCTTGAGTATTCCATCTTCAATTTTGACTTCTGCCACGGGTTGTCCTCCTTTTTCTGGGTAATTGGTATCGCCGTCGGATTTCGTTATTGTCGGATTGTCTGTGTTCACTAATTTCCTTCGACCTCGCTATCGCTACGCTCAGGACAGGCGTTGACACATTTCATTGTCTCCTTCTGTCATCCTTGACCATATAAGCTGGATCCCCGATTACGAATGTCGGGGACTGATCCAGTGTCTTTGCTTTTTCTTTTGTTCGCAACGACAACAACCCTGGATCCCCGATCGGGGTCGGGGATGACAGCAAGGAGATTCTTCGCTGCGCTCAGAATGACAATTCCGGGTGATCAGTTCCTCTATTCTGTCAACGAATTACTAAACACATGCACGAATAATGCGCTGCGGTTCCGACCTGTAACTGGCTGAATAGCCGAATTTTTGCTAGGATGCGCCAGCGTTTGCCGGTGTTGCAAGCAAACCCCGGTTTTCTGTATTTCCTGCCAACCCTCCGTCGTACTCACCGGGAGGAGAACATGGAACAGTTGAACACGTTCATCAATGAAATCAATGCGTTTGCATGGGGTCCGCCCATGCTCGGCCTGTTGGGTTTTACGGGGGTTTTACTGACCCTTGGTCTGGTCTTCATGCCGTGGCGAAAAGTGGTGTACGGCTTCAGGCTGTTGTTTGAAAAAAACGATCCCGGCGACAAGGGGGAAGTCAAACCGTTCAATGCGCTCATGACCGCGTTATCCGCCACCGTCGGAACGGGGAACATTGCCGGCGTGGCCACCGCCATCGCCCTTGGCGGACCAGGTGCCATTTTCTATATGTGGCTCATCGCGTTGTTCGGCATGGCCACCAAGTACGCCGAAGCCGTGTGTGCCGTGACGTATCGTGAAGTCGATAAGGCGGGCAAGTACGTGGGTGGTCCAATGTACTACCTGCGGAACGGCGTGGGTGCGTTTGCCCCCGAATTGGGAAAATGGTTGGGGCTGGTTTTTGCGGTGTTCGGGGCCGTGGCCGCATTCGGCATCGGCAACGCGGTGCAGGTGAATTCAATGGCGGTTGCCCTGGGAGAGAGCTTCAGCGTGCCCAAGTTCGTGACGGGCGTGATCGTGGCTGCGCTGGTGGGGTTCGTCATTATCGGTGGCATCAGGAGAATCGCCGAAGTGGCGGGTACGCTGGTGCCGGCCATGATTGTACTCTACGTCGGGTCCGCCTTGCTGGTCATCCTCATCAATATTACCGAAGTGCCTCACGCCATTGCCTTGATTTTCAAACACGCCTTCACTCCCGCAGCGGCGACGGGCGGTTTTGCCGGGGCGGCCGTCGCCGCCGCCGTCCGGTTTGGAGTGGCTCGCGGAGTGTTTTCCAATGAATCCGGTTTGGGGTCCGCCGCCATTGCTCATGCTGCGGCCAAGACGAACAACCCCGTGCGCCAGGGCATTATCGCCATGCTGGGCACGTTTATCGATACCATCATTGTCTGTACCATGACCTCGCTGGTGATTCTGACATCCGGCGCCTGGACCGTCACGGGTGAAGACGGAGCGGGCCTGACCGGTGCGGCGCTTACGTCCACGGCCTTTCACACGTCCATTGCCGGTGGGCAATACATCGTGACCATTGCGCTGACCGTCTTTGCGTTTACCACTATTCTCGGCTGGTCCTATTACGGCGAGCGATGCTGGCAATACCTGTTCAGTGAAAACAGCCTGATTGTCTATCGCGTGTTGTGGGTGGTCGCGGCACTGGGTTTTGCCAACGTGAAGGTGGCGTTCGTCTGGAATTTATCGGACACCCTCAATGGGTTGATGGCCGTGCCCAATCTGGTGGGCTTGCTGTTACTGGCGCCGGTAGTATTTAAAGTGACACATGAGTATTTCAACTCAAAGGACCGTCACTCATGAGCAAACTTTTTGAAAATTCAAAGACTGCAATGTTTTGTTACCTCTTTCCGTCATCCCCGACTCTACCCCTCTGTCATCCCTGTATGTGTTCACTCATTCGTTGACACATTGACTGTCTCCTTCTGTCATTTTTGTTTTTTCCTTCTGTCATTCTTGCGCACGCGAGAATCCAGGGTTGTTTTTCACAAAGACAGGAAACGGCAAAGACACTGAATCCATCCTCGACATCCTTAATCGAGGATCCAGTTCATATTGTCAAGGATGACAAAAAGAGACAACGTCCGGAGTCTTTTCTTTTTTCCTGTGTCGTCGCGCCATCTCTCCAGGTGCTGGGACGGCACGGGGGCCGTCCCCTACGAGGGGCTGGGATGGCATGGGGGCGTCCCCTAAGGGTCTTGTAGGGACAACCCCCTGTGGTTGTCCGCCGCCCTGTTGCCCTCACCACTGGGTCGTGACTTCCACCACGACATTGTGGGCCGGCTGGGACCCGTCGAATTCCTGGCGCGTGGTTTGGAGATTGAGCGTTAGCGCCGAGGCGGTGGTGGCCGGCACCAGGCGCCAGCCCAGGGTATAATTTCGGCTCCCTGGCCCCAGCCCCAGGCCTACGTGCGGGCTGCCGGTAAACGCGCCGCCAAAGGCCGCGAAGCCCCAGGCCGCCTCCACCCCCCACCGGCTCGTGGCCGGGGTCCCGCCGGCCTGCGATGCCAGCGGGTCTGCCGCAAACAACGCAGCCAGCCCGCCGGTCGCCCGGCCGCCCCAATCCTGCCGGAGGCTCAG
>JAJDZI010000118.1 GCA_022824735.1 Nitrospirales bacterium
GTCTCCCGTGAACGCTGTTTCACGAAGGAACTAGGATCAAATATCATAGTGACCGCTTTGCGTGCAATGCTGCCTGTTGGATGGTCGCGTTTGGATTTCTCTTCTCCTGCACACTCGCTTCACTGTCTCTTTCTGTCATCCTTGACATCTTTAATCGAGGAGGAGGAGGCCGATGGCCCATGCGAGCCGCGGCGCTGTTTTCTGGGGAACCGCTCGTCATGGACTTGCTTGAGCCGCTTGTGTTCCACGTGTGTGTAAATCTGGGTGGTGGCAATGTTGACGTGGCCCAACATCATCTGAACGGCGCGCAGGTCGGCGCCGTGCTCCAGCAGATGCGTGGCGAACGAATGACGCAACACGTGTGGAGAGATCGGCTTGTGAATGCCGGCGCGCACCGCCCGCCGCCGGAGAATGGTCCAAAAGCTCTGCCGCGTCATGGCGCCTCCCCGTCTCGTCACGAACAACGCCGGCGCGGACCGGCCTTTCAACAGGACCGGGCGTACCTCCCCGCAATAGGCCACCAGCTTTTGGCGAGCCACGTCGCCGATGGGCACCAGGCGTTGTTTGTCGCGTTTGCCGGTGGCCCGTACATACCCCACTTCCACGTTCACCGCCGACAGGGGAAGCAAGATCAACTCCGAGACCCGAAGGCCGGCCGCATACATCAACTCCACCATGGCGGAATCCCGAATGTCCTCCAATCCTTGCCCGACCGGCAACTCCAGTAAGGCCGTCACCTCGGGCTCGGACAACGTCCTGGGCAATTTCGCCCATTGCTTGGGCGCCCCGGGTAGTTGGGACAACACTTCCGGGGCTCCGTGCTCCGTACTCAGAAACCGGTAAAACCCGCGGATGGCCGCCAGGCACCGGGACACCGAGGCCGGAGACAACTGTTGCGCACACAGATGATTCAGAAATCCGGTCAAATGCGGGGGGACGTCCAGCGGATTGGTCATGCCTTCCAACGCCAGGTACGCGCGCAACTTTTCGAGATCGCGTCGATAGGCCTGGACGGTATTGTTGGCGACGCCGCCCTCAACCCGCAGATTGGTCAGGTATTGATCGATCAGGACTTCGATACGCAACGGTGTCGGTTGGTCATTCATAGGCCTCTTGCCTTTCTTGACAGTCAGCGACCCTGGCTTTATATACCACAATGCGCAACAATGTCTCATGATCGTCGCCAAGATCTCTTTTTCCTCCACCTTTCTTTGGTTGCTTTTCATCAGCTTCGGTTTTTGGCCGGGGGCGACGTTTGGTAGGGACACCCCCCCGTGGTTGTCCTCGCCCGGGAAACTGACCGAAGAACAGGGTCTCGCCCAAGTCAAGGCGCAACTCGAACAGGAACACACCGGAGAGGCGATTCGATTGATCGAACGGTTTCTCGATCAATCCGACACACCCGCGTTCATCGAGCAATTCTCTTTTTTGCACGCCATCGCCCTGGAAGCCGAAGGGCAATTCAACCAGGCCATTCCCGCCCTTGAACAATTCCTCGAAGAATTTCCGGGCTCAACGTCGGCTCACGATGCCCGGTTGAGACTGGGCAGCCTCTATACCGAAGCGCAACGGCCCAAACGGGCCGTTTCCATCCTGTCCCGGGTCCTGGACCTGAGTTCGGACGAAACCCTGCGCACCGAGGCCTTCCACCGGTTATGCCTCGCATACGAGTCGAACGGTGAATACCTTCAAGCGATTGAAACCGCCTTGCATCATGCCGAACAATCGGGGGCGGACACACGACGGGATCTCCTGGACTATGTTCGGCATCTCATCCTGGAAAAGATGAATGAACCGTCCCTCACTCAAGTCATCGATGCCTTTCCGGGCACGTCTCCCGGCGACCTGGCCTTAATCCGCCTCATTGAATTCCACAAGTCACGAGATGACGATACCTTGGCCGAACGGGACATCCGCGCCTTTCTTCAACACTTTCCCGATCATCCCTATGCCCGGACCGCGACCGTGCTTCTGCAGACCGTCACTGCCGGGATCAAAGCCCATCGCCACGTGATTGCGGCGACGTTGCCGTTCTCGGGAAACATGAAACTCTTCGGAACCGAGACGTTCAACGGCATCCGCTTGGCCTTGGAAGAGGATGAAGCTCTTGGGAGTTCCGGCGACGTCGGCCTGGTGGTCAAGGACAGCGCCCTTCCGGCGGCCCGACTCCGCCGCGATGTTTTACAACTGCTCGACGAATTTACCCCCATCGCCTTGATTGGTCCTTTGTTGACCCGGGAGGTTCAACTCCTGGCCGATATCCCGGACTTCGCATCCGTCCCCTTTATTTCACCCACCGCGACCCTGCCCAGCGTCAAGCAATTCGGACGGTATTGGTTCAGCAGCGCCATGACGCCCTCTCTCCAGGTCAACCGGCTGGTGGACTATGCCATGCAGCATTTCGGATATACGCGTTTTTGCATCCTCGCCCCGCAGACGCCCCATGGGAAAACGTTGCTTCACACGTTTCAACGGGCCGTGGTTCAAAATGGAGGAGAGGTGATTACCGCAGAGTGGTATCAGCCGCGAACGACCGATGCGTCACGTCAAATCATTCGCATGAAAGAGACGGACTTGAGCCTCTATGGGGAAATGCTACCGCTGGCACCCGAGGAGCCGGTCGATCCGGAGAACGGTGCGGTCACGGAGGACAAAGTCTCTCAGGACGGAAATGAAGAAGACGCGCCCTTGGTGTATACCCCCGGATTCGATGCCCTGTTTCTGCCGGGCCATCCGACCGACGTGGCGTTTCTGGCCGCCCAACTCGCCTTTTTTGACGTGAACGTTCCCCTGTTGGGAACGAATGCCTGGAACCACCCCAATCTCCTGACATGGGGCCGCAGTTCGATTGATGGAGGGCTGTTCGGCGACGCCCTGTTCCTTGAGACCACCGATCCGAAAACCCAACGTTTTATCACCGCCTATCGTGAACAGTTTCAATCTGATCCATCCATTTTTGCGGTCCAAGGGTACGATGCCATGCACGTGGTCCTTGATACGATCCGCCGCGGGGCCACGACGGGGCCTGACGTCCGCATCCAACTCTTTGTCCGGCATGACCTTCCCACCTTAGGCGGTTTGGAAAAATTCGATGAGGGTGGCATCCTCACTCGTAAAGTGTATATGATCCAGATTCAGAATGGCCGGTTCGTCCAGTTGAATTAAAGAACCTCTGCTGTCATTGCTTGTGAAGGAGCGAAGAATGCGCGTGTTAAGCGGCATGCAGCCTAGCGGACGCCTGCACCTGGGAAATTATTTGGGAGCCCTCACAAACTGGAAAACGCTCCAGGACACCCATACGTGTTTCTTCTTCGTGGCGGACTGGCACGCGCTTTCCACCAATTACGAAGACACCGGTCACGTCAGGACCTACGTCCGGGAATTGCTGATCGACTGGCTTGCGGCGGGGATCGACCCCGAACGGTCCACGGTCTTTATCCAATCACACGTGCCGGACCATGCCGTGTTGCAGTTGCTCCTCTCGATGCTGACCCCGGTCTCATGGCTTGAACGGAACCCCACGTATAAGGAAAAACAGGAACAACTGGAGGAACGCGACCTCTCCACGCATGGATTTTTGGGCTATCCCGTTCTGCAGGCCGCGGACATCCTGCTGTACAAAGCCAATGCCGTGCCGGTTGGCAAGGACCAACTCCCCCACCTGGAACTGACCCGCGAACTCGCCCGCCGGTTCAACAGTCTCTATGCCCCCGTGCTGGTGGAACCGCAGGAACTGCTCACGGAGTTTCCCAAAGTCGTCGGCACCGACGGTCGCAAAATGAGCAAGAGTTACCGGAATACGATCAACCTGTCGGACACCGAACCCACGGTCCGGCAAACCCTCAAGACCATGGTCACCGACCCGGCCAGGGTGAGACGAACCGACCCGGGAAACCCCGAGATTTGTCCGGTGTTCGAATTTCACAAGATGTATTCCGAACCCGCGGTCATCGAGCAAATCAACCAGGAATGTCGCACAGCGGCCATCGGCTGCATCGACTGCAAGAAGTTCGTGGCGGACCGCGTCGTGGCGCAACTGTCACCTATTTGGGACGCTCGCGGCTCGCTCGAAGCCAACCCCGCGCGACTCGACGAAGTGGCCAGGAACGGGTGCGAACGCGCGTCCGAGATCTCCCGTCAAACGCTCGGAGAGGTCAAGGAAGCCATGAAAATTTGACTTCCATTCACTCCCGAACGTATTATGTAGTTTTACCCCTCCTAGTATATTTCACAAACGGGACAAACATGGCTATACGTGTGGGAATTAACGGCTTTGGACGAATCGGGAGAAACTTTTTTCGAGCCTCCCTGGGTGACCCGTCTATTCACGTCACCGGAATCAACGACCTGACCGACTCGAAAACCCTGAGTCATTTGTTGACGTTTGACTCGGTCCATGGGCGATTTCCGGGAACGGTGGAAGCCGGAGACGGTTGCCTGCTGGTCAACGGCCAACGTATCAGCGTCTTTGCCGAACGGGACCCCAAGGCATTGCCCTGGAAAACGCTCGGCGTCGACGTGGTCATCGAGGCGACCGGTCGCTTTACCGACCGGGAAGCGGCAAGCCAACATTTGTCGGCCGGCGCGCCCCGTGTGCTGATCTCGGCTCCGGGCAAAAACGCCGACCTCACGGTTGTGTTGGGGGTGAACGAGCAATCGTATGATCCCCAGTCGCACCACGTCATCTCCAATGCGTCCTGCACGACCAACTGTCTGGCTTCGGTGGCCAAAGTCCTGCTTGAACAATTCGGCATCGACCACGGCTATATGACCACGATTCATTCCTATACCAATGACCAGCAACTGCTGGATTTGCCCCATAAGGACCTGCGGCGCGCCAGGAGCGCGGGCCTTTCGATGATTCCAACCTCGACCGGCGCAGCCAAAGCCGTCCACCTGGTCATCCCGGAACTGAAAGGCAAACTCGACGGGGTCGCCATTCGCGTCCCCACCCCCAATGTGTCGCTGATCGACTTGGCCGTGGAGACCGAACGGGACTGTGACGCCGCCGAAGTCAACGCCGCCTTTGCCCGGGCCGCCGAAGGCCCACTCAACGGCATCCTGGGGTATTCCGAAGATCCGATTGTCTCCATTGATCTGAACGGAAGCTCCTATTCGGCAATTGTCGATGCGCCCCTCACGACCGTGATGAATCGCCGGTTCGTCAAGATCTTTGCCTGGTACGACAACGAGTGGGGCTATTCCTGCCGGTTGAGGGACCTGGTGACATTTTTGGCCTCGAAGAACTCATGAACCTCTGATTTATTCAGGCTTCGTCCTCCTGTGAACTCCGGGAGGAAAGGCAGTATCGTGCATATCACCAAACAAACCATTGATCAGGTGGACCTGCAAGGGAAACGGGTCATTATCCGCGTGGACTTTAACGTTCCGCTCGATGAAGACCGGAAAATTACGGACGATTCCCGGATTCGCGCGGCGATTCCCACCATCAATCACGTGGTTGACGAAGGCGGAAGCGTGATTCTGTGCTCCCACCTGGGCCGTCCCAACGGAAAGGTCTGCCCGGAACTCAGCCTCGCACCGGTGGCCAAACGCCTGAAACGCCTGTTGGGAAAGGACGTGACGTTCGCCCCGGATTGCGCCGGCCCGCTCGTGAAAAACCTGGCGAGTCAACTGCAACCCGGCGACGTCCTCTTGCTGGAAAACGTCCGGTTTCATCCCGGAGAAGAAGCCAATGACAAAGAGTTGGCATCAGAACTGGCTTCGTTGGGTGACGTCTACATCAATGATGCGTTCGGCACCGCACACCGGGCCCACGCCTCTACCGCGGGGATTCCTTTATTCATCAAAGCATCCGCGGCCGGATATTTGATGAAACGTGAAGTGGAGTATCTCGAAGGGGCCGTGGAAAGTCCCGTCCGCCCGTTTGTCGCCCTCCTGGGAGGGGCAAAGGTCTCGGGGAAAATCGGCGTCATCAAAAACCTCGAAAGTAAAGTTGATAAGGTCGTGATCGGCGGCGGCATGGCGTTTACGTTCCTGAAAGCCATGAACCTCGAAATCGGCCGGTCCCTGGTTGAAGACGAGATGCTGGATTTCGCCAAAGGCGTGTATGAACGGTCCATCGAGCAAGGGATCAAATTTTATCTGCCGGTGGACTGCGTAGTGGCGGCCAGCCTGGACCCCGGCGCCGAAACAAAAATCGTTCCCACTCAAGAAATTCCCGAAGGATGGTATGGACTGGATATCGGGCCGGCCTCCGTCAAACTCTTTACCGAGGCAGTGGAAAATGCCAAAACCATCCTCTGGAATGGGCCGATGGGTCTGTTTGAACGAGACGCCTTTGCCCGGGGCACCCAGGCCATGGCCCATGCCGTCGCCAATTCCTATGCCTTGACCATCGTGGGAGGCGGCTCGACGGCCTTGGCCATCCACTGCGCCGGCGAAACCGACAGCATGTCGTTTATTTCAACGGGGGGTGGCGCGGCCCTCACCCTGTTGGAGGGCGGAAACATGCCGGGGCTGGCGGCCCTGCCGGCCCGCTAATGGGTCCGGCACTTCCCTGTCAGCCCGGTACGTGTTCAGTCATTCGTTCACAGTATAAGGGATTGGTTACATTCAGCATTGTCATTCCGAGCATCGCGAGGAATCTGCTTTTTGTCTTTATCTGTCATCCTCGACATCTTTCATCGAGGATCCGGCGTCTGTGCTTTTCTTGTACTTGTGAAGAGCGAAATCCTGGATTCCCGATTAACAATAGCCTGTCCTTGACGTTCTTAATCGAGGATCGGGAATGACGGAAGGAGGCAGTGCAGTGATCAACGCCTGTCCTGAGCGTAGCGATAGCGAAGTCGAAGGGAATGACCGAACACATAGAATCCTGATACGGTCACCGCGTTCGTGAATCCCCGACTTATCGCAGGCAATTGGAAGATGCACAAGACGACGGCCGAGGCCGTCGAATTTGTCCATCGATTCCGGCAAGCCTTGGAGCAGGTGAAGCAGGACGTCTGCGTGGAAATCCTGCTCATGCCCCCGTTTACCGCCCTTGACGGCATCCGGAAAATTCTCCGCGCCGGCGATCCGTTCAAGCTGGGCGCGCAAGACCTGTCCTGGGAAGAAGAAGGAGCCTATACGGGTGAGGTGTCCGGTCGTATGCTGAAAGACGTGGGCTGTCAATCGGTCATCGTCGGGCATTCGGAACGACGGCGACTCCTGGGAGAAACCAATGCCCACGTCAACAAAAAACTGAAGGCCGCGTTGCAACACGGCCTCGCTCCCATTCTCTGCGTGGGAGAAACACTGGAGGAACGACAGGCCGGTCAGACACAAGACGTGGTCAAGGAGCAAATGCTGAGTGCATTGGGCGGCGTGCCGGCCGAACGCATAACCGGACTCGCCATAGCCTATGAACCGGTTTGGGCCATCGGCACCGGGTACGCCGCGACCGTCCCGCAAATAGAAGCCGTGCATGCCTTTCTTCGCACCATCCTGAAGGAGGAACGGCCGCAAATCGCAGAGACCACGCGGATCATCTATGGCGGGAGCGTTGCCCCTGAAAATGCCCCTGAACTGTTTGGATCGGGTGAGGTGAATGGGGCCCTGGTCGGAAAAGCTTGTCTTGATCCTGAAGGCTTTGCTAGAATCTGCCGGATCGCCTCTTGAATCCGTGACGAAATAACAATCCGGAAACGTCCATGTATACGGCCACCGTCATCCTCCATCTCATCGTCTGTTTTTTGATGATCGCCGCGATCCTGCTTCAGGCAGGGAAGGGAGCCGAAATCGGCGCGGCGTTCGGCGGCTCCAGTCAAACGGTATTCGGCAGTCGCGGTCCCGGAACGTTTCTCAGCAAAATCACGGTCGCTGCGGCCGTTATTTTCATGCTGACCTCGCTCGGCCTGGCGTTACTGTCCAAACAGGAAAACGCCGCGTCGGTCATCGACGTCCCCGCCACGTCCGGCGAAGCCACCCCCTCCGCTCCCGCAGAAAGCACGGACGCCACGACTGAACCAGCATCCCCCGAAGCATCGGAAGCCACCACGGAATCCTCCGAAGACCATTCCGAATAACCCTCTCGCCCCTTGAGGGAGAAGGCCGGGGTGAGGGGACTCCTGCGTCGTTGTCGTTGCCTTTTATCTGTCATCCTTGCGCACGCGAGGCTCCAGGGTTGTTTCTTCACCAACTGAGAACTGTCGGATTACGCTGCGCTAATCCGACCTACACAGGCTTTTCCTCCCTAGTATTTGAGCGAAGCCCGTAGGTTGGGTTAGCCAAAGGCGTAACCCGACACCCCGTTGGTCGTATTAGCGCAGCGTAATCCGACATCCCCGCAATCCCGCACCCCGTAGGTCGGATTAACGCAGCGTAATCCGACATCCCACCTTCATTCATGGCCCACCCCTTCGCCAAAGACGGGAGCCGTCTCACCCCAATCCTGCGGATAACGCCCCTGTTGCACGTAGTGCCGGAAACTCGAATACGCCCAATCCCAGGGACGCTGCACATAGCCATGTTTCACCGGGTTGTAATGAATATAATCCACATGCTGCCGGTAATCCGTTTCATCGCGAATGACGTGCTCCCAATACCGACCCTGCCAAACCACCGGTCGTGCAGGTCCCGTAGGTCGGATTAGCGCAGCGTAATCCGACATCCCCAGGGATTTTGCTTCCGGCGCCGGCCCAGGGCGATGCTTGGTGACCCAGGTTTTGAGTAATCGCCACCGGGTGGGATAATCCGAATCAGAAGGCGGCAACGCCCAGATACAGTGGAGGTGATCGGGTAAAATGACCAAGGCGTCGATGGTAAAAGGCCGTGTGCTGTTAACGTAACAAAACGCCTGGCGTAAGACATCAATAGACGCTTCATCGCCAAACAGTTTCCGCCGCCGGGCAGTCAC
>JAJDZI010000089.1 GCA_022824735.1 Nitrospirales bacterium
ATAACACCCCTCACAATATAAAAGCCTGTTTCACACCCAATTGAATTTACGTAATTCTATTGCCATATGTTGAGAATTTTCCAAATAAAACCAAGAAGTTGGAGAAAAGTCTAGCAAGCCATTCTTTCCCACGTCAAGGAACACACGGGGCGGCAATGTGGCAGCAAGAGCAGAGGTACGCAGTTTTGTAGTAATTGAAAATCTCGGGATTATCAAGGAGGGACAATTTCGATTCCCCGGACGACTTCAGATACTATTTCTTTGTTACCGGCTTACCCTTTCTTGCCTGTTCTCGCTCCCATTGGAGGGCGGCATCACGGGTGGTGCGGAAACCGACCTGATTGATATGTCCTTTGATCAATCCGGGTTCACTCCGGTGCTCTGCCTCACGTCGATCTATATCATTGGTAATACCCGTGTGGACAATTTTGTTGCCTTTCTTGAAATGGTATTTGTAGGTCGTTCTATCTGTCGGCATTGTTGGTAACCTCAAAGAAATATATCCATTGATTCCACCAGAAAGTACTTAGTCAATACGCCACTGCAACAGAATATTTTTTAACCCCTCGACCAGTGGCTGTATTGCACTATCTTTTCCCGGAGCCTCTAATCCGGCAACGGTACGGCAGACACTCGGTGCATCCTGGTTCAGTTTTTCCGCCAGATTGTCAATTTTGTTTTTAGCGATCTGGGCTTCCGAGTCTGATGCCGAATCATAGATTGCATCCAACCGGCTCATTTCGTTTGTAAGATTGGCGGGATCTATTTTCAAGTGCGCTGCCCAAAAATCCGGCCTCGCTTGCAGGCAGTCCCAAACCCAAACCTCTGGTGCATGGTCACCTGGAAGGAACAAGACCGCAATTTGTTGACTCTCCACCGTTTCCTTTATTTTCTTTTCAATATCCCCTGCGCGCTGATCACCATCCAGAATAAAAATAAAATGTTCTATCAAGCCGAACTTCTTGAATGCCGCGGCATGTCCGGGAAATTCTTGAGCACCCGTATTGCGCCCTATGCGAACCGACTCCCTACGAATTTTCTGATCCGGCGACAGGTAATCAAGAATGCCATGCAAAATGCCCTCGGCTGTTCTATCTTCGCAGAGCAGATTGAGTACCTCTCTTGAACGTCCATACAGGGCATCCTGAATGATGTCACGGTAGGGAGGACATACCTCAACTTTACCCTGCTCGTCACGTTCAAGGAAAATACGTGCGTTATTTGGCACCGAGTCAAGCACGACCGGACTATGGGACGTAACGATAATTTGCAAGTTATTACGCAGCGCAAGTTGCTGCAACTGCAGCATTAGGAGTTGCTGGACCCAAGGATGCAAACCAGCCTCCACTTCGTCAACAAGAACAAGTGCATCTTCCAGTTGGGCAATTTCCCGTGAAAGACGCAGAATGGCGCGTTCACCCGCAGCCATGTGAAGCTCCGAATAGGACGCTCCGTTTTTATTGGCCGCAAATAACAAAGCTTTACCTCGACTGGAAAGCTTAACAACTTCGCTGTAGTGAAACGGCAACATCTGTTGTGCGAAGTTTATCTGGGCGGCTGTCAGCGGCTCTTCTATCGGGGCCGTTGTAAGATGGGACATCCTGAGAACGCCACGCACCTCGGACGGATTGCTGAGATTGCTCAGAGTGCGCAGATAGACAGTCCGCGTCGGCTGCTTGGCCTTCTGACGGCCAAAAAAACTGCGGTTCCATCCTTTCGTGCTCCGCCGCCACCGCATGGAAAGTCGACCATCAGGCGTAGTGTATTCATATGCGAGGTCGATATCAGGTCGCTCATCGCTCCGTCCACCCTGTTTGGGCCGATAATCGGGAAAAAGAGTGGAAGGCACATATTCTTTCGGCCCTGTTCCAGGAACCTTGTATGCACAGGCCGCAGAGAACAGCACAGTTGATTTCCCGCTGGCATTGCCTCCGGCAATCACACTCACAGGATAATCCAGGGTAATTTTCAGACTGTCAATGCCACGAATCCCGTGAAGCCGAATTTCAGAGAGGAAATTCGGCATGTGAGGCTTCTTGCCCTGAAGTCTGGGCCAAAGTTCTTTGAGGTTTTTCTCAATCATACGCACTTGCGACCATTTTATACTTTTTCCCCTGCCAGTCCAATTAAACAGATGATACGTGGTTCAATTGGTTGATTGTCTTGATAGAGCGAAGAGACTACCGAATTTAAAACCATCATTGTCAAATCATCCGCAATGTTACAACTGTCGCACCATGCCGGGCAATTCACCAAGATCCCCAATGCAGGGTGTCACTCTACCTTTTTCGGTCCCATCCCGATCGAGAAGGACTCCCGCTAGCCGGGCATTGGTGGCTCCGGCAAAATCTTCCTTGGGATCGTCTCCCACGTGCATAGCCTCTTCCGGTTCGACCACGTGTTGATCCAAGGCACGGCGGAAAATCTGAGGAGACGGTTTGGCCGACCCGGCAATGCTGGAAATCGTGATGGAATCAAAAAAATGCTCCAACCGTAACGCCCGGATAATTTCAAAAAACCGTGTATCGAAATTGGAGATAACGCCCAGCTCATAGCCTTGCGAGCGCAATTGCTCCAGGACCTCCGGCACTTCGGGATAGACATCCCATGCCTCCGCCCGGCTAAAGGCTTCGTAAACCTCCTCGAAATAATCATCGAACCCTTCAAACATCCCGACGCGATAGAACACCGCATGCACGATATCAAACCACCAGAGCCTTTCGCATTGCTTCAATTTTTCAGGTTGCTCCACGGCAAAAACCGGTGGAGGCGCTTGACGAAAAGCATCCTTGAACGCCTGATTCACCTTGGTCACCACGTCTGGCGAACGGGGCACGCCGTATTTTACGGCATACCGCAGATACACGTCTCCGACGGATCCCTTGACGTGAAACAAGGTTCCGGCCGCATCGAAAAACACGACCTTGATCTGCGATGACGGCATGGCGAGGCGCTATTTTCATCTGCTCCCTCTTCCCTGGAGGGAGAGGGCTGGGGTGAGGGGGAAAGAAAAAAGCGAGAGAAAGGCAGGGGCTTATTTCTTAGTGCCGGCTTTGCGTTGGGCTTGTTCAAGAGCCTTCATGCGCCGTTGATTCTTCCGGTGTTTGCGACGAAGTTCTCGATCTTTTTCTCGTCCTCTGGGCATCACATGCTCCTGGGCGTCATTGCCGATAGTTCAGTAAAGGAACCCGAAATCCCCGGTAAAAGCGTGGGAGGGGTTGTATCACATTCATTCTCATGAACACAACCGGCGCTTTCCTGTCAGCGCGAGTTCTTGAGCTTGGACATCGGGACTCTATATGCTAAGGAATCGTCTCCCCAATGAGAGGTCCGTTGTTCAATGCCACCCTTGCTTTCGCCAACGACCAAAAAGGCACTTGAAAACGCGAGAAGACGAGGACTCGAATTCCTCGACGACACGGTCCGGCCGGATGGCGCCTGGCCTTCTACGATCGTCGGTTTTGGAGGGAAGAGGATAGAGGAACATCCGCCCTTCACCGCGGCATCGGGTTTTCTGGCCCTGGAGTCCTGCGAGCTGTTACAAGTTGAACCTCTGCGCTCAAGAACACGCGACTATATCGCCCGGCTTGCGATCTATCCCGGCGTGTGGCGGTACTGGGATAGTCTGCCGCCGGATCTTGACGACACGGCGGTGTGTTCACTCATTTCAGATCGCCACATCTGGATCTTTTCAGAAATGAACGTCGAGTGTGTTCTGTCTTGTCGTGATCAGGAAGGGCGTTTTCGTACATGGATAGTTTCCCCCTCTGAAGCAGACGAAGACTTGAATAGCATCGATGCGGTCGTCAACGCCAATGTTGTTGCCTATCTTGGGGATCATGCTGAAACCCGCCCGGCACAACGTTGGTTGGAGCGTCTTATCAGGGATGGGCAGGAAGCGGATGCCTTGGTGTTCTATCCGGAATGCATGGATCTTTACGTGGCGATGGTTCGGGCGGCGCGTCGTGCTCCACCTGCCTTCCAAACGCTTCGCCCTACCCTGGCAGAGCGAATTTCCGCCGGTCTCGATTCGCGGCGGGACGGCACCGACGTCATGCGACTAGCCCAAGGAGTCACGGCGTTGGACGTGCTGAAAGAAGTAAAGAATGCTGGTATTCCGGAGGACGCGGCACACCGGATCATACAGGAACAGGGTGCAAGAGGAGGCTGGCCGGGTTATAAGGTATGGCAGCGTGGCCCTGAATTTCCGGTTGAGTTTCAATCCGAGGCACTGACGACGGCTGCCTGCATTGGGGCGATCAGTTGCTTGTTGCGCCATTGAGACCATTTGTCCTATCCGCTCACGCAGTGCTCGGGAGAAACACCATGCCGACGTAGGCCTTGGCTGTGCATGCCTGACCGGCTTCAATGGAAATTTTGACGTGATTGATGTTTTTGTGTACGAGGAAGATTCCATTATCGAAGATGTACTCTTGGCCGAGGAACGCCAGTATCAACAGTCGAATCATCCTGGAACCCCGTTCCTTTGGGGATGAATACGTTGGGAAGGGCAAGGGCAAGGGCGAGATTCGTGGAAGCCGGTCCACAGGTCAGGTCCCAGTCGGTTATTCTTGCGACTGGGACCTGTAGGAGTTAGGCAGATTGTCGGGGCGAGCAGATTGCAGATCAATATGGAAGTGCTTGCGGAACAGCTTGCGAGTTTCTTCCTTCAGGGCTTCACCAAGCGCACGAACGAGGACGTCGTCGCTCAGTCCGCCATAAGGGTCGTGATGTATATACTTCCCGAATAACTTTTGACAATCAGCCGTGTAGTCTTTCGTGTCGAGAATATGCGCGTGCCAGAACTCGTCGATGAGCGGAGTCGGTCTCAACGCCTTTTCCGGATACACCATCCTGAGGGCAAGATATTTGCGGTACAAGCGTTCACCTTCTGCCACGGTATCGGCGGGCCAGCCTCCTGCGACCTCAAGTTTTCGCTTCAGCATTACAAAGTCCAGTGAGGCAACCTGGATCATTGCCTGATCGATATCCATGTAAACGCCCTTTTTTCTTTAGGAACCTCTGATTTACGGCACTATCGGGCGCAGGGCGGCGTTGTGTCCTCGCTCAACCCTCACCTATCTAGTTGATAAGCCTCGGGTTTCGCTGCGGGACGCCTTGCCCTGCATCCCGCTATCACCATAAACATGTCCTCGACGTTCTTAATCGGGGATCAGAGGTTCCTTTATTAGCCGTAGCTCCAGCACCCTCCGCCACCGGCAACGAGACTCAGATCCTTTTCCTCCAGTTTTGCTGCCGGTGGCAGGACCAGATGTGCTTCAGTTGAACTTTGTTCATGCACCTTGATGGAAAAGCCATCGGGCAACGTCACCCCAAATTCTTCTTCAACGGTCTTTCCGGGATCGTTGACCAAGCGAGTCCGAAATGCATCGTCCGTTGAAGCTTTCTCAATCAGCCGTTCCCGCGCTTCGCTCACAGAAATCATAAGCCACCCCCAGTTTAAGGATTTTCAGAATCTCCCGTGAGATTAGCATAATGCAATTCATTTTACAATAAATCCGCCATCAATGTGTTAGCGCAATTTTACAAAAGGGACCTTACAGCTTTGGGCCATAACACAACCGGCGGTTTGGTTGCGAGGGGCTACCCCCCATGCTAAGATTTTTGGCCTTTCTGGCGTGAGTTTCATCTCTATGGCGTCTCAACAACTCAGTAAAATCTACGAACCGCAAGCCGTTGAAGCCCGATGGGGCCCACATTGGATCGACCGGGGCTACTTCGGCGCCACTCCCGATTCGACGGGACAGCCCTATACAATCGTCATCCCTCCCCCCAACGTCACGGGCTCGCTGCACATCGGCCACGCGCTGAACAACACGCTTCAGGACATCCTGATACGCTGGCGCCGCATGCAAGGGCGAAACACCTTGTGGCTTCCGGGAACCGACCATGCCGGCATCGCCACGCAAAACGTGGTCGAGCGGCAGCTTTTGGAGGAAGGCGCCAAACGAGAAGAACTTGGACGCGATGCGTTTATCAAAAGAGTCTGGTCCTGGAAACAGCAATCCGGCAATACGATTCTCGATCAACTGAAACGACTCGGAGCTTCCTGTGATTGGTCGCGCCTGCGCTTTACCATGGATGAAGGATTATCCGAAGCCGTTCGAGCCGTTTTCGTTCGCCTCCACCAGGAAGATCTCATCTATCGCGGGCACCGCCTGATCAATTGGTGCCCCCGCTGTCTCACCGCCCTTTCCGACGTTGAGGTTGAGCACGAGCCGGTTCACGGCACCATGTACCACGTTGCCTATCCGCTGGCCCATGACGCCGGCACGTCGCTTACCATCGCCACCACGAGACCGGAGACGTTACTCGGCGACACCGCGGTGGCCGTGCATCCTGAGGACCCCCGCTACAATAGGCACATCGGAAAACGTATCGAGTTGCCGCTCACCAACCGGACCGTTCCGGTCGTAGGCGATCCGATTCTCGTGGACCGGGAATTCGGGACCGGCGCCGTCAAGATCACCCCGGCCCATGACTTCAATGATTTCGAGGCGGGTGAACGGCACCAACTTCCTCGCATTGCCCTGTTGAACCATCAAGCCCTCCTGAATCCCGAGGCGCTTCGGGACGCCGGAGTCGAACCGAACGTTCTTGAAACCATTGCCAACCTTCCGGCCATCAAGGCCCGTCCCATTGTGGTTGACGCCCTGAAACATCGGAACCTCCTGGTCAAAACCGAAGATCATGAAATGGCCTTGGGAAAATGTTATCGCTGCAAAACCGTCGTGGAACCGTTCCTTTCGCCTCAATGGTTCGTCAGGATTCAACCGTTGGCCGACCCGGCAATCGCCGCAGTGGAACAGGGACAGATTCGCATTATCCCGGAAGAATGGGCGAATAATTATCTGGGCTGGATGCGCGGGATCAAGGACTGGTGCATCTCGCGGCAGATCTGGTGGGGCCATCGCATCCCGGCCTGGTATTGCGTCACGTGCCACCCTGAAGCCCGCATGATTCTGGAAGGCGGGGGCAGTCACCTGATTTCCACGCAAGCCGAACCCGTTGTCGCCGAGACAGCGCCGGATGACTGCGCCACCTGCGAGCGAAGCCAGTTTATCCAGGACCCCGACGTGCTCGACACGTGGTTTTCATCGGCCCTGTGGCCCTTTTCCACCTTGGGCTGGCCTGCACGGACCAAAGAGCTCGAGACCTATTACCCCACTTCCACTTTGGTCACGGGGCTGGATATCCTCTTCTTCTGGGTGGCGCGCATGATCATGATGGGCCTCAAGTTTACCGGCAAGCCACCATTCCGTGACGTCTACATTCACGCCCTGGTGCGCGACGCCGAAGGTGAAAAGATGAGCAAGTCCAAAGGCAACGTCATCGATCCCCTGACCAAGATGTCGGAATACGGGACCGACGCCCTACGCTTTACCCTGGCCTCGATGGCGTCGCCCGGGCGTGACATCAAACTCTCGGAAAACCGGATCGAAGGGTATCGCAACTTTGCCAACAAGATCTGGAATGCCGCCCGGTTTATCCTGATGCACGCGGACGGGCCATCCGAAGTACGGCCCATTGCCGACAGGCCGTTCGTGGATCAATGGATTCTGAGCCGGCTGAACCGCGTCACGGCCACCGTCACGGCCCGGCTCGAAGAATACCGGTTCGATCAGGCCGCGGGGCAACTCTACCAGCACGTCTGGCACGAATACTGCGATTGGTATCTGGAACTCATCAAACCCGCGCTCCAGAACGGGGACTCGCCCGCCGCCCGGTCGACGCGAGCCACGATGCTCCATACCTTTGAGCACCTCCAACGCCTGCTGCACCCTTTCATGCCGTTTTTGACCGAAGAAATCTGGCAAACGATTCCTCATCAGGGCGAGAGCCTCGTCCGCCAACCGTTTCCGGTAGCCACCCGGGAATGGGAGAATGCCGAGGCGGAACGGACATTTGCCGTTATCGAACACATCGTCACCACCATCCGAACGGGGCGGACTCTCCTGGATTACGGACCATCCAAATCAGTGACGATCATGGTCACGTCCAAAGATCCGGACGAACTTGCGCGATTGAACGAAGCGCGAGACCACGTCGCGCAGCTCTGCCGGGGAACGGTCACGATTGCCGACCAGGAAACATGGACGGACGGCCGCATCCTGCACCTGGCGGCAGGCAGTTTCATGGTCGGACTGATGATCGAGGGTGAGGTGGATCTCAACAAAGCCTTAACGCGCGTCAACAAACAAGTGCAAGCCAAACAAAAGGAAGCCACACGTCTTCAGGGACGCCTCGGTTCTCCGGACTTTGCGGCCAAAGCTTCCCCCGAGGTGATTCAAGAATCAAAGGACCGCCTGGCCCTGCTGACCGCCGAACTCTCACTTTTTGCCGGCAGCGAAGAACAACTCCGGAAAATGGTGTCATGAAATCCCGCGTGATTCAGCCTCCGCCCTTTGAACTTGAAACGCTGGTCACAACGGCGCTGAAGGAAGACGTGCCACACGGCGACGTCACCACGCGCGCGCTCCTTGATTCGTCACTTCAGGCTCAGGCCCACGTCGTGGCCAAGCAGGACCTGACCCTTGCCGGCGTCGCCGTTCTCCACACTGTTTATCGGGTCCTGGACCCTGCCGTGACGGTCACGGCTGCGTTCCAGGATGGAGAGACCCTTGAAGCCGGACAAACGTTCGCCACCCTTCAAGGACCGGCGCATTCAATTTTGGGCGGGGAACGGGTCGCGCTGAATTTTTTGCAACATCTTTCCGGCATCGCCACCTTGACCGCACGATTCAAAGCCGAAATCCGGCAGTACCCCACCGTCCTCGTCGATACCAGAAAAACCATTCCCGGCCTTCGCCAGCTCGAAAAATGGGCAGTCGCTCTCGGCGGCGGGACCAACCATCGCATGACGCTGAGCGATGGAGTCCTCATCAAGGACAACCACTTGGTGTTGTTGGAAGCCCAAGGCACAACCATCCGCGAAGCCTGCCGCAAGGCCAGAGAGCAAGTCTCCCGTCAATTCCGCATCTGCGTGGAAGTCGAAACCCTCAAGCACCTTATTGAGGCCTTGGACGGCGGGGCCGACGTGCTGCTCCTGGACAATATGCCCCCCGCGCTTGTCCGGGAAGCCGTAGACCTCATCAAAGGCAAGGCCCACGTCGAGGTCTCGGGAGGCATCACGCTCGAGAACGTGCGCGAATATGCCGCCACGGGCGTGGATTCCATTTCCATCGGGGCCCTCACCCATTCCGCACCCGCGGTCGATATCAGTCTGGACGTGCTTCCCGTGTCCTCTCAATGACCGGGCTTGCGTATGGCGGACCCCGTGCAATTCACACCGCTGGAAGCCGCAGGCATTGAACAGCGGTTGACCACACGCAGCCTGGGGCGCCCGCTTCATCTCTTTGCGGAACTCGCCTCTACCAATACCACGGCCTTTACGCTGGCCGATTCCGGAGCGTCTCATGGCACAGCCGTTCTCGCAGACACGCAAACAGCCGGGAAGGGACGACTGGGACGGCAGTGGACCTCGCCGCCTCATCTCAATCTCTCTTGTTCCCTGATACTGACCGATCCGAAACTTTTGCGTCACGTATCCTGGATCCCGCTTGTGACGGGACTCGCCCTGGGTGAAGCCATTCACCGTGCCTGCGGCGTCGGGATCTCGTTAAAATGGCCTAATGACTTGTTGCATATCGAGAAAAAAATCGGGGGCATTTTATGCGAAAGCACGAGTCAAGGCTCCCGAATCTCGACGTGTATCGTGGGGTTCGGCCTGAACGTGAATTGCCGGGAGACGGATTTCCCAGAAGAGTTGCGCTCACTTGCTACGTCGTGTCACCAGGCCACCCGCCGATTCCATGATCGCAACGACCTGATCGCCGGTATATTCAACCAATTGGAAAACTGGTATGATTGCGTCCTATCGGAACAACTCGAACACGCGCGGCAATCCTATGAGGCGTCGTGCGTCACGCTTGGCAGGGAGGTGGAGATTGCCTGCCTGACGGGCCAAACGATTCGCGGAACGGCTACCGCCATCGGACAAGACGGCGCATTACTGGTATCCGCCATGCAAGAAGGCAAAAGCCGCACCCTGGAAATTCGAGCCGGTGACGTTCACCATCTACGATAACTCACCCCCCGCTACCCTTGTGGGAGAGGGCTGAGGTGAGGGGTAAAGATTTTTCATGCTTCTGGCAATCGACATCGGCAACACCCAAATCGTCTCCGGCGTATTCGACGGACAAACCCTGCGAAGCTCCTGGCGCCTATCCACGGAACACACGAAAACGGCTGACGAATACGGTATCGTTTTCGCGTCGCTCACGCAGAAATCCGGCATTCAGGCCAAGGATATCCACGGGACCATCATTTCAAGCGTGGTCCCTCCTCTGACCCCGACGATTGAGTCCACGATCGAAACCTTTTTCCAGCACTCCCCGCTCATCGTCTCCCCCGACTTTCCCTTCGGGCTGACACTCGAATATGCCAATCCCCAGGAAATCGGAACCGACAGGTTGGTCAACGCGGCTGCGGCGTTCGCAAGCTATCGAACCCATCTCATTATCGTGGACTTCGGAACCGCCACAACGTTTTGCACCGTCACCAAAGACGGACGATACTTGGGTGGAGCGATTGCCCCCGGGATCAAAAGCGCCGCCGAGGCGCTGCATCACCATACCGCCAAATTGCCCAACGTCGAGTTGACCCGTCCGAAAAGCGTGATCGGAACCGATACGACAAGCAGCATCCAATCCGGGTTGATCTTCGGTTATGCCGGACTGGTCGATGCAATGGTGACGAGGATCGAACAGGAAACCGGTCGCTCAGCCAAGGTCGTTGCCACCGGCGGCCTTGCCCCGATTCTTGCGCCAATATCGAAAACGCTCCAGGAGATAAGGCCGTCGCTCACGCTGGAAGGCCTGGAATTGCTCTACCGCCGCAAAACCGGCCAATAGACGCCCCCGCCCTTCTTTCGCATTTTCCATCACTTTTTTCGATTTTTTCAGTTGACTTACCAAGTCTTGATGACTATCTGAGCAAGACACCCGAGCCGTGACATGAGCGAAAATATTCAACAATCAGATGAAGTTTGTGGTGAAGATATAGTATCCAAGCCACTTTCCGAACACCAGGATACCGAGTCGGTTGACACGGATACTGAAGGGGATTCTGAAAATCAGCAGGAAAAGGCAGACGTTCCAAGTCTAACCGACCAACTTCTCGAAAAAGATGAGGAACTGCACGCCCTGAATGACAAATATTTACGCCTGGCTGCGGAATTCGACAACTACAAACGCCGGGTTCAACGCGACCAACAGGATACCATCCGGTTTGCAAACGAAAAATTGTTCAAGGACTTGCTGCCGACGTTAGACAACCTGGAACGCGCGCTACAATCCGGGCACGAGCAAAACCGGATCGAAGGACTCCTGGAAGGGGTTGACCTCACGTACAAACATTTTCTCGATACCCTCCAAAAAATGGGCATCAAACAAGTGTCGAGCGTGGGAGAAGTCTTCGATCCCGCGAAACATCAAGCCGTCGGGCAAGTCGAATCAACGACCATCCCCGAGAACGTCATCGTCGATGAATATCAGAAAGGATATTTTGTCCACGACCGGATATTGCGACCAGCCATGGTGACCGTCGCGAAAACAAAAGAACCGGATAATGAAGGAGTCGAAACATGAGCAAGATTATTGGAATTGACCTGGGCACGACGAACTCGTGTATTGCCGTCATGAGCGGGGCCGACCCGGAGGTGATTGCCAACTCGGAGGGCGGACGCACCACGCCGTCCGTGGTGGCGGTAACGGACAAGGAAGAGCGGCTCGTCGGCCAGATTGCCAAACGTCAGGCTATTACAAACGCCGAGAACACCATTTTCTCGGTCAAGCGCCTGATGGGAAGAAAGTTCACTACCAAGGAAGTCAAAACAGCGACCGAGCGGTTGCCGTACAAGATTCTCGCCGCCTCAAACGGGGACACGCACGTAGAAATCCAAGGCAAGCAATACAGCCCTCCCGAAGTGTCGGCGATGATCCTTCAAAAGATCAAACAAACGGCCGAAGATTTTTTGGGGGAAAAAGTCACGGAGGCGGTGATTACCGTCCCCGCCTACTTTGACGACAGCCAGCGCCAAGCCACCAAAGACGCAGGTCAGATCGCGGGGCTCAACGTCCTTCGGATCATCAACGAGCCTACGGCGGCCTCATTGGCCTACGGCCTGGAGAAAAAGAAAGAAGAGCGCATCGCCGTCTACGACCTCGGCGGCGGCACGTTCGATATTTCGATCCTCGAAATCGGGGACGGCGTGTTCGAAGTGAAGGCCACCAACGGCGACACCTTCCTGGGCGGTGACGACTTCGACCTTCGCATCATCGATTGGCTGGTGGACGAATTCAGGAAAGATCAGGGCATTGACCTGAAGAACGACCGCATGGCGCTGCAACGCCTGAAAGAAGCCGCGGAACGCGCCAAGATCGAATTGTCATCGGCCCAGGAAACGGAAATCAATTTGCCCTTTATCACCGCCGATGCCAGCGGGCCCAAACACCTGGTGCTCAAACTCTCCCGGTCCAAACTGGAACAGCTCGTGGATGACCTGGTCACCCGCTCCATCGAACCCTGTAAAAAAGCCTTGGCCGATGCCGGCATTTCCGCCGGCGAGATCAATGAAGTGGTACTCGTCGGCGGGATGACACGGATGCCCAAAGTCATCGAACGGGTGAAAGCCTTCTTCGGCAAGGAACCGCATAAAGGCGTGAATCCCGACGAAGTCGTGGCAATCGGAGCCGCCATCCAGGGCGGCGTCCTCAAGGGCGACGTCAAGGACGTGTTGCTGCTGGACGTGACTCCCCTGTCCTTGGGCATTGAAACACTGGGCGGCGTCTTCACGCGCTTGATCGACCGCAACACCACGATTCCGACCAAGAAGAGCCAGATTTTCTCCACGGCCGCAGACAGCCAGACCGCCGTGACCATTCGGGTCTTTCAGGGCGAACGTGAAATGGCCAATGACAATAAACTGCTCGGCCAATTCGATCTGGTGGGAATCCCCCCGGCCCCGCGAGGCATGCCGCAAATCGAAGTCACGTTCGACATCGACGCGAACGGGATCGTCCACGTTTCGGCCAAGGACATGGCCACGCAAAAAGAACAGTCCATCAAGATCACGGCTTCGAGCGGCCTGAGCAAGGAAGAAGTCGAGCAATTGGTGAAAGACGCCGAGGCGCATTCCGAAGAGGATAAAAAACGCCGCGAAACCGTCGAAATCCGCAATCAAGCCGATTCCCTGGTCTATGGAACGGAAAAGAATCTCCAGGAACACGGAGACAAGATCCCCGAGGAAGAGAAAACCAAAATTCAGGAAGCGATCGACGGCATGAAGAAAGCCATGGAGGGAGACGACGTGGAGACCATCAAAACGGCCATGCAGACCCTCACGACCGCCTCGCACAAACTCGCGGAAGAAATGTACAAAAAGACCTCTGCCGAGACCGGAGACGGAAGTCACACCGGCGACGGGACAAGCCCCAACGGCGAAGCGGCCAATGGAACGCAACAAGACGAAAAAGTCGTCGATGCCGAATTCGAAGAGGTGGATAAGGAAAAATA
>JAJDZI010000077.1 GCA_022824735.1 Nitrospirales bacterium
CTGTTGGCAGGCGAGGTTGCTATCTGCGATGCCGTGCGGATGGAGGTGCTCGCCGGAGCGCGGGATGAATCGCACCTGCTGAACCTTCGTCGACTGCTGGCCCGGGCGGCAATCATACCAACGCGGGCGACGGACTATGAAGATGCTGCCGGGCTCTATCGCCACTGCCGACGGGAAGGGGAGACCGTTCGCAAGCTGATCGACTGTCTCATTGCCTCCGTTGCCATACGAACCGGGGCACCGATTCTGCATAACGACGCCGACTTCGACGTGCTTGCGCGCCACACGAAATTGCGAGTGTATGAAGCCGGCCAGGCTTCGTCCGACATCAATGCTTGAGGCCTCCTCCGCCTCATTTTTATAATATTTTCGTAAGGAAGCAAGAGACCTTCCAGCAATGCGTAAAAAACCTTCGTACTTTGATCGAAGAACAGGGGTGTGAGGTCTATGCCTCGAACCAGGTCATTGGAGAAACCTACGTTGCCTTACAACATCATTACGGCGCATCCAAGAACAATGCTTGGCTAAGTTATACGTCGTTTGCAAATTCAACCAAAGCTTCGGCGAGGTCCCCAGGGTTTCGGCCAGATCGAGCGCCGCATCGGCGGTAATGCCTCGCTTGCCTCGTGTCTTCGTAGGCTCTTGGCAGATTATGCATTTTCTATTATGTTCACCCACTGGGTCGAACGGACGAAAGTGCCAGCGCCGGACAACGAGCAGCAAACCTTTGCCTAAACCAAAGACAGACTGATGCCACGCATCTTCGATAACATCGAACAACATCTTCGCCCGGCACTGGCCGAAACCCTGGAAGTTTCCGACAGGGCGGACTTCTGTGTGGGCTACTTCAATCTGCGTGGCTGGCGATCAATCGACGAATACGTCGAAACACGGCCTGCCTGGAGGCCATGCGCGGCTTCCTCGATGACCTGAAACATTCGAAACGCAAGCACCGACCGGAGAAAATGAAGGATTTCCGCGAGGTACTGAATCAGGTCGCCGAGCATGCCAGTGAGCGGTACTTCATTCTCAAGTCCATCATCGTCAGCAATCTTTTTGGCGTGGACATCATGGAAGAGGCCGTGGAAATCTGCAAACTGCGGCTGTTCCTCAAGCTTGTTGCGCAATTGGAAAGCTACAAGCAGATCGAGCCGTTGCCCGACGTGGATTTCAACGTCCGCGCCGGCAATACGCTCGTCGGCTTCACGACGCTGAAGGAAATACAGGATACCTTCGTGACCACCTCGGATGGTCAGCGAAGAATGCTCTATGCCCAAGACACAGCCACGCTGAAACGTATAGAAGAAGATGCCGAAATCGCCGACCGCGCCTTTCGCAAGTTCCGCAAAATGCAGACCGAGCAGGGCATGGACGCAAGCAAGTTCTCCGCTACCAAGGTGAATTTGCGGAAACGGCTCGACAATCTTCGGGATGAATTAGATCAGTATTTGGCCAGTGATTACGGCGTCAAGGCCAACGATAAAAAGGCATATGCGAAATGGCGTACCAGCCACCAGCCCTTCCATTGGTTTGTCGAGTTCTACGGCATCGTGCATCATGGCGGTTTTGACGTAATTATTGGGAATCCGCCATACGTTGAACTTTCCACTGTAAGACACAGTAAACAGTATCGGCCACGAAATTTTGCAACTGAGACGTGCGGGACCCTTTATGCTCTTTGCACGGAGCGGGCATTCACGCTGTTACACTCACGGTCTAAATTTAGTTTTATCGTTCCCCTCAGTTTGCAGACCACAACTAGGATGAACGGCCTGCAGCAGCTTCTCGTTGACGAAAAGAGACATGCCTATATGAGCACATTTGACGTCTACCCTAGCAAGCTATTCGAAGGTGCAAAGCAAAGGCTCTGCATACTGATATTGTCCGAACGTATCAACAAATCGAGGTTTTGGACCACGTTCTATAATCGTTGGAAACCGGAGGCGAGAGGCACTTTATTTTCGAACCTTCGATATCACGATTCATATCTGGACAAAAATCTTCTCTTAGTTCCCAAGCTCGGAAACAGGATTGCTGAGCAAGTTCTACGTAAATGCAGTCAATATAGTCCGGCATTGTACAAAGACCGTCCAATAGATCCTTCATTTTACGTCCATCGTATCCCATACAACTACATCAAAGCGTTTGATTTTGTACCTTACTTTTGGAGTGAAGTTGACGGTCAGAAAAAATCTGAAGACTATAAGCCTTATCAATTGGAATCTTCTGAAGCGAATCGATCTTTGCTGGCCGCACTCAATTCAAATGTTTTCTTCTGGTGGTGGTATTCGCTGTATGAAGGATACCATTGTGGTCGCCACGAAATTTTTTCTTTTCCAGTTGGCATTGGGAAGATGGCAGCGGATGTTTCTGAAAGCCTCATTGTCCAGACAAATCGATTGATGCAGGATTACAAACTGCGATGTCGACGAAAAACCGCTAGCTATAGGGCAACGGGCAAAATTGAATACGACGAGTTCTATCCCAGACAATCCAAAGCCATTATCGACGAAATCGACCGTATACTGGCAAAACACTACGACTTCTCGGACGAGGAACTCGACTTCATAATCAACTACGACATCAAGTACCGTATGGGTCGGGAAGGTATTGATCGGGATAACGAGTAAGATAGCATGGCGCAGGAAGTAGTGGAGGCCTAACGATGAAAGTATCTTTTGATCGTGAGGTGGATGTACTCTATATCCGTTTCAAGGAAACAACGGTAACAACCAAACACCTTATTGATGACGGGATTGCCCTGGATTACGATGCGGCAGGCCGCCTCGCGGGCATTGAAATTCTTGATGCCATGAAGCGGCTGGATGATCCGGAGACGTTCAAACAACTCGTCTTCGAAAACATCGCTCAATGAAACTGCACGTCGATAAGGCAGCCGATGCTCTCTACCTTTGCCTCGGCGACTCTGCCACCGTCAAAAGCTCGAAGCTGGAAATGCTTGGACGAAACGTCGTCGGGGGAGGCGTAAGAGCCAATGAGTGAGGTCATACCTAACCTCCCGGACGATTACGCGCGTCTCCTTGCGGAAGTGAAGGAGCGTGTTCGCGCCGCCCAGCATACGGCTCTCAAGGCGGTCAACAAGGAACTGGTCGGTCTGTACTGGGACATTGGCCGGCTGATCATGGAGCGTCAGCAAGTTCAAGGCTGGGGCAAGTCGGTGGTGCAGCAGCTTGCCACTGATCTCCAAGGGGAATTCCGGGGAGTAGGAGGCTTTTCTTCATCCAACCTCTGGAGAATGAAGGCATTCTTCGAAGCCTATAAGGGTTCGGAAAAACTCGCACCGCTGGTGCGAGAAATAGGCTGGAGTCACAATCTTGTCATTCTCGAACGCTGCAAGGAGCCGCCGGAACGTGAATTTTACATCCGCATGACCCGAAAGTTCGGCTGGACAAAGAACATCCTCCTCCACCAAATCGAGAACCAGAGCTATGAAAAGTCCCTGCTGGGTCAGACGAACTTCGATCAGGTCCTGGCGCCCGAACTGCATGCCCAGGCCCACCTGGCGGTTCGCGATGAATACACCTTCGACTTTCTCGAACTGGGCGATGAGCACGGCGAACGGGAACTGGAGAAAGCCCTCATTACCCGCGTCGAGGACTTCCTGCGTGCCATGGGCGGGATGTTCGCCTTCTTGGGAAGTCAGTTCCGACTGGAAGTGGACGGCAAGGAGTATTTCATCGACCTGCTGTTGTTCCACCGCCGTCTGCGAAGCCTGGTCGCAATTGAGTTGAAGGTTGGCGAGTTTCAGCCGGAATTCGTCGGGAAAATGCAATTCTATCTGACCGCTCTCGACCGACAGGTACGCGAGGAGAGCGAACAGCCATCCATTGGAATCATCCTTTGTAAGGAAAAAAACCGGACCGTAGTCGAATATGCCCTGCACGACGCCCGAAAGCCTATAGGTGTGGCGACCTACCGCATCAGCCGGCGTTTGCCAAAGGAACTCAAAGGGCAGTTGCCGTCTCCAGAGGAGATAGCCCGACTCCTGGAAACTGTGGAATAAACTCTTGTTGGCAGCCACGAACCCGGATGCAAGCATGAAGCTCAGGCGCTATGAGTCGGGAGCGCCGGATACTCCGGCGGTGTTGCGGCGTTGCGCTGAAGCCGGAAGCGTGCCGCGGTCACATCGAAGGGCAACCTCGAACTGCTCGATAGAAAGCTAATCGGCTTCTTCTGCTCAGTGCGTTGTCCAGGCGACGCAATCCTCAAGACCTACGATCTCGCACGGACACTTCGAAGCGCGAACGTGACGCTCATCGGCGGGTTCCAGTCGCCGATGGAGAAAGACTTTTTGGATTTGGTGTTAAGGGGTCCCTCGTCCGTCGTCGTTTGTCCCGCACGAGATCTTGGCACCATGCGGATTCCAAAAGTCTGGAAGAACCCACTGGCCGAAGGCCGCCTCCTGCTCCTATCCTTTTTCGACGACAGCATCCGTCGCCCCACCGCATCTCTCGCAGCCCAGCGCAATGCCCACGTCGCCGCCCTCGCCAACCGCCTCCTCATCGCCCACGCCGAACAAGGCGGCAAAACCGAAAACCTTTGCAAAGACGCCCTGGCTCAAGGCAAACGAGTATTCGTCCTGGACTCCCTTGACAATGCGCATCTCTTGCAACTCGGCGCCCTGCCGGTTCAGGCTGACAATCTACGCTTTTGACAGCTTAGGAGATCTACCGTTCCGCTCGACTTCCATTGGAAGATTCGTGGATATGTTGGGAATAATGGACAGCCGATCACAAAGTCTATTCAACTCGCGATGGGGATCGTTTTCAGGTGGGCTTCAACGGCCTGAACAACTCCGGCAGCCAGCGGGAGATTCGCTTTTTCGGCGTGCCAGTACTGGTGAAACAGTGCGACGGTTTCACGCGCGGTATCGAGAACGAGTTTTTGCGGCAGTCGAGCCCCGGCGGCAAGATGGGAGAGCTCATCCTCTGAATATTCGGTAAAGCGTTTGGTCCGGCTGAATTTCACGGCGGACTTGTCGTCCGGAATGTAAGCAATCGTGGAAACAAAATCATAGGCCGGCGCCAAGGCGGCATGCCGCCGGTCGGGGTACATCAGCGACCAGTTCTTCAGGTGCATATCGGCATTGCCGATCAGCGCGTTGAAGGTCAGTCGCCGGATAAATTCCGCAATGTCCCCTTCGCAGCCCTCGACGCCAAGAACCCTGCCAATGCTGCGTGCGCTGGCGTTTTCATACTTTTCCTCGGGATAGACGCCGAATACCTGCGCAAAATCCTCCATGTGAACGGCACCGCCGCCCGGTAACCGGTCGAAACGTTCGATCGCGAGCGCCTGTCCTTTGAGCATGCCTATGTCATACGGTAGGTTCCGGATGGTGTCGAGATCGACAAGCCGCATTGCGGGCACGTCCATACCAATCAGCCGGGCCAGCGTCATCATCGAGAATTCGTTTTCGGGGACGCCGGCAAATTCACGCGAAGGTAGCTTGATGATCCACGACCCGCCAATGCCCTTGGCCGGGATGGTCAGCCCGCTACCGGCTTCGTGAATGGCCGAGAATTTAAGCTGCACGCCGGCCAAGGAAAAGCGCAGGACGTTATGGCGGTCATCATCACGAGCGCCTTCGTCGGCGGTGCCATGATCATCAGGCAACCACGCTTCGCCATCTGCCGGTCTGACGGTCATCGCACCCGGCAGGTCCATGCCAAGGACCCAAAGCAGGAAAAACTCCCGCACGGGTTTCACGCCTGCGCGGGCGGCGAGATAGGTGCGCATATGCCCTTCGGGCAGCAGGTTTGAGAAAAACGGCATGAGCCGTGTCCGGGTGGGCCTGAAAGCGGTGATCAGTTCACCAAGTTGGTCCTTGAAGCCCAATCCGAGCACGGGCCGGTTCTCATCTGCGACATAGGCATCCATGAAGGCAAAAAGAACCCGGTCGCCGCCGACGCGAGTGAGCGTGCCGATTGGTTCGTCGTGAAGCAGGACGTCGAGAACGCTGACATCAGCCATGCTCGTCCTCTTCAAGGCGATAGGCCGGGCGTACGGACTCGGTGTCATCGTTGCCATCCTGCGGGGCATTGCTCACAATCAACTGAACCGCCGGGATGAACTTGCGTGACACAAGCATCGGCTCCAGACCGAGGGCGCGGGCAAGCGCAACCAGGCTCGAAACCCTGAGATCGACGACATTATTCTCGATCTTCGAGATATGGCCCTGCGGCACACCTGATTTGGCGCTCAACTCGCGCTGGCTGAGGCCTCTGGCCTCACGGGCGATACGTAACGCACTGACTATAAATTCTATATCGTAGCCCATTTGATACTTTATTATATATCTAAAGATATTATAGATATATTTTTACGTATCATATTAAATGCATAAATACAATGGTTAACATAAATCAGACGTAGATTGCCGGGAAGCATTGAATGCTTCGTTGCTGTTTACGAACGGGGCGGGACGATGATTTCACATGTGGGGCCGGGAGCACGGCTGAGCTTCCGGTCGAGTGTCACCAGCGGGCAAGCAAGTGCCTCGGCCAGTGCCACGTACCAGGCATCATAGCTGGTCAGGTTGCCGCGCAAAGCCCATATGCGTTCGGCAAAGGGCGCGAAAGGGAATAACTCCACGTCGAGTCGCAACAGGTCACCGTGCGCGTTTTCTGCCTCCAGGCGCGAGACCCGGCCAATTTGTTCCAACCGGCGCAGGATGTTGCTGGCCTCAACCAAGGCCAATTCCGGACCGGCCAGGAAGCCGCCGGCAACGACGGACTCGGCCCACTGGCCTTCACGGCCCGAGTCGACCAAAGCCGCAACCAGCACGGACCCGTCGACGACGGTCGTCACGTCCGGTCCGCGTCACGCGCGCGCAGGATCAGGGACGGGGGAACCCGTGTTTTGGTTCCTCCCTTGCGGGTGCGAACGTCATGCAGCCACGCGCCAACGGAAGGCCGCGACGCGATACGCTCCAATTCGCAACGCAGAAATTCCTGCATGGACTGACGTTGGAGCGCCGCGCGCATTGCGAGTTCATCACGAACATCCTCGGGCACGCCCCTGATGGTGATTTGTATTGGCATGAAAGCATTCTGCCATCACTGACAGCATTTTGCAATCATTTCACACAACATCGTGGAGCAGGGACGAAATCTATGGCGCCGACGATCGGTGACATTCTGTTCATCGACACGAATGTGTTCTTGACTGCGACGGAACTTTCCTTCTACCTGCGCGATTTGCCCGATTTCGATTGCGGCATGACGAAGGCTTGGCCGCGGAGTTTGCGATGGTAGGTGATGGCGAAGCGGTGGGCTTCGTCACGGATGCGCTGGACCAAGCGGGAGACGTGGGACGTGGGGGAGAGGATAACCGGGTCGCGATGACCGGGGGCATAGATCCGCTCGTCCTTCTCGCCTTTGGCTTTGGCTAATCCGACGACGGGCAGGTGGCCGAGACCAAGGACGCGCAACGCGTCCACCGCGGCTCCCAACTGTCCGGGGCCTCCATCGATCAGGATG
>JAJDZI010000015.1 GCA_022824735.1 Nitrospirales bacterium
GAGCCGAGCCGAGCCGAGCCGAGCCGAGCCGAGCCGAGCCGAGCCGAGCCGAGCCGAGCCGAGCCGAGCCGAGCCGAGCCGAGCCGAGCCGAGCCGAGCCGAGCCGAGCCGAGCCGAATCTTCCCCCATCCGCACTCTTGCGGGCGAGTGTTCCCTCAAAGGTGCTCTGCGCCGGGCCATTGCAGGTGTCCTGCCCGGTCTGCTTCTGATCCTTGGCCTTGCCACAGGCGCGCAGGCGCAGGTGCTCGTCAGCAACATAGAGAGGGCAGGTACAACCTCTGGTCCTCTAACACGGGACCGTGCCCAAGAGTTCACCACCGGTACAAACAGTCGCGGATACCGGCTGAACAGCGTCGAGATACGGTTCGCAAGGTCAAATGTTAGTGACCTCTTCAGAACGACTAACCCAATTCTCAAAGTAACCATCCGAAAGAGCAATACCAATAGAAATTTCAATAGACGCCCGGGGCCGGCCCTCGCCACCCTGACACTCCCCAGTTTCTCATCAACGTTTTCCATGGCCACGAATTTCACATTCGCCGCCCCCGCGGGGGGCATCACACTCGATGCGTCTACCACCTACTTTCTTGCGGTAGACACTTCAGAAAGCTTGAGCGGTGTAGCACTTGCACTTACCCGCTCGAACAACGAGGACGCCAGTAGCGCAAACGGTTTCAGCATCGAAGACTATAGCCGTATCAGGGCGGTTAACAACACCACTCCTGGCGGATGGGGCGTCATGGGCACCGGCTTCCAAAACGACCCAAATTCAGAAGTCATGAGGATCCGCGTCAACGGCAAGGCCATACTTCCAAAGGCCTCGTTCGCAATATCTGCCTCCAGCGTGGAGGAAGATTCGCAAGAGAGGTCCTTCCGGAAGACGATTCAGGTGAACCTGGACGAGCCCCCGACGCAGGACCTGTCGGTGGAGTACATGCTGTCGGGCACGGCCACACTGAGTGACCGGGGTGACCGGTTTGAACGGGGCAAGGATTACGGTATCGACGGCGTGTCGACGAATACGGGCACCCTGACGGTCAAGGCGGGCCAGACGCAGGGCGAGATTCAGGTGAATGTCTGGCCGGATGCGGACATCGAAGAGGACGAGACGGTCATCCTGACGCTCAAGCCGGGCACGGGGTACGACGTGGACTCGGCGAAGCAGACCCACACGCTGACGCTGGAGGATAACGACGTCTGGCTGTCGCTGAAGCTGGAGGGACAGGGCGACGACGGGAAGGCGAAGGGGGCGGAGGGAGACCGAGGGTATAGTTATGTGGGGGTGTCAGTGCGCCTGGAGCCGGCGGCGCGCGCGGTGGCAACGCCCTACACGCTGTGCCTCATCGCCCCCGTGGCGACCTTGGGCACGGATTACCAATGGGTGGGGCCGACCAGCAACACGCCGCAGACGCTGGATGGTGACGGCTGCCGCGCCTTCAGCCTGCCGGCAGGCGTCCAGGAGGCCAAGGTGGGGCGGCTGCGAATCCATGGGGACACGGAGGTGGAGTCCGACGAACGGATCGGGGGAGGGCTGGAGGGGGTGCCGGCCGGGGTGCATTTCCACGGGGGCGCCTTGATCTACACGATTGTAAACGACGACGGGGACGGCGGCGTCAGCGACACCACGGCGCCGCGGGTGGCCTCGATTGTGCGGCAGGCGCCGGCGTCCTCGCCCACCGCCGCTGACCGCCTGACCTGGCGGGTGACCTTCAATGAAGCGGTGCAGAACGTGGACGCGGCGGACTTCAGCCTCACCGGCGCCACCGCCACACTGGCCGTGGCACGGGTCTCGAACACGAACGCCTGGGACGTGACCGCCTCCGGCGGCAACCTGGCGGGCCTCAACGGCACGGTGACGCTCAGCTTCGCCAGCGGACAGAACATCGCGGACACCAGCGGCAACGCACTGGCCGACCTGACGCCCACGGGCACGAATGATCACACCTTCGCAGTGGACAACACCGGCCCGCCCGTGGCGCAATTCGCCGCCAGCACGTCGAGCACGAGCGAAGGGGCGGGCACACACAATGTCACGGTGACGCTCGACCCGGCACCGACGTCGGCCATCACACTGCGCTACTCCGTCGACGGCAGCAGCACTGCCACGGCGGACAGCGACTACACCACGCTGTCCGGGACGGCGTCGGTCTCATCGGGCAGCGTGACTATTCCGGTGACCATCATTGACGACAACGCGGACGAGGCCGGCGAGACGGTGATCCTGACGCTTATCGACGGCACGAACTACAATCTCGGTTCCACAACCACCCATACCCTGACCATCACCGATAACGACGACCCGCCGCCCAGCACGCCGGTCGTGAGCATCACGGCCGGCAACGCCATCACCGAGGGCGGTACGACCACCTTTACCCTGAGCGCATCCCCGCCCCCGCAGAACACGATCACCGTCACTGTCACCATCGCGGATAGCGGTAACTTCGCCAGCAGCGGCCAGGACGGCCCGCGGTCGGTTCCCATCGGCATCGGCGGCACGGCCACGCTCACCGTTAACACGGACAACGACAGCACCGACGAGCCCAACGGCCGCATCACCGCCACGATCGCCACCGGCCCGGGCTATTCCCCATCCAACGACCAAGCCTCGGTCTCCGTGGCGGTGGCGGACGATGACGAAGCTGAGGGGAATGGGGGGAACGGAGGCAGAGGCAGCGGCGGCAGGAATGATAGAAATGACGGGAATGAGGAGAATGAGGCCGATCAGGACCCAACCCCCAACACGCCGGTCGCCGCTTTTGCCAACGGCACAGCCCGCCTCAACGAAGACACCGGCACGCACGATGTCACAGTGACGCTCACCCTAGCGCCCGCATCGGCAATCGCGCTGAATTACATGGTCGGCGGCACCGCAACTGCCGAGTACGACTACGCGGCACTGGCCGGGACGGTGGCGATCTCAGCGGGGGCTGCCCAAGTGACCATTCCCTTGACCATCATCGACGACAATACGGACGAAGCCAACGAAACGATCATCCTGACCCTCACCGACGGCACGGGCTACACCGTGGGTGCTACGCGAGTCCAGACCCTGACCATTGCGGATAATGACACCGCCGGATTCCAAGTCTCTCCCACCACCGTGCACTTGGCCGAGGCCGGGGAACAGGCCACCATAACCATGCGCCTGACCTCCCAGCCCACGGCCCCGGTCACCGTGACCTTTTCGAGTGCCCAAGACCGGGTGGTCACGCTTTCCCCAGCTTCCGTGGTGTTTGACTCCGCCGACTGGCAGACCCCACAGGAAGTGATCGTCACGGCCGGAGCCGACGGCCTCACCACCCTCCGGAGCACCGTACAGTCTCAGGATTCGGGCTACAACGCCCTGGCCGCAAGAGCCTTACCGCAAATCCGGGTGCGCGTGGGCGCAGATCTGACGGCCCTGGCCACACCTTGGCTAGCCCGCTTTGGCCGCACCGTCACCGGCCAGACCGTGACCGGCATTACCGCCCGGCTCTCGGCTGCCCGCACCCCAGGCCTGACCGGCACCGTGGCTGGGCTGGCGTTGGATCGGCTTGGGGACGACGCGGCCGCGACTCCGAACCGACTGACACCACCCATTGAACCGAGAGATCCCCGCCTCAATCCCGGCGGCCAGTTCGTGAACTTCCGCGACCTGCTGGCTGGAAGTGCTTTTACCCTCACCAGTGCTCCTTCCGCCTCAGGCGGCTCCTATGCCCTCTGGGGGCAGGGCGCCTGGAATCACTTTTCAGGGCAGGCCGGGGTTCAGGACGTGGATGGGAACGTGCTCTCCGGCACCCTGGGGGTGGATTGGGCGCAAGGGCCTTGGGTGCTGGGCGTGGCCGTGTCGCATACCCGGGGGGACGGCGATTCGGCCAATACCAACTATCAAGGGGACCTGGAGTCCAGCCTGACGCTGGTGACGCCGTATGTGGGCGTGGACGTAACGGAACACCTGTCCCTCTGGGGCACGATGGGCTATGGCGTGGGCAATATCACCGTGACCCTCCCCACGGAGCCGGAGGTCGAGACGGACACCTCGCTATTCCTGGCAGCCGGAGGCGCACGCGAGCAGTTCCTGGAGCCGGCCCCGACCGGCGGTTGGGCCATGGCCCTGCGCTCGGAGGCGCGCTTCCTCCGCACCACGGCGGAAGGGTATGCCGGGCAGGACTTGGCAGAGAGTGAGGCCGACGTGGGCTTGCTCCGGCTGGGCCTGGAAGGTTCGTGGCAGCAGCCCTTGGCAGATGGCGGCTCGGTGGTTCCCCGTCTGGATCTGGGCTTCCGGCAGGATCTCGGGGATGCCGAAACCGGCTCGGGCCTGGAAGTCCAAGGCGGCATCCGCTGGGAAGCCCCGGCACACGGCCTGACATTGGATCTGGCCGGGCAGACGCTGCTCGCGCATAGTGACCGGGAGTTTGAAACCTGGGGCGGCTCAGCCACCGTTCAGTGGGCCGCAGACCCCGGCTCAGCAGAAGGCCCCACACTGGCCCTTCGGCAAACGTATGGCGGGGCCGGGGGCGGCGGAGCCAACACGTTCTGGACGGAAAATCCGGTGGCCCTCCTGCCCACACCGGGGCCGGCCGACCTGCGCCTGACCGCCGACTTCGGCTGGGGCGTCCCCCTGCAAGCCGGCCTGGGCGTCTCCCATGTCACGTACGGTTGGGCCCCCACGAGCCGGGACATCTCCCTCGGCTGGCGCCTGCTCCCCCGCCGAACCACAGCCCTGACCCTGGACCTGACCGCCATCCACCAGGAAGCCTCCCGAACGGCGCCGGTGCAAGGAATCTCCCTAAGCCTAACCCGGAATTGGTAGGCGCAACCAAACCCCTGGATCCCCGATCGGGGCCGGGGATGACGGAAAGAGACAACGAATTACTGAACACAGACAGGGATGACAGCAAGGAGAACCCGGCCTCGGAGGGAAGGAGCAGAATTCAAACTGAAGCACTACCGCTCTATGCATTGTCTTGACATTTAAATTCCAGTCCGATATAAGCCCTTAATCATAAGATGGCGTGGTCGGAAACGAAGAAGTTTTCCCGACCGGCCTTTAAAATGAGTGGGGACATTGACGTCCTTTTGGTTTGTGGTTCAGACCAGAAGGGCGTTTTTTTTGTTCATTCCATCGCCGGCGGCAAAAAAAGGGGGCAAAACATGGCGTTTCGTCTCGCTGAAGGAAACAACGGTGTTTCCCGCGTTGCCGAAGCATGGAAATTTTGGAGTGCCTGCAAACGACAATCTTGCACAATCGACTTTGACACGAAAAGGACATATATCCATGAATGTACTCAAACAAAGCACGGTCAATATCGTTTTCTTCGCGATGTTCCTGATTGCATTGCCTGCGTTCGCCGGTCCGAAACTCGAATTCGGCGAGGACAAGTGGCTCAGTATCGGTGCCGGAGCACGGGTGCATTTCTTCACACAGGAAGATGGTGCCGCCGATGGCGAGAATTGGAGCAAGCATTTCGGGTTGGAGAACATGCGGCTCTACGTCAACGGACAATTCCACAAGTACCTGAAAATCGAATTCAACACGGACTGTACGAATTGCCTCGGCGACAACAGTAGCGGCACGATGATCGTCCTGGACGCCATCGGCAAATTCGAGTTCAATCAGTACGTCAACGTCTGGGGCGGACGGCAATTGGTCCCGTCGGATCGTGCCGAACTCGACGGACCATATTTTCAAAATACCTTCGACTTCAATAAAACACCGTTTTACCCGTCGGATTTCGGCAATTTTGTGGCGGGCCGGTTCGGCCGTGACGACGGGATCAATCTCTGGGGTGCCTTGTTCGAGGACAAGAGACTGACCTACGTCATGGGCGTGTTTGACGGAGTCGATCATTCGAGTATGGCCGGACGTCCGAATACAGGTGACAACCTGCTTTGGGCCGGTCGTTTCAGCTACAACTTCTGGGACGTGGAAAAAAACCCGGGCTATTACACCAGCAGCACTTATTACGGTAAAGGAGGCGACATCCTGACCCTGGCTTTCGCCATACAGCACCACGAAGACGGAGCCGGCACAGCCGCCAATCAATCGGATTTCACCGGCTACAGTACCGATCTCCTGATGGAAAAAATCCTGCCGAACAAGGGCGTCCTGACTTTTGAAGGAGAATATAAAGCGTTTGATACCGGAATGTCTCAGGCTACTTTCGATGAAGCGTTGGCCGAAGGTGGGCCCGGCTGTTTTTGCCTGTTCGACGGAGATTCCTGGACGGCAACGGGGTTGTATCTCTTCCCGGAAAAATTGGGGATCGGACAATTCCAGCCCTATGTCCGGTATACGGCGAACAATCCGGACTTCAGCACCAGCCGGAGTGAAATCGAATTCGGAACGAATTACATCATCGACGGACACAACGCCAAAATCGCACTGTTTTATCAGTATGGCGATATTGCCACGAAAGGAAGAAATTGGACGCCCGGTGTCACCGGTGACAAGGTGAGTGTCATCAAGCTGGCCCTGCAATGGCAGATCTAGCGATCAACCGGCTGTTCGACAAGATGACCAAATGGCAAACCAACATTCCATGATATGTCGAAGGAGACGCAAAACATGAATTCACCAAAAAACCTGATCCCCGAAACCATAAACAACAAGACGGAGAACCTGCTCGACCGGACACCAGAGAAAAGCCGGCGACAATTTTTTACGGACGCCGGGAAGACTGCGGCAGGATTCGGCATCGCGGCGCTTCTGGGCAACCTGGGGAACTACGCGCTGTCCTATGCCGCAAGCAAAGAACCCATCAAGATCGGCATCCTCCATTCGTTAAGCGGCACAATGGCCATCAGCGAAGTGTCCTTGCGAGACGTCGTGCTGATGGCGGTCGAGGAAATCAACGCCGCGGGCGGAGTCCTCGGCAGGATGATCGAACCCGTCATAGTCGATCCCGCGTCGAATTGGGATCTGTTTGCGGAAAAAGCCAAGCAACTCCTCCTGGTCGACAAGGTCTCCGTCGTGTTCGGATGTTGGACGTCCGTGAGTCGAAAATCCGTGCTTCCCGTGTTTGAAAGCAATAACGGGTTGCTCTTTTATCCCGTGCAATACGAAGGAGAAGAATGTTCACGCAACGTGTTCTACACGGGGGCCGCAGTCAACCAACAGGCCGTTCCTGCCGTCGAGTACCTGATGGGTGAAGAAGGCGGCGAATACAAGAAGTTCTATCTCCTGGGAACGGATTACGTGTACCCCAGGACGACGAACAAAATTCTACGGGCGATGTTACTCGCCAAGGGTGTCCCGGCTTCCGCCATCGGCGAAGAATACACCCCGTTTCACCACCAGGATTACCAAACCATCGTCAGCAAAATCCGGCAATTTTCCCGTCGTGGAGACGCGGCCGTGATCAGTACGATCAACGGCGACAGCAACGTGCCGTTTTACAAGGAATTCGCCAATCAGGGGCTCCGGTCCGAAGACGTGCCCATCATGGCATTCAGTGTGGCCGAGGACGAACTCCGTAGTATGGACACAACCGCGTTAGTCGGGCATTTGACGGCCTGGAATTACTTCCAAAGCATCGATTCTGCAGGAAATAAAAAATTCGTGAGCGACTTTAAATCCTATTGCAAGAAAAACGGGCTGCCCGGTGGAGCGCAACGGGTCACGGACGATCCGATCGAAGCCGCCTATTTTGGGGTACACGTCTGGAAACAAGCCGTAGAAAAAGCCGGTGGCACGGACGTCGACGCCGTGCGAAAAGCCGTTTATGGATTGGAGTTCGATGCGCCCGGCGGCAAGAAGAAGATGGACGCGGTCAATCATCACACCCACAAGCCCGTGCTCATCGGGGAAATTCGCAAAGACGGACAATTTGCGATCATTTCTCAAACCGGCCTGGTCAGGCCGGAGCCCTGGAGCGAATACACCAATCCGGAAAAAGGCTGTGACTGGGTCAATCACAAAGGGACCTACAAGAAAGCTTAGGCCCGTGGCGGGCTCGGGAACGGCCTTCGATCCTGAGCCCGCGCTCGTGCTCACTGAAAACCGGAACATCGGATGAACGCATTCATGAGACGCAACAGCATCAGACGCTTACTCCTCACCATTTTGTCCGCGTGGCTTCTTCTCTTTTTCGGAGCCCCGTTGAGCCTGGCAACGGCGCAGGAAGAACCGGCGTCGACACCCGTGGTCATGACGACGCAAGAGGCCATGACCGCGCTACAGGAAGGTTCATGGCCCGACAAAAAACTGGCGGCCGACTACCTCTTGAAAAATGGGGACCCCACCCTGCTCCCTCAACTTGAAGAATTTCGTTCGAACACAAACCGGCGCGTTCGCAGGCTGATCAAACCCGTCATCAACCTGCTCAAAAACAAAGCGGGCCTCGCCAGTCCGGACAAGGAAACCCGTCGCGCCGCGGCCAGAGATCTCGGGGCGCGCGGCACGCCGGAGGCCTTGCCGGTCCTCAAGGACGCCTTGTCCACTGAAAAAGCGCATTGGGTTCGATACGACCTGGAAGAGGCCATACAATTACTCAACCTGGAGAATGCCGACCCGCAAGTGAAATTTACAGCCATCCGGCAACTGGGTGATATGCGCAGTGCCGCGGCCCTTCCGATTTTGCAGGATTTGACAAAGCAGCAGACCGGCAACCTCGAACAGCAAACGCTCAAGGACGAAGCGGAAAAAGCCAGTCGCCTGATACAAAAATGGCAGGACGTGACCCGCGGCATCGAAATGCTGCTGCAAGGCCTGAGCCTGGGGTCCATCCTCCTGCTCATGGCCTTGGGGCTGGCCATCGTGTTCGGTCTCATGGGCGTTATCAATATGGCACATGGGGAAATGATGATGATCGGTGCCTATGCCACGTTCGTCGTTCAGGAAACGTTCAGGATGTACATGGGCGAACACCTTTTTGATTATTACTTCTTGTTTGCCCTCCCCTGCGCCTTTTTCGTCGCGGCGTTCATCGGCTGGATCCTTGAGGGCACGCTCATCCGGTTCCTCTATGGACGACCCCTTGAAACCTTGCTCGTGACCTGGGGCGTCGGGCTGGTCCTGATCCAAACCGCCCGCCTCATCTTCGGCGACCTGACGGCAGTCCAGGCTCCAAGCTGGCTCAGGGGCGGCGCGCAAATCATGGTCGGCGTGCAACTGCCTTATAACCGGCTCTTCATTATCGTGTTGGCCCTGTTCAGCGTTGCCGGCATCTACCTGCTGTTGTTTCGGACGGGCGTCGGGCTGCGAGTCCGCGCCGTCCTGCAGAATCGCGATATGAGCGCCTGTTTGGGCATCCCGACAAGAAAATTGGACGCCTACACGTTTGCCTTCGGCTCAGGCTTGGCCGGGTTGGCCGGCAGTGCCCTCACCCTGGTCGGGAACGTCGATCCCGAACTCGGGCGGAATTACATCGTCGATTCATTCATGGTCGTCGTCGCCGGCGGAGTCGGAAAACTCGCCGGAACGATTACAGCCGCGTTCGGTATCGGCACGCTCAATAAACTGTTGGAACCCGGTTTCGGCGCGGTGTACGGCAAAGTAATCATTCTCGTCCTCATCATCCTGTTCCTCCAGGTGAGACCGTCAGGGCTCTTTACATTGAAGGGACGACACCTTGACTCCTGAACGCTCCACCACGTCACGCCTCGCCGTCGCGGCCTCGAACGCCGGAGCGGGTCCCGCGTTTTGGATCATAGGAACGATCCTGTTCGCCGGCGTGCCCCTGCTCAATGTGCTGCCCGACGATTCGTTCTTTCACGTTTCCGACTTTACCTTGAACCTGTTGGGGAAATTTTTTGCGTTTGCCATTTTGGCATTGGGGATCGACCTGATTTGGGGCTACACCGGCGTCTTGAGCCTGGGACACGGCGTGTTTTTCGGCCTGGGAGCCTATGCCATGGGAATGCACCTGATGCTGGGGATTGGAACGGAAGGCGTCTATGGGAATGCCCTTCCCGACTTCATGGTATGGAACCAGGTCGAAGAGCTTCCCTGGTTTTGGAAACCATTTTACAGCCTGCCGTTTTCATTGGCCGCCATTGTTCTGGTGCCGATGACCGCCGCGGCGATTTTCGGGTACTTCGTGTTTCGCAGCCGGATTCGCGGCGTTTATTTTTCCATTATCACGCAAGCGCTCGCGCTCGTCGCCTGGCTGGTCTTCAATCGCAATGAAACCAACCTGGGCGGGACGAACGGGCTGACCGACTTCAAACACATTCAGGGATTTTCCTTGAACGATCCCTCCACCCAGCTCACCATGTACATGGTGACTATCCTGTTCCTGGGCCTGGCCTATATGCTCTGCCGGTGGATCACCCGATCCCGGGCGGGACGCGTGCTCATCGCCATTCGCGATTGCGAACAGCGCGTGTTTTTTTCAGGGTACTCACCGGCACATTACAAATTGTTCGTCTTTGTGATCTCGGCCGGATTGGCCGGACTCGCCGGCGCACTCTACGTACCACAGGTCGGGATCATCACGCCCAACCAAATCGGCGTCCTGCCTTCGATCGAGATGGTGATCTGGGTGGCCGTGGGTGGACGGGGAACCCTCTCCGGCGCCATTATCGGAGCGGCAGGCGTCAACTTCATGCGCAGTACGTTGACCAATCATTTCCCTGAACTCTGGCCCTTTTTCCTTGGCGGCCTGTTCATCGCCGTGGTCATGTTTTTTCCAAAAGGAATCGTGGGATTGCTCAAGAAAACGTTCGTGATGCTGCCTTTCGGAAAATCGAAAGGCAAAAACGCGGCGACAACCGACTGAACGACATGAATGAAAACATTTCGATACCCAGGGACATAGCCGGCGAACGAAAGGTCATCGGCTCCCGGCATCAACGGTCGATCATATATCTCGACAACGTGACGGTTGATTTCGACGGGTTTAAGGCCTTGAATCAACTGAACCTGATCGTGGACTACCACGAACTTCGCGTGATGATCGGTCCCAACGGCGCCGGCAAGAGCACGTTGCTGGACGTGATATCCGGCAAAGTTCAACCGGCGTCCGGCCGCGTGGTCTTCGGTCAGGCAACGGACTTGATCGGCCTCAGGGAAAATCAAATTGCGGCGTTGGGCATCGGCAGAAAATTTCAAACCCCCTCGGTCTATACCACCCTCCCCGTATGGGACAACCTCGACCTTTCTCTCCGTCGAAAAAACAAGGGGTTTGTCGCCACCTTGTTCTCAAAACTGAATTCGGAAGAATCGGATACCATTGCCCTGACCTTGCAGACCATCGGATTGACGAAGAAAGCCCACGTGCTTGCCGGCCAACTGTCGCACGGGGAAAAGCAATGGCTGGAAATCGGCATGGTCCTCCTCCAGGACCCCGAACTCCTCCTCATTGACGAACCCGTTGCCGGTATGACGGAACAGGAAACGGAAAAAACCGGCGAACTCCTGAAATCCCTCACGGACAAGCATTCCCTGATCGTAATCGAGCATGATATGGAGTTTGTCAGGCAAATTGCGAAAATGGTGACGGTCCTGCATGAGGGCGCCGTGCTGTGCGAAGGATTCGTGGGGAACATCCAAAACGATCCTCGCGTGATCGAAATTTATCTCGGACGACAAAAAGAAGCCGATGCTCAGGTGTGACGCACTCAACGTGTTCTATGGGGAAAGTCATATCCTGCGGGATATTTCCATCGACGTGCCCGCGGGTCAGGTCCTGTGCCTCATGGGACGAAACGGCGTGGGCAAAACCACGCTCTTGAAAACCATTATGGGTTTACTCAAACCTCAGACCGGACACGTGTACCTGCACGACGAAGAGGTCACCGCAACCTCTCCGGATCAACGGGTGCGCCGGGGCGTTGCCTATGTGCCCCAGGGCAGGGAACTGTTTCCGCATTTAACGGTCGAAGAAAATCTCCGGTTGGGATTCGAAGCCCGGCAAGGCCCTCGGGATTCTCTGACCGCGGAGTCAGCCTACGATGAAGTCTATACGTTGTTCCCGGCTCTACCGGCACTACTCGGCCGTCCGGGAGGCGTCCTCAGCGGCGGACAACAGCAACAGGTCGCCATTGCCCGGGCCTTGCTGACGCAACCCAAACTGCTGCTGTTGGATGAGCCCACCGAAGGTATCCAGCCGTCGATCGTGATCGACATCGAGCGCGTCATCGAGGGCTTTAAAAATCAACGCCGGTTCGCTATCTTGTTGGTGGAACAATATTTTGAATTTGCGGCCCGGCTGGCCGATACGGTTGCGCTCATGGCTAAAGGCGCCATCGTGGCCTCGGGCCCCGTCTCCGAACTCACGGAAGAAATCGTCCAACAACACCTGGTGGTATAAACAATGCATCTAAGCCCAAGAGAACAAGAAAAACTCCTGATTTACGTTGCGGGACAACTTGCGGGGGACCGCAAGGCTCGCGGACTCAAGCTCAACCACCCCGAGGCAGTGGCATACATGACCGCCGCCATATTGGAGGGCATTCGGGATGGCCGCTCCGTCTCGGACCTGATGAGTTATGGAGCCACCTTGTTGACCAGGGAAGACGTGATGCCCGGCGTGCCGGAAATGTTGCCGGAGATTCAAGTGGAAGGCACGTTTCCCGATGGAACGAAGCTGGTCACCGTGCATCATCCCATCCGGTAAGGCAAAAAGTGGAGCATGAATCATGGCAAAACGACAGCCCGCTAAGAAATCTCTCTCTCCGAAGAACGCCACGCGGAAGACCGTTCGTGCAACCGAACGCGCGCCCCTCATTCCCGGTGAGATCGTATTGGGTAGGGGTGACATTGTCGCTTTGGCCGATCGTCCGACCCTGGCCCTGAAGGTGACGAACCATGGCGACCGGCCCATCCAGGTGGGCTCGCATTGTCACTTCTTCGAAGTGAATCGTGCCCTGCGATTTTCCCGTGAACAGGCGTTTGGTTTTCGTCTGAACGTCCCTGCAGGGACCGCCGTACGATTCGAACCTGGAGAAGAGAAACGGGTCACGCTCGTTGCCTTTGGAGGAAACCGGATTGCTCATGGCATCAACGGCTTGACTAATGGCGCGCTCGATAATGCCCGGGTCAAAGCCCAAGCGCTCAAACGTGCCGTCAAATTGGGGTTTTACGAAGAGGGGAACGCCTCATGAAGATACCGCGCCGTCAATACGTGGACTTGTTCGGTCCTACCGTCGGCGACCGCATCCGCCTGGCTGATACCGAACTGCTCGTGGAAGTCGAACAGGACCTGACGACCCCCGGAGAAGAGGCCAAGTTCGGTGGAGGAAAAGTTCTCCGGGATGGGATGGGACAATCCCCGACTGCCACGAGAGCCGGCGGTTCTTTGGACCTGGTCGTGACCAATGCAGTCATTCTCGACTATTGGGGCATCGTCAAAGCGGATATCGGCATCCGTGACGGACGCATCGTCGCCATCGGGAAAGCCGGCAACCCTGACCTTATGTCCGGCGTTTCACCGGGCATGGTGATCGGTCCGGGCACGGAAATCATTGCAGGGGAAGGCAAAATCGTGACGGCCGGCGGTGTTGAAAGCCACGTCCATTTCATTTGCCCGCAACTGATCCAGGAAGCGTTGTCCTCGGGAATGACCACCCTGCTGGGTGGCGGAACGGGACCGGCAACCGGCACGAACGCCACGACCTGCACTCCCGGCTCCTGGAATATCGGTCGCATGCTGGAGAGTGCCGACGAGTTCCCGGTGAACCTCGGTTTTCTCGGAAAAGGCAATGCCTCTCGTCACGAGGCGTTGGTCGAACAAGTCAAGGCAGGCGCCATCGGCCTGAAATTGCACGAAGATTGGGGAACGACGCCGGCTGCCATCTCAACGTGTCTCGACGTTGCGGATGCCTATGACGTGCAAGTCGCCATTCATACGGATACGTTGAACGAGGCGGGGTTCGTAGACGACAGCATTCGCGCATTTGCCGGACGAACCGTACATACCTTTCATACCGAAGGAGCAGGAGGCGGCCATGCCCCCGACATTATCCGCGTCTGCGGGGAACCGAACGTCCTGCCGTCCTCTACCAATCCAAGCATGCCCTTTACAGTCAATACCATTGACGAACACCTCGATATGCTCATGGTCTGCCATCACTTGAGCCCTCGTGTCCCTGAAGACATTGCGTTTGCCGAGTCGCGCATTCGCGGAGAAACCATTGCCGCGGAAGACGTCCTTCACGACATGGGGGCCATCAGCATCATGTCATCGGACTCGCAAGCCATGGGCCGCATCGGTGAGGTGATTACGAGGACGTGGCAGACCGCCCACAAAATGAAAGTCCAGCGTGGACACCTGAACCCATGGGGCGTTCACACGAGCACGAAACGGCATGACAACTTCAGGGCAAAGCGCTACGTCGCCAAGTACACCATCAATCCGGCCATCGCGCATGGGATTTCCCAGGAAGTAGGATCGGTGGAAGCCGGGAAGTTGGCCGACCTCGTGATCTGGAACCCGGCCTTCTTCGGGGTCAAGCCGGATCTCATCATCAAGGGAGGATTTTTAGTGGAAGCCGCCATGGGCGATCCCAATGCCTCCATTCCCACGCCGCAACCGGTGTTGAGTCGCCCCATGTTCGGGGCTTGGGGCAAGGCTCTCTTCAGCACGAGCGTCACGTTTCTATCACAGGCCGGAATCGATTGCCGGATTCCCGAACAACTCGGTTTGCAAAAACGGATCGTCGCCGTACAGGATTGTCGCCGCATCAGCAAACTCGATCTGAAACTGAACGACGCGACGCCCAACATCGAAGTGGATGCCGAAACCTACGTGGTGAAAGCCGATGGACAACGTATAACCTGCGAACCCATGGCGGTCCTGCCGATGGCCCAACGATACTTTTTATTCTAGGAACCCTTGATTGACGAACCTCCCAATGGACACTCGCCTGCTTCTTCAAGGATTCCGCTATCTTGATACGTTTTTCCCTTCCGGTGGATTCGCCTTTTCCTCGGGGTTGGAAACGGCCGTCCAGGAAGGTCACGTCCGAACGATCGAAGACTTGGATCAATACGTCGTGGATTTTTTCCGGTGGGGGTTGGGAACGTGCGAAGCCGTCGCCCTGGCTCAGGCCTGTCAGGCTTCCTGCGAGACAGACCTCGCTGGGATCATCCAAGCCGATCACGCCCTTGAGGCGATGAAACTCTGCCAGGAAACACGGGCAGCCAGTCGTCAAATGGGGCGCAGCCTGTTACACCATGCCATTCCTCCGCAGAACGACCGGGGAATCATTGAAGCATTCTCTGCGGCGGTCTATTCGGGACGTTCCCCCGGCCACCTGGCCGTAACCTTCGGAGTCGTGTTTCAAGCAATCGGGTGGGATCAACCACAAACGATCGCCGGTTTTCTGTATCAAGCCGGCGTCGGGTTCGTATCGGCTTCATACAAATTGCTGCCTATCGGGCAACGGGAAGGCCAGCGATTACTGGAATCGTGGGTTCCGCTGATCGAGGAACTCAGCCGAACCGTTGACGCCAAAATGCCCCTGATGTCCTGGACGCCGATCCAGGAGATCTATGCCATGCGACATTCACAATTAACCTCCAGACTCTTCAGGTCATAACGCCATGCATCTCATTGAGAATCTACCGGGCGGCGGAACACCCATGACACGGTCCGGGAACGTCACCGTCATTGGCATCGGAGGCCCCGTCGGCTCGGGCAAAACGGCCCTGGTCGAATCCTTATCTCGTACGCTGCAATCCCGCATGCAAATTGCGGTCGTCACGAATGATATTTTCACGAAAGAAGACGCCGAGTTTCTGACCAGACGAGGCGTGTTGCCCGCGGAACGGATTCTGGGTGTCGAAACCGGAGGCTGTCCCCATACGGCCGTCCGCGAAGATGCCTCCCATAATCAAAGCGCCATCCAGGAACTGATCGACCGGATCCCCGGCTTGGAGCTGGTCTTTTTGGAAAGCGGGGGCGACAATCTGGCAGCCACCTTCAGTCCCGACCTTGTGGATGACGTCATCTATGTCATCGACGTGGCCGCGGGAGATAAAATTCCCCGAAAAGGCGGTCCGGCCATCACGCGGTCCGGACTGCTCGTCATCAATAAAATCGACTTGGCTCCGCACGTCGGGGCCAACCTTGACGTGATGGATCGGGACAGCCGTCTCATGCGCGGTGAACGACCGTTCGTGTTCACCAACCTGCACTCGGGAGAAGGACTC
>JAJDZI010000012.1 GCA_022824735.1 Nitrospirales bacterium
TTCAAGGTCGGAGAAGACGGCACGTTGCACGCGACGTTCGAGTATCGTAACCGGCAACGGACCAACCGGGCTGGGTTGACCGGAAACATCCAATACCCCGGCACACAAACATGCACACTGAGCAATTGCACGACCGCTCAACTCCCCAACAGAGCTAACCTGCTCCAGAACAACCCGGGAGGCACAAACGTCATCCTGAATGATCCCGGTGACAAAGAAAAGAACTTCAACCGGCGCAACTTCCGTATTGGAGACTCTGATTCGGAACAGTTCAGCGGCGCCCTGAACTTCGACAAAACGATCGGGAAAGGCCTTGAATTCTACTCGTTCGCCGACGTGTCGAGGCGGGAGAACGAAAGCGGCGGCTTTTACAGAAGAGCGAACCAGGGTGCTCGAAACCCCGCAGGTTCAGGCTATCCTGACGGATTTCTGCCCCTGATCAATTCCACGATCTGGGATTTTTCATTCGGCGCTGGGCTTGTCAAAGAGTTCGGCAACGGACTCAAGGCTGACCTGGGAGTGGTGCACGGCGGGAACACGTTCAATTTCAATATCACGAATTCCCATAATGCCTCCTGGGTCAACTGCCTTGTCGGCAATCCTCTTGGTGGAAACTGCAACAATTTCTCTGGCTCCGGCACGGCGCAGACTTCCGCTGACGCAGGAACCCTGGGACTCTACCTCACCACCGTAAACCTGGATTTCTCCCTGCCGGTACCGGAGAAGAACATGAACCTGGCGTGGGGAGCGGCATACAGGCGTGACAACTACCAGATCCAAGCCGGAGAAGAATACTCGTACGCGGACTACGATGGGCCTGAAGCGGGAGGAGCAGGCATTCAGGTCTTCCCCGGATTCAAGCCCGTCAACGAGGTGAACCAGTCAAGGCACGCCTTCGCTTTCTACACGGACGCGGAGATGTTCGTGAACAATCTCGGCATCTTCGACCGGGTCATGGTCAGTCCGGCAGTACGTTACGAGCATTACAGCGATTTCGGTCATACGGTCAACGGCAAACTGGCATCAAAACTGGACCTTTCCCGTGCATTTGCCGTGAGAGGGTCCATGAGCAGCGGGTTCCGGGCTCCTTCCATGCATCAGCTCTATTTCAACAACGTGAGCACCCAATTTCAAACCATTGGAGGACAAACGACCGCCCAGGAAACCGGTACGTTCAGAAACAACAGTGCCATCGCAAGGGCGATCGGCATCCCCGAACTCAAGCAGGAAACCACGACCAACCTGAGCGGAGGGTTCGTGTATACACCGTCTCCCCGGTTCACCCTCACCACGGACTTCTACCGCATTGAAGTGAAGGACCGGATCGTCATCAGCGGGAATCTGCAGGCGGATAACTCCGACCTTCCGGCCAACGTCAGGGCCGCACTCGCTTCCGAAGGAGTCGGTAATGCGCAGTTCTTCATGAACGCAGTCAACACCGAGACACGGGGCGGAGAGATCGTCGCCTCGTGGGATGTCCCGTTCATGCCGCAGGGCGACCTGAACCTGAAACTGCTCGGAGCGGTCATGGAGACCAAGATCCGATCGGTCAACCTTCCGGCAGGTCTTCCGTCAGAACTGTTTGGCATCCGGGACCGTTCCATTATCGAAGAATGGCAACCCAAGAGTCGTTTCACGCTGTCCGGTTTGTATCAATTGGATCAATTGTCGGCCTCGGTCATGGTGCACCGCTACGGCTCCTACTCGGTGACCAGCGATGACGGCTCCGTCAAACAGAAATTCGATCCCCAATACGTGACCGACGTCCAGCTCAGCTACAACTTCGGACCATTCGGGATGTTCAAGTTGGGAGCCAATAACCTGTTCGATGTCACGCCGGATGAAGACATGATTGATACGGCCAGGGGTGGCCGGATCATCGACAGTCAAGGCAATCTTATCGTGGACTCCCCGGACGTGTTCACGTACTCGCGGCGTTCCGCGCCCTTCGGTTTCAACGGTGGATTTTATTACGCAGCGTTTGAATATAGATTTTAGTACACCCTCACCCCAACCCTCTCCCATAACAGGGAGAGGGGATACGGTGAAATGGGGGCGGGTTTTACTTGCGCACGTAGAGCAACTCGCAGGCTTCGCAGTAGCCGTCTGCCCGGCCCCGGTGGAATGCCGCGGCTAATTGCCGTTTCACCCACTCCGCGCCTTCCTGACCGCCGCGGCCATCGACCCCTTGAGACAACATCATGTTGAGGGCCACGTCCAGCAACCGCTCTTTGCGTTCGTCCATCTCAGAGGTCACAATTTTCCCGATTGCATCTTTGGCATGTATTTTCACGATTTCTTCATGAAACTTGTCATAACCGAACTTGGCTACCGTGGTTTTGCGAATCTCCGCCAATTCCCGCTTGACCATGGGCAGATCCTGCATCAATGACCGAAAGATCTCCACACGGCCTTCCTCCCATAATTTTTTCTCCATGGCATCGAGGACAACGCCCGGATTGACTGTTTCAGTAGGTTCTTCGGCAAAATCAGATTTTCGGCCATGGCCTCCGAACCGCAGCCGTTCATAGGATTTTCGGGTTTCAGGGTCACCGAGCACTTCATACGCCGCATTGATTTCCCGAATTTTCTCTTCAGCCTGCTTGTTTCCCTGGTTACGGTCCGGATGATATTTGAGTGCAAGTTTCCGATAGGCCCGTTTGATTTCTTCATCCGAGGCCTGCGGCGTGACTTCCAGGGTGGCGTAGTAATCGAGATGGAATTGTGCCATGGGTTCTTACCGGTTGCGTTGATCATAGCCAGGGACTGGATTGCAAAACAAGCCGTACCCATGCACACTTCGCAGACGTTCGCAGACAATAACCCGTTGCAGAAAACGCCGTGAAGGGAAAGTAAAAGATGTGGATCCTCTTGTTGGGGCTCATCACCGCATGTCTCCCGGGACCGTTAATCAATGGCTATGCCTCATCACCTGTTTTTTTACAACCAACTGAACAGAAAAGATTTGTGGAAATTGTCACCATCCGGACCCTTCTTCAAACCCCTGGGCCATACCATCAACAACGCATCAGGGTCCGGGGAACCGTTACGCGGCTGGAACTTCATCTCGACGACTCGAAACATTTCATCAATTTTGTGTTTTACCTCAAGACAGGGGCAGACCGCGTATTGGTCTTCGGGCGACATGATCGAACCCAGGGAGACATTCAAATGACCACCGGTCGAACCGTTGAGGTTGAGGGCATCTTTTGGAAGGAACGAGAAGCCAATGGCCACAGGCTATTGAATAACGTCGAAGCCCAACGTGTCACGTTTTATCCTCCGCTCACCCCGGATCAAGCCGCCCGTCCTTCTCCCCTGCTGACAAGCCTTTGACGCAACCCTCTCACCACGTTTCAGACCGGAAACTGAGCGGAGTCAGTTGTGCTTGCTCCAATCCCAGGACGAGGTGATCCTTTGCCGGCGCATTCCCACAGAACCGCACGTGACACTCCGACACATTCGGCTCCAGCGCAACAAGCGGGTCCAGGTTCACGCGCGTTTCCTGTCCTTCGGTCAGCACGTGCATGATCCTTCCTTTGCCATGAACCCAATCATCCGGCCACTCCCGGGTTAAGACCGGATGGTAGGTAAAGTGTTGTGGGCATTCCCGCGCCAGATCCAGCAAAGCCTGATGCTCCATCAAGTGGCTGGGCTTCTTGACGCTCACAATCAGGCTGAAATGCCCTTCCGTCGTTTCTCCGAACGCTTTGGATTTCATATGCCGCACGTACGCCAAAAACGGCGTAATGCCCGTCGATAGCGCCACCGCCACGATCCGCATGGAACGCCATTCGTGATCCTCTTCCAAAACCAGGGTCGTCGGGTCCACCGTCTGAGCGTTTTGATACACCACCAGTTCCGGACGGGTTTCATCATACTGTACGCACACGTCGATTGAGCCGCCCGTACGGCAACGATGCACGAGATCATCGGTTTGCCACCAGGGAGAAGTATCGGCTTTGTCCTTCTGTGTATCGTTGATGATCGTCTCCAACACGCGCGGGCTTTCCTCCGAACAATTGGAGCGCGTGTACATTCGGCGACGATATTTTTGCGTCCGGACCCCGAATGGTTTCACCAGGAACGCCGCGCCGGGATGCATGCAATCCCGAACGGGGACGGGCCGTCCATCAACCTCGAACGTCTCCGGCAACGTCAACGTCACCTTCCGGACTTCACCCGGATCATAGGTATGCACGCCGGTGATCCTGGCAGGCACAAAGAGTTCACGCGGTCTGGTCATCAGCACTCCTTTCCCTTCCGGGTTTTTCGGGAGACTCTTGTAGCTGGATCCTCGATTAAAAATGTCGAGGATTGTATGTGTTCAGTCATTCGTTGACAGAATGGAAGGACTGATCACCTAGAATTGTCATTCTGAGCCGAAGGCGAAGAATCAAGGAGCCTGCCCTGAGCGAAGCGAACGGGTCGTTGCTTGACCAAACGCCCGTAAAAGCAGATCCTTCGCAGGTCCTTCGCTTCGCTCAGGACAAACTCAGGATGACAACTTGGGTGTGTTCTTACGGATG
>JAJDZI010000141.1 GCA_022824735.1 Nitrospirales bacterium
CGGCTCTTTTTTTATTGAATCACTCCCCCCTCGAGAGGGAGTCTCAGCAGCCGACACTTGTGCAATGGCCGGAAATCACTCCCCCCTAGAGGGGGAGTCGCAGAAGCCAAGCCGCAAGGCGAAGGCTGATGCGGTGGGGGGCTTTACTCCCTCTCCCGCCCCTGGGAGAGGGCTGGGGTGAGGGGATCTTCCAAACCAATTCAAGCAGCCCACCCAACCGACAGCACCTCCGCCTGTTCCAGCACAGTCCGCGTGGCCTTTTCCTGCTTGTCCGGCGGATAGCCGTGTTTCCGCAGAATGCGCTTGACCAACACCCGGAGTTGGGCGCGCACAGTCTCGCGCAAGGTCCAGTCGATGGTCACGTTGCCGCGCACGGTTTCGACCAGTTCACGCGCTATCGTCCGAAGGGTCTCGTCACCCAGTACCTGAACCGCGCTGTCGTTGGTCTCAAGCGCGTCGTAGAAAGCCAACTCGTCGTCCGATAGCCCCAACTCCTCCCCGCGTTCAGCGGCTGCCCGCATATCTTTTGCAAGTCCGATCAACTCCTCGATCACCTGTGCCGCCTCGATGGCGCGGTTCTGGTAACGCCGAAGAGTCTGTTCCAACAGCTCGGCAAAGGAGCGCGCCTGGACCACGTTCTTTCGCCGGCGGATCACAAGTTCGCCTTTCAACAACTTCTGCAACAGTTCCACTGCGAGGTTGCGTTGCGGCATGCCCCGCACTTCGGCCAGGAACTCATCGGAAAGGATCGAAACATCGGGCTTATCCAAACCGGCGGCGGCAAAAATGTCGATCACGCCTTCCGATGACACTGCACGCGAGATGATCTGACGCACGGCGTGATCCAACTCCTCCTCGGGCCGTGCCTCAACCGAAGCGCGCTTGGCCAACACCGAACGGACCGCTTGAAAAAACGCCACGTCGTCACGAATGCGTAGAGCCTCCGCGTGCGGTACGGCCAGGGCAAAGGCTTGTGACAGTTCCAGCACCACCTGCAGGCAGCGATCTTTACCGCTCTCTTGAGCCAGGACGTGTTCCTGCGCGGCTGGCAGCAGACCAAGCCGTTCCGCGGGGGCGCCCTTGATCCACTTGGACCAGTCGAAACCATGAAACAAATTGCAGCAGACCTCGTATTTTTCGAGCATCACCGCCACGGCTTCCTCCTGATCCAGTGAGGTTTTCCCTTTGCCGCCGCTTTCGGTGTAGGTCGCCAGCGCACGCTTGAGTTCATGGGCAAGTCCCAGGTAATCGACAATCAGGCCACCGGGCTTGTCCTGAAACACGCGGTTGACCCGGGCGATGGCCTGCATCAAGCCATGGCCGTGCATCGGCTTGTCCACGTACATGGTGTGCAGGCTCGGCGCGTCGAAGCCCGTGAGCCACATGTCCCGCACGAGCACCATGCGCAATGTGCTGCCAGGATCACGGAAGCGGTTCGCCAAGTCCTCGCGCCGGGATTTTTTACGAATATGCGGCTGCCATTCGGGCGGGTCGGGCGCGGCGCCGGTCATCACAACCTTGAGGCGGCCCTTATCGTCGTCCTCATGATGCCAATCGGGTCGCAAGTGCACCAGTTCACGATACAGGTCAATGCAGATGCGCCGGCTCATGCACACCACCATCGCCTTGCCGTCCAAGGCTTCAAGGCGCTGCTCGAAGTGGTCAACAATGTCCTGGGCTACAAGTTTCAAACGGTTTTCGGCACCCACGACCGCTTCCAACTGCGCCCATTTGGTCTTGAGCCTCTCCTTGCGCTCGACTTCCTCGCCCTCGGTCGCCTCCTCGAAACCTAGATCGATCTTCGGTCTCTCGGCCTCATCCAGCGTCAACTTCGCCAGCCGGCTCTCGTAATAGATCGGCACCGTCGCCTTATCCTCGACCGCCCGCTGAATGTCGTAGATGCTGATGTAGTCGCCGAACACGGCACGGGTGTTCGCGTCCTGAAGCTCGATCGGCGTGCCGGTGAAACCCACGAACGAAGCGTTGGGCAAGGCATCGCGCATGTGACGCGCAAATCCGTCGATGAAATCATACTGACTCCGATGCGCCTCATCGGCAATAACCACAATGTTGCCTCGATGGGACAAAGCCGCCACTTCCCCACCCTCCTGGCCCCCTCTCCCGCTGCTGGGAGAGGGTTGAGGTGAGGGCATCCCCTCTTCGCCCCCGGGAGAGGGCTGGGGTGAGGACAAATCTCCCTCTCCCTTGACGGGAGAGGGCCGGGGTGAGGGTGAAACGTGACGGCTGTCCCTCACACCCCCCACCGCATCAGCCGGCGCCTGACGGCTTGGCTTCTGCGACTCCCCCTCAAGGGGGGAGTGATGAGGGGTAGGCGGCATAAACTTCTGAATCGTCGTAAACACCACCCCACCCGATTCAACCGTGAGCTTGGCCCGTAAATCCGTTCTGCTCTCCGCCTGCACCGGCGGCTGACGTAATAGATCCTGGCAACGCGAAAACGTGTTGAAAAGCTGATCGTCGAGATCGTTGCGGTCTGTCAAAACCACCACGGTGGGATTCTCCATCAACGGCTCACGAATGATGCGCCCGGCATAGAACGCCATGGTCAGGCTTTTGCCAGAGCCTTGCGTATGCCAGACCACGCCGATCCTTCGGTCGCCAAGCTCACCACCCGGCTGACGACCCGATTCATAGCGGCCGAAGTCCTCGCCGGCTTCCTCATCCACCCGTTGTAATTCGGCGGCCCGCAAGGTCTCCGCCACAGCCACCTGCACAGCATGAAACTGATGATAACCCGCCATCTTCTTGACCGGCGCACCACTCCCCTTGTCCTCAAACACGATGAAGTCCCGCATCAAAGAGAGGAACCGCCCCGGCTCGCAGACGCCTTCCAACATCACTTCCAATTCCGGCATGCTGGGGTCGGCCAAACCCTCGCCGGTGATCGTGCGCCAAGGCTTGAACCACTCCCGCCCAGCAGTGAGCGTGCCGATGCGCGCCTGCACCCCATCTGAGACCATCAGGGCCACGTTCATGGCGAATAGCAACGGCAATTCGGTTTTGTAGGTTTGGAGTTGCTGCCACGCAGTCCGGATGGTGGCATCCTCGTCCGCCGGGTTCTTGAGTTCAATCACCCCCAGCGGCAGACCGTTCACGAACAGCACAATATCCGGTCGGCGCTCGTGGTTGCTTTCGACGACCGTAAACTGGTTGACCGCCAGCCAGTCGTTATTGACGGGAAAGTCGAAGTCGAGCACCCGAACCTGCGCCCCGCGAATGTCCCCGTTGTCGGCGCGATACTCAACCGTCACACCATCCACCAGCATCCGGTGGAACGCCCGGTTGCGCGTTTCCAACGACGCCCCTTCCAGCCGGTTCAGCCTACGAAAAGCATCGTCGAGCGCCTCGGCGGGCAGATCAGGATTGAGTTGAGCCAAGGCATCCCGCAACCGCCGTTCCAGGACCACCTGCCCGTAATCGGCACGCTCGGCAGTCAGTGTATCGGGCGCAATGTCAGGACCGTGCGCAACATTCCAGCCAAAGCCATCCAGCCAATCGAGCGCGGCGTCTTCAACGACGGATTCAGTGATACGAGTCACGGCGTCTCCCACGGATTGACAACGGCTACGGTCTCCTTCCGGTTGGGCTTGGCATGTTTCACTGTCATACGCCCTCAAATCGGTCCATAATAGTCCAACACGGAGCATGTTGGCTACTGAATCAAGAGGTCACAGATCGGCCAATTGTAAGATTGAGATCCTCAAGCCGTGGACTTATTTACTTTGGAACACGTTCATGGAATAATAAAATACGAAATTCGTAAAATTCTATACAAGGAACTTTGACATGAGAAAAAATAAAGAAACCTTATCAAAGAAAGGCGGGTTGGATCTCGTGAGGATCCGGCGGGCCGGGCAGATCACGTTGCCCCGTGAAGTGCGGGAAGCTATGAATCTTGGAGAGGGAGACTATTTGGCACCCCGATTCACGAAGGGCGGTGTGTTGTTGCAGCCCGTGACCGTACGCTCTCGGGAACCGTCGGCAGCTCAGGAGGCGGAGATTTTGGACGTCGTGAACCAAGAACGCCGGAAGTATGCGAAAGAGCGCCGTCGTTGACACTTCCGTTTTGATGAGTGCCTTTCTGTTTCGGGGGAGTGTGCCTGGACGGGTCATTACCCTTGCTGAGCAGAACGTTTACACCCTTTACCTTTCTCCGATCCTGCTTGAAGAAGTGAGGCGCTCACTTCACCATCCACGCCTGAAAAAGGCCTATGGGTATACGGATGCTGACGTGCGAGCTTGGTGTCAGACTTTGAAGCAAATCGGAAAAGTGTGGGAAAAGGTATTACCGGACGTTGGGCCTGTGTGCCGTGACCCTGATGACCAGCATGTGATCGCTTGCGCACATGGCGCCGGTGCTTCGTGGATTGTAACGGGGGATCATGACTTGCTTGACCTTGAGCAATATAAGGGAGTGCGGATTGTATCTGCCCGCAAGTTCTTAGAAGAAATGGGATCTTAAACTGCCCCGGAAACAAGCTTCGGCAGCAGTACGGCGTCTTCAACGACGGATTCGGTGATACGAGTCACGGCGTCTCCCACGGATTGACAACGTCCAGGCACTCGAAATCCACCACGTTGCGGGTCGCTACCGCCAAGTCATGGGCTTACGCCGTTCCCGTGACAAGCAGGAACTTGGCGATGAGGCGAATTATCGGGTCCTGAGCGCGCGCACTGCGGCAAACAGGCAACACCGTCAGGGTCTCATGATTACGTCGGTGCGCCTCGCCGTCTGACGCTTCGGGGACAGCGACCTCCCCGTCCAGGGAGGTCTCGGGGAGTTTGCCGTTCAATCGTCAATGGTCCAATCCTCGCAATCGAGCCCGGGCACCCGCAGAAACTCCCGGCGGTTGGCCGTTACCAGCACCAACCCACGAGAGCGGGCTTGCCCAGCAATCAAGACGTCATAGGGACCAATCGGTTGCCCCATGGCTTCAAGTTCGCTACGAACGGCACCCGCGACACGAGCATCCGACGCGTCGAACGGAACGACCTCAAGCCCCACCCGGTCCAGAAGCTCAAGATTACGGGACGTCTGTTGACTCTTGTATGCGCCGTAGTAGAGTTCATACACCACCGGCGACGGCAAACCGATGTCCGATGACCTGTAACGGCGAACGCGTGCCTGCACGGAGGGTGAAGTGCCATTCAGCAATGCGATACAGGCGTTGGTGTCAAGCAGGTAACGCATTACTTCAAGGCGCCATCGAAATCCGGCCCCGGTGGGAGATCCGGTTGTTCGCGTCCCGTAGCGAGGAAGTCTTCGGAGAATCTCCCGACGACGGTGTCCAGCCAGTCCCAGTCGGATGCGATGGGTTCCAGGATCACGGCAGCACCCTGTTTGCGAATACGTACGGCATCACCCTCCATGCGGAATTCCTTGGGGAGTCGGACGGCCTGAGATCTGCCTGACCAGAAGAGCTTTGCGGTATCGGCCATTTGTTTTTACTCCATTGCCATATATCAACGATATATATCACGAATAGTCAATATGGCTCAAGTTGGAACTCCCAGTCCTGGCGCACGTCCGGCGATACCGGATGTCAGAGAAACCGAGCCACGCCCCCCACGTCCTCATAGAACAAACATGCTGGCGATGGTGGGCGAGACCAAGTAGAACATTCTATCCTGTTGTTGATCTCACAAAGGGTTGTTGTTGACACTTCCGTTTTGGTGAGTGCCTTTCTGTTTCGTGAGAGTGTGCCGGGATGGAGAGCCTATCATCGAAAACCCTTTCCAGCCTGAGACCATTTCAAAGAATTCATTTTCTGTACGGGATTTTCGGTGCATGGCTCGTTTTCGGATTCGGGCACACATCTAATTATGATCGTGGATTTCATGGATGATTAACTGTCGTATGTCTGTGCAGAACCTATCCATATCGGCCGTGAGTGAGTCTATTTGATCGCCCGCGCGACTGATTTTTGCGTAGATTACATCGAGTTTGTTCAAACGCTGAACTCCTGAACTTTATTGTCTGTCAGATGGCCTTTATACGTATTTACTCGTAAACATCCAGAAACAAGCTTCGGCAGTAGCGCATCACGCAGAGTGGTGAGACTGTAGGATTCCCGGAGGTTGCGGAGGACGTGTTTCATCGCTGGATTTATTATGGATTCGAATTCTTCCGCTAAATCTGTAGGGGGCAGAACTGTCTGAATCGTCTTGAAAGTTTGTCGTGTAATTGTGTCGAAAATTGTTCCATGAGTTTGTCTTTGCAACTCATTGACCGTCATCCTAACGTTAAAGTAAGTGAAGAGATCGGGATAACCTTGAGCACCACGAATTCCATAGCAGGTTTGATTCATGGCCATCGGTCTCCCAAGACAAGCTAATCTTCCGACAGTGCCTCTCGCAGTGATAACAGTTGTCCATATAGGAAGGATTTTTGCTGCGCTGTTTTCAACCCCTGCATGTGTAATATTTTTTTCAGTTTCCAATACAAACACGTCTGAGCGATCTGGTGCATCCTTTGCGGTATACCAAGGAATATCTCCATCCCAATATTTTGCGATTGATGTTTTAGGCGTACCTCCACTGAGAAGTTCTATTACGCCATCCAGAACGCCTGCCTCCCACCCCTCCGGGATCGGCCCCAGTTCGGAGTCGACGAGGCGGTCGGGGAAGAGGTCGGCTATTTCTTCGTCCATGTTGTCGAGGTAGGCACGGGCGCGTTCGATTGTCCAATCACTCCCCCCTTGAGGGGGAGTCGCGGAAGCCGAGCCGCAAGGCGAAGGCTGATGCGGTGGGGGGTGCCCCCTTCCCAAAAGACTGGCGTCTTTCGACCCTCTCTCATCCCCCCACCGGCGCGCCTGCGGACTTCGTCCTTGCCTTGCCGACTCCCCCTCAAGGGGGGAGTGATTGCGGAGGGCGGCTTTGACGCGGACGGGGTCGAAGTCGATGAACCAGGATTTGAACAGTGCGCGTGCCATGGCCTCCAGCGTCTCGTTCATGCGCCGGTTCAGTTCGATCTTGTCGTCCAGCGTGCCGAGGACGTGGGCGATGGCGCGTTGTTCGTCCAACGAGGGAACCGGTACGGGGGTTGACCGAAGGATGCCGAGATTGGTGTGTGGGACCCCAGTTTGAATGGCGTTCTGGCGAACATAGTCCTGTTGTTCTACAGATGACAGCACGTAATAGAAAAATAGGGGATCTGCAATTTCCCGATTGACTGTAATTTTCATCTGACTTTGAGACACCAAGTAGCGGTCGAACGGTGCCAGTGGAACAAGACTCACCTGACCAAGGGTTCCACGCTGCGTCAGAACGATGTCTCCTGGTCGAGCAAGGTTAGCTTCGAGAGATTTGGCCTTCTGTTGAGTGACGAACACAAAGTCTCCAGCGACCCAGCGATTGCCCATGTTCTGTCCTCGAATTACTGGCACACCTTCAGGAACGTAATCGCGCGAAACAAGGTTGGAACCGAATGGACCTCCTACGATAGCATTCCGTGAAGACGCTATGATGTCGTCGATTGTAGCTTCAATCCAGTTTCCC
>JAJDZI010000049.1 GCA_022824735.1 Nitrospirales bacterium
TTCCACCAGACCGCCCGGGCTTTTGACATCCAGTTCGCCTAGACCATGTCTGCGGTAGTCGATCTCGGCCTCCACTCGGAAACCGCTGGGAAAGGCATACCCGGCCATGCCTCTCACGGCAAACCCGTCTTTGGTGGTCGCATCGAGGTCGAGCGGAGTATAGCCCTTCTCCTCATTAGCGCCAGCCGTGACGTCGGAATTACTGAGAAGACTGAGGCTGCCCCCGACCCCGACGTAAGGCCCATCGCCGGCATACGCGTTCGCGCCGAAAGAGACGAGCACCAATGCCAGCACGGCCGGCACGGCTTTCATGCCCTTCGAGAAACGCCGTAAACCGGGGCGTAACGCCGGTTCGTGAGAACCGACAGTCAACGATAGATTGTCGCACATCGCCTTTTCCTCCATGCTGAATTATTGACATGAACCCTGTTTCATTATTGACGCCATCACAAGTTTATACACCATACGTATTTTGCATGCTATAATCAATGGGGAACAAATGATGCCGGCGTCGTGCCGGGGTGAGGTTCGTGCATGAAAGTATCGTTTCATCAATTCAATCCCAAGAAATTCTCGTTTCGGAAAGATCCGGTCCTGATACTGGAAAATTTTTGGACCGAAAAGGAAATGGAAACCTTTCGGGAGGCGATGACGCATTCGACATGGACGGGTCTCCTGGACATGCCCGCGGTCTCCCGGGCGTTTCCCGATTCAGGCAATTGGCTGAAAGCTGAAATCGGTGCGCGCGAGCGGCAACTCTTTCTCGACAAGCTGTCGATGCCGTGCATTATGGAGTACGTGGAATCCTTTCCCAATATTCGGCAACGACACGTGAATTTCAATTTCTATTCCTATGGCGCCGGAGACTGTTTGCCGACGCATGACGATACGGATGAAGCCTACGCCGGCAACCATGACCGTCCGCCGCCGCTCCGGCGGCTGGCCCTGGCGACCTACGTTCATTCCGAATGGAACACTGATTGGGGCGGGGAACTGATTATCTATCATGCCAGGAAGGACGCATGCGGCAACCGTGTCCTGGACGTGGCGCAATGCATTGCCCCGCAACCGGGATCACTTGCCCTCTTTGCCGTACCCCGGTTCCATCGCGTGTGCCGGGTGGATGCATTGGCGGGCGAGCACAAACGGCTTTCGATCGCCGGTTGGTTCATGACGGAACACTTCACCTTGTGAATGCTCACTTCAAGCTTTCTTTTCCTCCCCTTTGTTCTACATTCCCTTCGCCCCTCCTTACAAAGGAGGGGAACGAAAGTGCCCCCTCTCCCCATGGTGGGAGAAGGCTGGGGTGAGGGGGAAATAGTCAACGACTGCACCCATGCACGTTCTCACCACCCTCGATTGTCACGTTGCCGGCGAAGCGCTCCGCGTGGTGACGTCGGGGTTTCCCGAGCCTGCCGGTTCCACCGTCCTGGAAAAACGACACTATTGCCGGACGCATCTTGACCATCTTCGGAAAGCGCTCATGTGGGAACCGCGAGGCCACCACGACATGTATGGGTGCCTGTTGGTCAAGCCCGCGCACCCCCAGGCCGATACCGGCGTCCTGTTTTTTCATCATGAAGGTTACAGTACCATGTGCGGGCACGGGATCATCGGGCTCACGACGGTCATGCTGGAACAGGGGTTGTTTCCCGCTTCCGTTCCGGCCACCACCATCCGGTTCGACACGCCCAGCGGCCTGGTGACGGCAACGGCTTCCGTTGATGAAGGCAAGGTTCGAAGCGTCGCGTTTCTCAACGTCCCGTCCTTTGTTCTTGACGTTGGACAGACAGTCCACGTGCCGGGCATCGGCCAGGTTGATTATGATCTGGCCTTTGGCGGGGCGTTTTATGCCTTTTGCCGGGCGGAGGCACTGGGTCTCAACCTCGACCCCGAACACGCGCCGCGACTTCAGGCTCTGGGTCTCGCCATCAAACGAGCCATCATGGCCGAACGCACTCTTGCCCACCCTACGGAGCCGGAGCTTGGGTATCTCTATGGCACGATCTTTGTCGGTTCTCCTCACACGTCAGGAGGAGACGTGCGGCACACGTGCATCTTTGCCAATGGCGCCTTGGATCGATCGCCGACCGGAACCGGCGTCAGCGCACACCTGGCCCTCCTCCACGCCAAGGGCGACGTGGAGTTGGGACAATCCCTGCGGTTTGAAAGCATTCTGGGGACGCAGTTCGGCGGGACAATCGTGGAAGAAACGCACCTGGGCACCTACCCGGCGATTATCCCGCAAGTCGAAGGCCACGCCTGGCTCACGGGCCGCCACGAATTCATAATCGACCCGAACGACCCATTAAAAGACGGGTTTCTGTTGGGCTAGCCAGGAATTGTCGGGTTACGCCTCCGGCTAACCCGACCTACCCGGCTACACACAAACGTTCTCTCATTGAGCGAAGATTGAGTTTGCCAAAGCATAAAAGACAGACTTCAGGAACCTCTAGTTTTTCATCTTGAGACAGACTGCCTGGAGGCCGATGATGGTTTTGGCATCTTGGATCACGCCGTCATTGATATGAGCAATGGCTTGGTCGAGCGGCATTTCGATGATCTCCAGGACCTCATCCGTACCCAGGTTTTGCGTGCCCGGAGAGAGGTCGCGTCCCACAAAGACGTGAATGATTTCATTGGTAAAGCCCGGCGTGGTCAAGAAGCTCAGGACCGGCTCCAACCGCCCCACCTTGTACCCGGTTTCTTCTTCCACTTCGCGCGCCGCGCACTCCCTGGGGTCTTCGCCGGGATGCAGCTTGCCCGCGGGAATTTCATAGATGAAGCGTCCGACGGCATGACGATATTGCCGGACCATGATCACCGTCCGTTCGTCTTTCATCGGCACGACGGCCGCGGCCCCGGGATGGGTGATGACCTCGATGTCCGCCTTGGCCCCATTCGGCAGGGTCACCGTCTCCACGGAGAGATCGATGATTTTCCCCTTATAGATCGGTTTCTTCATCGCCCGGTATTCATGCCGGATCTCACGCCGCCGGCTTGGGCTTTTTATAAAAGGGGAGCGTGACCACTTGCGCGGGTATTCGTCTGCCTCGAATGTCGACGTCGAAGGCCCTGCCGGCCTCGGCATAAGCAGGCTCCACGTACCCCAGGCCAATGCCCTTCTGCAGGATGGGCGACAAGTTCCCGCTGGTCACCGTGCCGATCGGTTTATCCTCAGCAAACAACGGCATGTCGTGACGAGGCACGGCTTTTTCCAGTAATTCGAATGCCACCAAGCGTCGAGAAAGTCCTTCCCGGACTTGTTGTTTGAGCACGGGTTCGCCGATGAAGGCGCCTTTGTCAAAACTCACGACCCATTTGGCGTTGGCCTCTATGGGGGTGGTCGTTTCCGTCAGGTCATTGCCGTACAACAAATACCCCATGTCCAACCGCAGCAAATCCCGCGCGCCCAACCCCGCGGGCTTCACGCCGAACTCTTCTCCGGCCTCCATCAGTCGATCCCACACAAGGCGCACCTGCGTCGCCGGCACGTACAATTCATACCCAAGCTCTCCGGTATAGCCGGTCCGCGTAATCAGACATTCGACGCCACCGACCGTTTCCCGCAGGCAGCGTCGCGGCTTCAACGCATCGAGTGACGATTGCACGCGCGCCTGTAACAGCGACTTGGAGGCAGGCCCTTGCAGCGCCAGTTGGGCCATCGCTTCCGATTGATCGACGATGCGCACATCCTCGTCACCCCGTTCGTCACCCTGTTGTTGAAACAGCCAACTTCTGATCTTGTCCAGGTTGGATGCATTCACACACAGCAGAAATTCCTCCGCGCCCAACCGGTAGATGAAAATATCGTCTTTGACGCCCCCATCGTGGTTGCAGACCATCGAGTACTGAGCACCCATGGGCTCGATGCGTTGCACGTCATTGGTGGCCACTCGCTGCAGGAACGGCACGGCTCCGGGGCCCTCGACGCGCAGGCGCCCCATGTGACTCACGTCAAACAAGCCCGCGGTGGTGCGAACCGCATGATATTCATCGAGGACGCCCGAGTACTGGAGGGGCATGGCCCAGCCGGCAAAATCCACGATTTTGGCCTTCCTGGCCACGTGGGCCTCATGCAGGGAAGTTTGTTTCATCAGGGAAGAGAAGCCGGAAACGGCTCGGCAAAAAGCGCCACGCTCGCGGTATATCCGTGGATAAAGTTTTTCCCGCCTACCGGCCCGATCTCGCCGGCGGCAAAAAACCCCGCAACCGGAATCCCGTCGGCCTGTCGTTGGAGGGCCGTAATATCATGGTTGGGTTCGGCGAAAAATCGCCGGCCCCGGCCGTTGCAACTGAACAACAAGGCCCCCTTGAAAGGAGATGCCGGGAAGTCCAGGCGGTCCTTCGCCAGCAATAAATTGAAATCTTCGCTGGCGGCGGCCGGATCCCTCACGTGAAATTGAATCGTCTGTCCTTCCTGCACGACGTCGGAAATCGCCACGCCCCCGGAGCGTTGGTCCGCTCCCAATAATCCACGAATGAGAAAATCTCCCCGGCCGAACTCCTCGCGTTGTTCATCAAACGCCACGCCGACCTGCACGGCCATGGCGACCTGTTTCCCCCGTTCCGGCCCCAAGTGTTCGAGTGTCTCCCGGAGCCGTTCGAGCGTCGGCACGCCGCCCAACTCGTACATGATATTTCGTTCAGCCTTGGTTACCACGTAACGTTCCCCGATGGGTTGGCACCCCTGAGACACCAAGGTCCGAATCCACACGGGTCCCCACAGAGCCACTCCGACGAGTCCTTCCTGCACGATCCCGCCGTTGAACACCAATCGATTTTCACCCAGGTCCGTGCCCCCGCTGGCAACGCCCCCGATCGCGGGCGCGCCCGGGCAGCGTGCCTCCATGGTTTCAAACACGTCTTCTATCGGCGTGGAAAAGGGATCGGCAAAGACCAGGAACGTGGGCCGCTCAGACAGCGATTCCAATTCCTGAGGCCACCCCTCAAAGGCATAAGAGGATTGGGAGTCCTGTTCGTGGAACGTCAAATGAAAGGGGACCATCCGCACGTCAGGCAGTTGGGCTGCCCACAAGGTCACGACCGATGTATTCTCGTATTCCTCGACTGGTCCGATTACGCCGTCGCCCATACAGCCGGTCATCACTCGTGGGACCAATTGCCGGTGGAGCGTCTCGACCAATTCACGCGCGGTCTTCGCATAATGCGGTGAAAAAAACAGGCAGATCAAATCAGGGGACGTCCGGCCGAACGCCGCCCGCACGGACGCGATTAACGTCTGCGCCGCCTGCTCTACGCCCGAGTCACGAGCTATGGCTACGTGGAATTGCATGGAACGCCCTTCATCGGAGTCTAACAGCGGGTTGGGACGAATGTCCACCGGGAAGACCGGACTTGCAAGGAACAACGATCGTTGTTCCCTACCCCGATCGTTATGACTTACGTCCGAATCTGACGTATCTGTTTGGTAAGGTCACGGCATTTCACGCACAAAAAAGAAAGGGGAAGGGACATGGGCGACCGAGAGCTGGATGCTTTGTTCAAAGAAGAAAGAAGCCTTGGTATGCTGGCACATTCATCAACCCGCTACGAACAACGTCTCATCTTCTGCTATTTGGCGAATACCGTATCTCGCTTGCGTCACACCAGCAAGGAGGCGGAGAAGCTCTTCGAGTGGGTTGCCGATAATGCCGACGTGCTCAACCTGGGCGAGATCGTCCAACCGCCACGTCGTCGGTCGTCCGGGGACCGCAATATGGGGCCGTCCAAACAGAAATGGCAGACTCTTTTCCAGGCCCTTCAGGACAAGAACTCGAAGACGAAAAACGCGCCTGAAGATACGACGGCACAACGCATCCGGCGTCTTGGAAAAACGACGGGGCTTGCTTCAACGGACGTGGAAATCCTCAATTTCATGATCCGCTACGAGACGCAACCGATCATTGAGTCGATGACTGAACAGGTGTTCGACGTGAGCATCCGGCACGGCTCAAAGCTCAATATGAAAGGACACATTCTTCATTATCTTCTCAACAAATCGATCCATACTATCCTCAACCGTTTCAAGCCGGATGCCCCACTCCTTCGATCAGGGCTGATCTCCATCAATTGTGACGGAGACCTCAAGATCATGGACCGGTTGTACCGGCTGGCCATTGTCCCGGACGGGGCCAACATTGACCCGACGCGTCTGTTATTGGGTGCCACGACTCCAAGTGAACTCGATTGGTCTGACTTCGACCACTTGGCACAAGATCGGGACCACATTGAAGGGCTACTGAAAGGCGCCATTCGGAGCAGTGCCTCCGGCGTCAACATTCTCTTGTATGGGCCTCCCGGGACCGGCAAAACCGAGTTTTGCAAGGTGCTCGCCAATAGGCTTGGAGCGATGATCCACAGTATTGGCGAGTCCGACGAAGACAAGAAAGAACCGAACCGGAGAGAGCGACTGAACGAGTTGAAGTTGGCTCAGTGTCTGGTTGGGCATGACCGGAAGTCGATTCTCCTTTTTGACGAAATGGATGACTTGCTTTCGGACTCACGACCGAGTGGCCCGGATTTTCTCTTCGGGTTCTCCCACGGGTACCGGCACGGCGAATCCAAAGTGTTCATGAACCGGCTTCTCGAACGAAATGCCGTACCCACCCTGTGGACCACAAACCTCACCGACGAGATCGCTCCGAGCATCCTGCGCCGCATGATGTTCGCCATGGAACTGCGCATGCCGCCGCCCAAGGTCAGGGCGGGCATCTGGGCCAGACAACTCTCGCGTCACGGCATTGAGGCGTCCGCTGATGACGCACTCGCCCTAGCAACGGAGTTCGACGCAACACCGGGCGTGGCGGCCGGAGCCACGGCTGCGGCGAAACTTGGCGGCGGAGGTCTGGACACGGTGCGCCACGGCGTGCGCAACCTCTCCCGGGTCCTCTCGTGTGAGAAGCCGTCCCAAAAACCGCCGGACAGGTTCGATCCGACCTTCATCCGAGCGGATCAAGACCTGGTCCGGCTCGCCGACCGGCTCGTAAAAAAGGACGAGCGACGATTTTCGCTCTGCTTGCAGGGACCGCCGGGCACGGGCAAGAGTGCCTTTGTCCGCCACTTTGCCGAACGTCTGGGCCTGGAGATCATGCAGAAGCGGGCATCCGACCTGCTTTCCATGTGGGTCGGGGGCACGGAGAAGAACATCGCCGGAGCCTTTGCCGAAGCACGCAGCCAGGAGGCCTTTCTCGTGTTTGACGAGGCTGATTCGTTGCTCGCCGACCGGCGTACGGCTCAGAGGGGTTGGGAAATCAGCCAAGTCAACGAGATGCTGACCTGGATGGAAAGCCACCGGCTGCCCTTTGCCTGCACGACCAACTTCGTCGAGAAACTCGACCCGGCCACGTTGCGCCGCTTCACGTTCAAGGTCAAGCTCGGCTATCTCACTACGGAGCAGGCGTCGGCCATGTTCCGGGCATACTTCAACCTCACGCCTCCCAAGGCACTCGCGGCTCTCCCGGTACTGACTCCCGGCGATTTCGCCGTTGTCCGCCGGGCGACCGAGGCGCTGGGCCTCCTGCACGATGCACGTTTCATCGTCAACATGTTGCGCACCGAGTGCGAGGCCAAACCCGGCCAGACCAAGAAAAGCGGCTTTCTGCCGTGACCCTTTCCTCATCACTCCCTCCTTGAGGGGGAGTCGGTGAAACAAGGCCTGCCCTGAGCTTGTCGAAGGGGCGTAGCCCGCAGGAGAACCGGTGGGGGGAATCACTGAAGTGCAAATAGGCACCCCATACATAGCGTTGCATCCCCCCGGCGCATCTGCTAAAGCCTGCCCTGAGTCCTGAGCCCGTCGAAGGGTCGAAGGGAGCGTAGTCGAAAGGGACCTGCAAGAGGAGACGCCAGAATGCGCTACGAACGCGTCAAAGATATCGTGCGTTTAGCCCTGCGCCTTCAGGGCTCAAGGGGCGGCCTAACTCTCGACGACATCCGGACTGAATTCTCCATCAGCAGGCGGACGGCGGAGCGCCTGCGCGACGCGGTCGATGAGGCGTTCGGACCATTAATCGTGGTGGACCGGGATGAACGGAAACGGTATTGGCGCTTGCAGTCACATGTATTGGAGCATTTTGTATCCGTGTCGCCCGAGGAGTTGACGGAACTCTCTTCCGCAGCCGAAACATTGGAACGCAGGGGGTTAGGTGAGCGGGCGACCCTGCTGCGGGATCTGGCCGCCAAGTTTCGGGCCATGATGCCCGACAAATCGCTACGCAGGCTTGAAACCGATTGGGAAGCACTCATGGAGGCCGAGGGCTTGGCCATGCGCCCGGGGCCAAGACCGCGATTGGCCGAAGGACTGCTGTCGCTCCTGCGCGAGGCCCTCAAGGCCTGCCGCGTGGTCACGTTCCGGTATCGCGCGCAATCCACGGGGCGCCAAACTCTCCGGCGCGTCCAGCCCTACGGCCTGCTCTACGGGAACCGTGCGTTCCTGGTGGGCCGAATCGATCGCGGCCACGACATGCGGCTCTGGCGTCTCTCCAACATCAGCAAACCGGAAATGACCGAGGAGGCGTTCACCCGCGAAGAGGATTTCGATCTCCGAACGTACGCCAAACGTTCCTTCGGCGTCTTCCAGGAAGAGTCCATGGACGTAGTCCTCTGCTTCGACGCCGTGGCGGCACCGGATGCCAAGACGTTCCTCTTCCATCCGGATCAGACCACCGTCACAAACAAGGACAAATCCCTGACGGTGCGGTTCAAGGCCGGCGGCATCAACGAGATGTGCTGGCACCTGATCACGTGGGGCGAAGGCGTCACAATCGAGCAGCCCGCCAGTCTCCGGCAACGTCTGGCGAACATGTGCGCGACCCTGGCGGCACATCATGCGGATTGAGGCGAGATGAAGCCAGCATATGGTTGGCAAACGGAAAGAAATTGCTCTCAAAAACTTGGAGGGCCAATGACACCCAGTCACGACCAACAAAGGAGGGAATTCGATATGCCAGAAAGTCCCGAAATAATACGCGCGGTCAAGGAAGGCCTCAACGGCCTTAGGACCCCCGTAGCGGCGCCTACTAATATGTGGACCAGGGTCATCAAGACCGAACTGTGTAGGATTGGCCAAGATAGCTTCGGCTACAAAGTCTATGCATCTGGCGTTTCCAGACACAGAAGAGACGATGGCGAATGGCTCTACGATGTCACTTGGCTTCAATACGAGACAAGCGGCCGCGGCGAATTGATCGACGCGCCCATGGTCGCGGAATGCGAATGGGGCGACGAACAGGACATCGAGGATGACTTCGAGAAGCTTCTGCTGGCGCGAGCGGGAGTTCGTGTGATGATCTTCGGCGGCACAGACGCGCCTGGCGTCGCCAAGAATATCGCCGACCGGCTTGCCGAGAAGGTTGAGGCATTTCAACGTTCCCGCGCCGAGGATGCTTGGCTGCTGGCCGCCTGGGAACCAAATGGAGACGGTTGGCAGTTCAGGTATTTCACAATAGGGAGTGGGCCTTCAGCCACAGAGTGCTAAATGGCAATGCTGTCAAGCCTATCGGTCAAAAGCTTGTGAAGATCATCAAGGTGGCGGCACCGATCATCGACGAGCACGTTGGGAAATCTTAACCTCGTGCGTGTTGTGCCATTTGTTTATCCTTGACGTTCGGCAACGTTTTTTACTTTTTTACATTTCTTCAAAAATTTTATTTTTGTAAAATTTGCGATGAACTGTACAATATGTACATTTTGTAATATTTAT
>JAJDZI010000025.1 GCA_022824735.1 Nitrospirales bacterium
GCCGGTGTATTCCGCGCGATAGATGAGGCCGGCATCATACAGTTGCTGCAGAAATCGTTGGACCACGGCCTGATGCCGGGCATCCGTGGTGCGAATGAATCCATCGTTGGAAATGGCGAGCTTCTCCCACAGGGCGCGAAATTGCGGGGTCAGCCGGTCGCAATGCTCCTGCGGCGAGATCCCGGCTTTGGCTGCGGCCTGCTGGACTTTTTGCCCGTGTTCGTCCAGGCCCGTCAGAAAAAAGACCTCTTCTCTGGTCAGGCGGCGCCAGCGTGCCAGCACGTCCGCCGCAACGGTGGTATACGCATGCCCAATGTGCGGCACGTCGTTCACGTAGTAAATCGGCGTCGTGATATAGAAGCGGTCAGGCATGTCCATTCATATCACGTTCTTCAGGCGGCGTCACGGTAGATGGTTTTGTGAAAACGGAACAGGAAATTTTCCAGGCAGAGTTGGAGATTCAAATTCTGCGTGGGAGCCTGTTCCAGGGTTTGCAGGAGGTCCATGAGTTCTGCGACGCCCGCGGGGGTCAAGGAGTCAGCGATCCGTTCAAGTAACGGGATTTGCGATTGGTGCAACAGGAGGTCCTGCTCCGTCCCGAGGGTCATCAGCAGGAGATCGCGCAGTCCATGCGAGAGCCAGTCGATCACGTCCGGGAAGGGTTGGGTCTTTGAGAGTTCCTCGGCTTGTTGCAGGACAGCCGTGGGATGGGCCAAGGTCTCGTGCCGGCACAATTCAAAAAACCGGTCGTGGCGGCTACGGAGTTCTGACGGGTCCGTGCGCAAGGCCACGCCGATCCGGTTTCCGCACACCTGCGAAAGAAACCGGGCGTCCTCAACGGCCATGGCCTGTTTCAGGGCCAGTGCCCCTTCGAATTGGTTGGGCGTCGCGGGCGCAAACCGTAGCGCCAAACAGCGGGACCGCACGGTGGCCAACAGGCGCAAGGGCTGGCTGGTGACCAGGATAAACAGGCTGTGTTCGGGCGGGTCTTCGAGCGTTTTCAGAAACGCGTTCGCGGCATTGGCGTTCAGGCGGTCGGCATCGTCGATGATGCAAATCTTGCGTGCGCTCAACAGCGGCCGGTAGATCACGTGTCGTTCGATTTCGCGGACCCGGTCGATTTTGATTTGCGGGTTGGCTTTGTCCTGTTCCGGTTCGATGAGCAACAAGTCGGGATAGGTGCCGGAGTCGATTTGCTCACATGCGCGACACTGGCCGCAGGAATCCGGTTGCGACGAGGAAGGCGGTGTTTCACAGGACAGGGCCTGCGCGAACCGCAGGGCCATGAGGCGTTTGCCGATGCCGTCGTCCCCCGAAAAGAGGTAGGCATGGCCGATGGCCTGCTGGGCCAGCGCCGTCCGGATTTTCTTTTTCGGTCCTTCCTGACCGATGACGTTGGCAAACGGCATGGGGGTTATGAACGCGTCACCGCGAGGAGTCGTTTCTTCAGCCCTTGTTCGAGCAGCGGAGCGACCAACGTCTTCAGATCCCGGGCGATTGTTTGGGTCGGCCGGCCGGCATTGATCGCATGAATCCGTCGCGGCGCTTGTTGGGCCAAGGTCAGAAATCCTTTCCGCACGCGTTGATGGAAGGCCGCGGTTTCATGATCCAGGCGATTCACGTCGGGGCTGTTCAGTCGCCGTCGCAATCCTTGGGAGACCGGCAGGTCAAACAAAAAGGTCGCATCGGGAGTCAAGCCCCCGGCAGCCCACTGCGTGAGTGATTGCAGTTCGAGTAACGGGAGCCCCCTGCCGTACCCCTGGTACGCCAGCGTCGAGTCGGAGAAGCGGTCGCAGATGACTACGGCTCCGCGCTCCAAGGCCGGCAGGATCCGGTTGGCGACGTGTTGACTGCGGGCCGCCAGGATCAGGGCGACTTCGCATTCCGGGACCAGCGGATCGACGGAGCGCCGTTTGCGCGTCGGCCGGAGAAACATTTCGCGGATGTGTTCGGCCACCGGAGTGCCGCCTGGTTCACGCGTTTCGACCACCTCGAAGCCCCGGTCCCGGAGATAGTGGGCAAGGGCCTGGGCCTGGGTGGATTTGCCGCTTCCTTCGATCCCCTCGAACGTGATGAACAGACCTGTTCGACGGGGACGTTTCGGCGCGGACGGGGTGCCTTGCGATCGCCTGTTTGCCACGGCGCATCGTAATCCAACTCGTTGACATTCGCAAGAAACGGGGTTGCAGGAAGGTGTCCGGCTTTGTAACATGCCAGTCATGATGTCCAGTGCGGTCTTCAAGCGCTATTTTCTGACGGGCCTGTTGGTCGTCACGCCGATCTGGGGGACGGTTCTCGTCCTCAAGACCCTGTTCGTCACCGTGGACAGCATCCTGGGGAACATGCTGGCCGAAGTGGTGACGGAAGACTACTACGTGCCCGGGTTGGGAATCCTGACGCTGCTGTTTCTGATCCTCTTTGCGGGGTTTATGGGGACGAATTATATCGGGGGCCGGTTGGTGAAACGGTGGGAGGAGTCGCTGGAACGGGTGCCCGTGGTGCGGGGAATTTACGCGACCTTGAAATCGATGATGGATATTCTCTCGTTCAAACAGCGCAAGAAGTATAACAAGGTGGTGATGATTCAATTCCCCAAGGACGGGAACTACTGTTTGGCCTTCGTGACCGGGGAGACCAGGGAAGAAGTCCAAGTCCTGGCGCCGGAACCCCTGGTCCACGTGTACGTCCCGACGTCGCCGAACCCCACGTCCGGATACTTTTTGTTGGTCCCGGAGCGTGAAGTGGTGTCCGTGGACATGAGCGTGGAAGAAGCCATGAAATTAATCGTCTCGGGCGGGCTCTATTCTTCCGGGAAACCCATGAACGTGCCGGCCTTCGATACGGCGCGCGAGTCCCCCGCCTTTCCTGAGCAAAAAGTCGAAGTCAGGACGGGGTAGCCTCCGCGTTCTTCGCCACGCCTCACCATGAGGCATCATCCATGAAAAAATTTTCCGCGATTGTCATCGCAGCGGGCCGGGGAACACGCATGCGGTCACGGACGACCAAGGCGTTGCATCCCGTGGCCGGGCGACCCCTGCTCTGGTACATGCTCTCGTTGGCCAGGCGGGTTGCGGATGCGCGCGTGGTGGTGGTCATCGGACACCAGGCCGACCGGGTCCGGGCGTTCCTGGACCAATCCAAGGCGGATTTCGAGCCGTTCGACGTGGTCCTGCAGCCTGAACAGTTGGGCACCGGCCATGCCGTGCGACAGGCTCAAGCCGTCCTGATGCCCAACGGAAAAGCCGCGAGCAAGCATTGTCTCATCGTGAACGCGGATACGCCGTTACTGAGTCGAGCGACCGTGCGGCGATTGTTGGCCCGTCATGAAAAAGAAAAAGCCGTGTTGACCCTCTTGAGCACGGAATTGCCCAAGCCGCGTGGTTATGGCCGCGTGGTCAGAGACGAAACAAGGCAAGTGCTCAAGGTGGTGGAGGAAGCGGATGCGACCAGGGTCGAACGCGCCATTCATGAAGTGAACGCCGGCACCTACGTTGTCGATACGTTGTTCCTGTTCAAGGCCCTGGCCCGGGTGCGCGCGCAGAATGCGCAAGGCGAATATTACCTGACCGACGTCGTGGGCCTGGCCGTGGCCGAGGGTCGCAAGGTGGTGGGACTGAAAACCTCCGACTCCCTGGAATGTCTCGGGGTCAATACCCGTGAGCATCTTGCCGGTGTCGAAGAGGCGGTGCGCCACCGCATTCGGGCGCGATGGTTGAACGCGGGCGTGACCATGCTCGACTCCAGGACCACGTTCATTGATGATACGGTCACGATCGGCATGGATACCGTGCTCCATCCGGGCGTGACGCTGGAAGGGCAAACGAATATCGGATCCGGCTGTGTCATTCGCTCCGCTTCCCGGATTACGAACAGCGTGGTCGGGAAGGCCGTCACCATTCAGGACAGTTCAGTTGTGGAGCAGGCGGTTGTCGAGGACCATGCCACAATCGGGCCGTTCGCGCATATTCGTCCCGGCGCGGTGCTGAGGAAGCAAGCCAAGGTCGGCAATTTCGTCGAAGTGAAAAACACGGAATTGGGTGCCGGGTCCAAGGCGAATCACCTGACCTACCTGGGTGATGCGACCGTGGGGAAACGGGTCAATATCGGTGCGGGCACCATCACGTGCAATTATGACGGTTACAAAAAGGACCGGACGACAATCGAGGACGGGGCGTTCATCGGCAGTGACACGCAACTGGTTGCGCCCGTGAAAGTAGGCAGGGGCGCCGTGGTTGGGTCGGGTTCCACGATTACGGAAGACGTTCCCGCCGATGCCCTGGCATTGTCACGAAGCCCACAGGTCACGAAAGAAAAGTGGGCTGCCCGGGAGCGAGCCGATCATTCGGAAAAGGAAAAGTAGGTCGGGTTAGTGAAGCGTACTCCGACAGCATTGTTGGATTACGCCAGGCTAATCCAACCTACGGTAATAGATGTGCAGTTTTTTATCATAAAAGATCGTTAATGATGAAAAAATGATGCAAAATGCATCATAAATAAGTCAAAAACGATGCATTTTGGTGACAAGTAGCGCATGTGTGGAATCATGGGATATATCGGGGACGGGAATGCCGCCGAGGTGCTCATGCAGGGGCTTCGGCGGTTAGAGTACCGGGGCTATGACTCCGCGGGGATCGCCGTGTTGCAGCATGGCCGGATCGAAATTCGGCGAAGCGTGGGCAAATTGGCGCACCTTGAAGACGCGCTGAAGGAAGAGCATCTCTTCGGGACAATCGGGATCGGGCACACGCGATGGGCTACGCATGGCAAGCCGTCGGAACAAAACGCCCATCCGCACCGGTCAGGAAATCTCGTCATTGTGCATAACGGCATTATCGAAAATTACCTGGCCCACAAGCGGCGCCTGGAAACCGCAGGGTATCGGTTCGAGTCCGAGACGGATACCGAAGTCATCGCCCACCTGCTGGCGTTTCATATGGAGGATGGGCGCTCTCTCGAACGGGCGTTTCGCGCGACCGTGCGGGAATTGCACGGCAGCTATGCCATTGCCGGCATGTGCGTGAGCGAACCCGAGACCCTGGTGGTGACCAAGTCGGGTTGTCCGCTGGTGCTGGGACACGGTGATAAAGCCGCGTTGCTGGCTTCCGACGTGACGCCGTTACTCGCGCATACCCGAAACGTAACCTATCTGGAAGACGGCGACGTCGGGACGTTGACCCCGCTCGGCATGACGGTGACCGGCGCGGACGGACGGCCCGTCCAAAGAGACGAGGTACAGATCGACTGGAACGCGGAGGCCGCGGAAAAAGGCGGGTACCCGCACTTCATGCTCAAGGAGATTCATGAGCAGCCCCAAGTCATCCTCGATACGTTGCGGGGTCGCTACAGTTACGATTCGGGCGAAGCCGATCTGCCGGATCTGGCCATCACGCCGGACCAGCTACGGGACGCCCGGTCGATCTGGATCGTCGCGTGTGGAACGTCCTGGCACGCCGGCTTGGTGGGGAAATATCTGTTGGAGGAACTCGTGCATAAACCGGTTCAAGTGGACATCGGCTCGGAGTTCCGGTATCGCAACCCGATGGTGCAGGAAGGCGACGTTTTTATTGCCATTTCACAATCCGGAGAAACCGCGGATACGCTGGCTGCCGCCAGGGAAGCCAGGCGGTTGGGCGCGCACGTCCTCTCGGTCGTCAACGTCGTGGGCAGTACGCTGGCCAGGGAATCCGACGGCGTGATTTACACCCGGTGCGGTCCGGAGATCAGCGTGGCATCGACCAAAGCCTTCACCGGCCAGCTCATGGCCTTGTACCTCCTGGCCCTGCACGTCGGGCGAGTGCGTCAAGTCCTGGGGGTGGAAGACGGGCAATGGTGGCTGGATCAATTCATGGCCCTGCCCGGACACGTGGAAAGCGTCATCAGGCGGGAAGCCGAATTCGCGGCGATGGCGGAACGGTTCCACCGGAAGAACAATTTTCTCTACCTCGGACGCGGAATCAATTATCCGATTGCGTTGGAAGGCGCGCTCAAGCTCAAGGAAATTTCCTACATCCACGCGGAGGGCTACGCCGCGGGGGAAATGAAGCATGGCCCCATTGCGCTGATCGACGAAGACGTGCCGGTAGTCGTCCTGGCCCCGCGGGACCGGTTATACGACAAAACCGTGAGCAACCTGATGGAAGTCAAGGCGCGAAACGCGCCGGTCATCGCGTTTGTGAGCGAGGACGAAGAAGAGCTGGAAGCTCTGGCCGATTGCGTGTTCAGGGTTCCCAACACCCATGCGTTACTCTCGCCGGTTCCCTTTACGGCCGCGCTGCAATTCTTGGCGTATCATATCGCAACGCAACGCAACGTTGACGTGGACCACCCGCGAAACCTGGCAAAAAGCGTGACCGTAGAGTAGGTCAGCGAACGTGAGGACGTTTCATCTCTGCCGGGCAGCGTTCCCGTCTCCAACTCATTCGGTCCGACTCCCCCTCCGTCATCCCCGACCCCGATCGGGGCTCCAGGGTTGTTGTCGTTGCGAACGGAGGAAAAAGCCAAGACACTGAATCCATCCCCGATCCTCGATTAAGAACAGCCTGTCCTTGACGTTCTTAATCGAGGATCAAGGACAGGCTATTTGTAATCGGGGATCCAGTTCATAGTGTCAAGGATGACAGAAGGGGAGGACGCAGGAAGGCGCGTTGGTTATCGCCGGGCAAAGGCGAAGGAGTGGGTTACTTGTTCGCGGCCGCTTTCGAAGACCGTCCATTCGTGGTTGATATGGCGGCTGTCGATAATGGTGAGGGTGAGTTCGTGCATGTGCTTGTCCTGCGCGGAACGCATGCCCGTGCCGTCGATATAGGACAGGGTAATGGAATTCCCCGTCACCGGGCTGCTCGTTTTCATCCGTGGCTGGTTGCCCAACGCGCAGTAATGCGTCATGACCATCTCGTGCCCGTCCTGGGTATAGATCGAGACCATTTCCTTGGGCGTGTCCGGGAAGATGCGTTCGACTACCGCGGTGCCTTTAGCCGTTAAGGCATAATCGACGGTGATGGTCTCCTGGCCGTCGAGCGCCTGCTTGTTGCCATGCCAGGTCCCCACCAACGTCTTGACCAGTTCAAACGGCATGGGAAGCTGGGAAGGATGTTCAGCCAGGGCCTGTCCGGACCAGGGCCCGCACAGGCTCCCTGCCAGTACGAGCAGGAACACATGCGCGCGCGCGCCTTTTGTCCCGGCGGTTCGGATTTCAGATTGGTGAAGGCTTTGCTCTCGCACCATAATTTACTATAAAACGTCGGTGCCGGAGAGTCAAAACGAATTCCGGCGAATTTGGAAACAGGATCAGAGGTTTCTTATGTCGAAGCAGGAGCAGGCGGCGGAGGGCCGGCTTGAGGCCATCTGGATTAAGCGTATGAAGCGCGGTCCCATGGATTGTGTGGAGCAGGCGACCCTGGAAGCGGAAAAGGGGCTGGTCGGCAATGCGAATCAGGGCGGCAGGCGACAGGTCACCATTCTCGAACGGGAAGTCTGGGCGGAGTTGATGATGGAAGTCGCCGGCGCGTTGCCGCCGTCCGCGCGCCGGGCGAACCTGTTGATCCGCGGCCTCAGCTTATCCCGTTCCCGGAAGCGCGTCCTCGGGATCGGGTCGTGCCGGATTCGCATCCTGGGCGAAACGAAACCATGTGAACGCATGGAGGAAGCCTGGCCCGGATTGCAGGCTGCCATGTCCCGGGCCTGGGCTGGAGGGGCGTTTGGCGAGGTGTTGGACGACGGCGAGATTCTGGTCGGCGACCCGGTGCGTTGGATGGAGGAATGAATGAGCCGGTGCCATGACCGTTGAAGGGGCCGGTCTCTGGGCGTTGTTCGTGAGCGCGTTCCTGGCTGCTACGCTGCTTCCCGGCGGGTCTGAAGCCGTGTTGGCTCTCTTGGCCGTCCGGGATGAGCATGAGCCGTGGCTCCTGTTGGCCGTGGCTTCGGCCGGGAATACGTTGGGCGGGATGAGCACATGGGCAGCCGGACGGTTTTTCGGGTGGTGGTGTCCGGCTTCACGGTTCACTCAACCCAAATATGATCGACCCCTCCAATGGTTGCGGCAATGGGGGAGCCCGGCCCTGTTGTTGTCTTGGGTGCCCGTCGTGGGGGATTCGTTGTGTCTGGCCGGGGGATGGCTCCGCGTGCCGTGGTCCGCGGCGTTGGTATGGATTGCCATCGGGAAAACGGCCCGGTACGGTGTCATCGTGTATGCGGCCTCGTAGAGATCAACAATCGTTGATCCCTACAGTCTCACTCCCTCGCTCACCCTCACCTTAATCCTCTCCCATCAAGGGAGAGGAGATAGGGGAGGGCATGATGGTGCCCACGTGAACCGGGGCGTGCGGTCCGTCTTTGCAATAGCGCTCCAGGGTTGCGTGAATCACCCGGAACGCCAGTTTCGACCAGGGAACGTCCTCACGGTTGAACAGATCGACTTCCAGGCTTTCCGTTCCCGGTCCGAACGCGGCGTGTTTCATGGTTCCGCGGAACACGACGTACACCTGGCTCACGTGAGGAATGCTGAAGACGGCGTAGAGTTGCGAAATCTCGACCTCGGCTTCGGCTTCTTCCAGGGTTTCGCGCGCCGCGGCTTCCTCCAGGGTCTCGTCTTTTTCCATGAATCCCGCGGGAAAGGTCCAGAGCCCGACACGCGGCTCGATGGCGCGTTTGCACAGCAGGATCCGGTCTTCCCATTCGGGAAGGCAGCCCGCCACGATTTTAGGATTTTCGTAATGGACGGCGTGGCACCGTTCACAGACGAACCGGAGCAACGTATCCCCCTCGGGGATTTTCATAACGAGTGGCGCGCTACACGCGCTGCAATAGTTCATAACGATCGTCGATGCAATTCACGAGACGTTCCGGGTTTGTCATCCTGAACGAAATGAAGGCTCTCGTCGTTGAGGCGGTCGGTTATCGAGGGAGAGATGCCTCGCTTCGTTCGGAATGACAAATTGGGGTGTCGTTGGCCATTTTCATATCCATGACAGATTCTGGATGCCATGGGTGCTTTTCGCAACGGTGACGTTCCCGACTTGCCCGTTCCGGTCAGGTGTGTTTGAATACGCGGTCCACGGTTGACCCATCATAACAGGAGGAAGGCGGTTCGTGAAGGTTCCTTTGTTGGATTTACAGGCGCAGTTTCAGCAGATCCGTTCCGACGTCCTGTCGGCGATTGAAGAGGTCTGCAACGAGCAGCGTTTCGTGCTCGGTCCACGGGTCGAGGCTTTTGAGACGGCCATCGCCGGGTATCTCGAGTGCCGTCACGCCGTTGGGGTGGCCTCGGGAAGCGATGCGTTACTGCTCTCTCTCATGGCGGCGGGCGTGGACGCCGGCGATGAAGTGATCACCGTGCCGTTTACCTTCTTTTCCACGGCGGGCGGCATCTCGCGTTTGCACGCGGTGCCGGTGTTCGTGGACGTCCTTCCCGATACCTTGACCATGGACCCCGAACAGCTTGAGCGGAAGATGACACCTCGCACAAAGGCCATCATTCCCGTCCATCTTTTCGGGCAATGCGCCGATATGGAGTCTATCATGGAGGTGGCCGATCGACACGGCGTCAAGGTCATTGAAGACGCCTGTCAGTCCATCGGCGCCAGCCGGCACGGTCGCAAAGCCGGAACCGTCGGGTATTCGGGATGCTTCAGCTTTTTCCCGTCCAAAAACCTCGGAGGCGTGGGTGACGGCGGGTTGATCGTGACGAATGACGGGGATCTCTGCGAACTGCTGCTCGCGTTGCGGGTGCATGGCAGCCGCTCGGATTACCACCACGACCACATCGGTCTCAACAGCCGGCTCGATGCCCTGGAAGCGGCGGTGTTGCGCGTCAAGCTGCAACGTCTGGACGAATGGAACGCCAAACGCGCGCGGAACGCAGCGACCTACGACCGTCTGTTGACCGAGGCCAGGCTAGTGCCCCACGTCACGCTGCCGGTCACGGACCCGAGCAACGTCCACGTCTTCAACCAATATACCCTGCGCGCGCAAAACCGCGATGAACTGATGGCCTATTTAAAAGAGCATGAGATCGGCCATAAGGTCTATTACCCCGTCCCGCTGCACCTGCAGGAATGTTACCAACCGCTGGGCTATGCCAAGGGCGATCTTCCGGTGTCCGAACAACTGGCCCGGGAAGTGGTGTCTCTACCGGTGTATCCCGAACTCACCGGCGCGCAGATAGAAACGGTGGTGACGCGGATCAGTGAATTTTACAACAGCCATTAAGCCCGTTTTCAACGTCTGAGACCTCATGATCCGCGTTTTTCTTGCGGGTATTGTGCTCGAATGGTGCTGCTGAGCCCGCCGCGAGCGGTAAAGGTGCCGGTCACGACGGCCCATTCGGGCCGGCAGGTGTTGACGAAATCCTGAAGTATCCGGTTGACGGCGTTTTCGTAAAAGATGCCGACGTTGCGATAGGCGTGGATATAGAGTTTCAGGGATTTGAGTTCGACGCAGGCTTTCCGTGGCATGTAATGAATCGCGATCGTGCCGAAGTCCGGGAGTCCGGTTTTGGGACAGATGGCGGTGTATTCCGGGATTTCGATCGTGATCTCATAGCCGGGATATTGGTTGGGCCATGTTTCCAAAGAGGGGAGTGGCGCGGTAAGCCCGCTTTCGGCGTGTTGTTTCGTGTATCCTTTCCGGTCGCGCTTCATGGATGCCCCGTTTCCGTGATTCATGCCGAGTTTCATGAGCGAAGTCCTTCACTGTACCGTGTCGCGCCACAACTCCGCAATTGGAATCGTGAGAGACGGCCGCAAAAACCGTCAATGTGTTGAGAAGCGTGGGAGGGGTCTGGTATTTTTCCGGGGCTGCCCTCCCACGCTGTCATCCCCGACTCCGATCCCCGATTAAGAATGTCGGGGACGGATCCAGGGTTGTTGTCGTTGTGAACGGCGGAACAAGCAAAGACCCTGGATTCTCGCGTTCGCAAGAATGACGGAAGGAGACAGTGAAATGTGTCAACACATGACTGAACACATGCGGGTACGACGTTATGGCTGTGATTGACAGTGATGATTTTGTGAAGGCGCTCCGGGATATGGGGTTTGATTTTTTTACCGGCGTGCCCGACACGATCCTGGGGGGGATCATCGAAGTGTTGAGCGAGCGGCGGCTCTATACGCCGTCGGTGCGGGAGGACGAGGCGGTGGCCATGGCCGCCGGAGCCTTTCTCGGCGGGAAAATCCCCGTGGTGCTGATGCAGAATTCGGGGTTGGGGAATGCCTTGAACGTGTTGATGTCGCTTCACCTGATCTACCGGATTCCGTGTCTGCTCATCGTTTCCTGGAGAGGCTTTGAAGGAAAAGACGCACCGGAACATCTGGTGATGGGGCAAACCATGCCGCAATTGATGGACACGATCCGGATTCCGCATCGAACGTTGGCCGCGGAAACGCTGGTGGAGGACCTGCGATGGACCGCGCAGACCTTCATGGATCAACGCGTTCCCGTGGCGCTGTTTTTGAAAAAAGGTATAGTCAAAACGATTCAACCGTGAAGCAAATGCGCTCTGCCTCCCCTCTCCCCTTTTTGCGGGAGAGGGCTGGGGTGCGGGGGAGCGAACGGAGAAAGACCTGAGATTATGCGACCTGAAGAAGGCGTGATGCAGAGCAGGGCTCAGGCGATGCAGGCGCTGTTTGACATCGTCGGCGATCAGCCGGTCATCGTTTGTAACGGCTTTCCTTCGCGGGAAGCCCAGAAGATCAAGGACCGGGACGAGAACTTTTACATGATCGGGTCGATGGGCGTGGCCGCGTCCATCGGGTTGGGGTTGGCCCTGGCTCAACCGGACCGGCAGGTCGTGGTGTTCGACGGCGACGGGAACGTGCTCATGGGTATGGGCACGTTGGCGACGATCGGCGCCTTGCGTCCCAAGAACCTGACGCACGTGGTGTTCGATAACGAGGTCTACGGGACGACCGGCAATCAGGCGTCCTATTCGCGCGTCGTGCGGCTGGAGCAGGTTGCCAAGGCGGCCGGGTACGCCACGGTCGAACGGGTCTGGGAACGGGAAGACATCATCTATGAATTCACGCACATGCTCGCCAACGACGGTCCGCATTTCCTGCTGATCAAAGTGAACGAACAGATAGAAGACGCGGATCGCGTTGCGCTGGACCCGGCTGACGTGACCAAACGCTTTCGCGCGGCCGTGGAACAACACTGAACCACTCTCTCTTTGGGAGAGGACGTGGTGAGGGGGAAAAGGGTGAGGAAACACAGAATGGCGGTACGCTCATGATCTTGCTCAATCCGGGTCCGGTGAACGTGTCGGATCGCGTCAGAAACGCTTTGCTGGGGCCGGATATCTGTCATCGGGAATCCGAATGCGCGGAATTGATCGGCGACGTTCGGCGCAAGTTGTTGGAGGCCTTTGTCCCGGGCGCGGAATCGGACTACACCGCGATCCTGCTCACCGGCTCAGGGACCGCCGCGGTGGAAGCCTCCATCATGTCCTCCCTGCCGGCGGGGAAGCGGCTGATCCACGTCAATAACGGGGTATACGGCGAACGGATTTCCTCCATCATTGCGACACAGCGCCTCGGGATCGTGGAAATCAAGCACAAGTGGGATGCCGTGCCCGACCCGGAAGCGGTTCTGAGAGCCCTGAAGCAGCAACCGTCGGCGCATGGGGTGGTCATGGTGCATCATGAAACCACGCTGGGGCTCCTGAATCCGGTTCACGAAGTGGCCGACCTGGTCGATAGCCGCGGGGGGGTCTTTATCGTGGATGCCGTCAGTGCGTTGGGCGGAGAGACTTTGGATATCGCCGGGCGACACATGTATATGGTGGCCGGGACCGCGGGCAAATGTATCCAGGGATTTCCGGGGGTCTCGTTTGTCCTGGTTCGCAAGGGCTTTATGGAAAACGTGCTGAAGTACCCCAAACGCACGTGGTATTTGAACCTGGCCAATTACTACAAGGACCAGGAAAACGGCACGGTTCCCTTTACGCCGGCCGTCCAGGTGTATGCCGCGTTCAACGAAGCCTTGTCGGAACTCCTGGAAGAAGGCGTGGCCAATCGCATTCAACGATACGCGCGGATGGCCGCCCTGATCCGGGAACGCATGACCGCTCTCGGGGTGCGAGCCGTGCTGCCCCCGGAGTTGCAGTCGAATTCCTTGACGGCCTTTCATGTGCCGGAAGGCCTCGCCTATGCCGTGCTGCATGATCGCCTGAAGGAGCGCGGCTTCGTGATTTACGCCGGGCAGGGCCACCTGGAATCACAGATCTTCCGCGTGGCCAATATGGGGGCCTTGCAGGGATCCGACGTCGAAGGGTTTCTGGGCGCTTTTGAAGAGGTGTTGACGTACGCGAACCGGGCGACATGAAAGCAGTCATCCTGGCGGCCGGCCGCGGGCGGCGGCTGAACGTCGTGACCGCCCATCGTCCCAAGTGTTTGATCGACGTCGGCGGCAAGCCGCTCCTGTATCGCTATTTCGATGCCTTGGCACGCCTGGGCGTGACCCGCACCTGTCTGGTGGTTGGCTACAAACAGGAACACGTTCGCGAAGCCGTGGCATCCTATCCCGCCAAGACGGACGTCACGTTCCTGGTCAATCCCGACTTCGAACGCGGCAGCATCGGCTCGTTGTGGACGGCCCGGGAGTCCATGGACGACGACGTGGTGATCATGGATGCCGACGTGCTGTTCCATCCCGCCGTGCTTGAGCGATTGCTGAACTCATCACATGCCAATGCCCTGTTGATGGATGAAACCGTCACGCAACGCACGGAAGAATGTATGGTCGTGATGCGGAATGGGCGAGTGACGGCCTTGTCCAAACGGGTGCCGGATGAATATGACCTGGTGGGTGAGGGCGTCGGGTTTTTGCGCGTGTCGCACGCTGCCGTGCCGCCATTGTTGCGATCGGTGGAAACGCGTGTGGGCCAAGGCCTGCTGGACATGGAATACGAAGATGCGTTGACGGACTTTTTCCGCGAAGTCCCGGTCGGGGTCGAGACAATCGGAGGCCTGCCGTGGATCGAGATCGACTTCCCCGAAGACCTGGAACGCGCGAAACAGGAGATCCTGCCCCGGTTGGCACTGGAACAGGCGGCCGCAGAGGGCGTCGAAGGACTCCAAAAAGCGGAACAGACCCTGGATGGAGTCGTTGATCGCTACGTCAACCGGAAAATTTCCAGGCCGTTGAGCCGGTTGTTCGTCCGACTGGGATGCTCTCCCAATGTCATTACCCTGTTGTCGATGATCATCGGCCTCGGTGGGGCCGTGTGTTTTGCGACAGGCTCATATGCGGGAGGGATTGCAGGGGCTCTCCTGTTGCAACTCGCTGTGATTCTCGATTGTTGCGACGGAGAAGTGGCGCGGCTCACTTTCGCGGAATCCCCGTTTGGACAGGCGCTGGACCTTGTCTCTGACAATATCGTTCACGCGGCCGTGTTTGCGGGGATTGCCTGGGGGGCGTACCGGGAGAATCCCATCTCGTCCGGCTACCTGCCGTTGCTCCTGGGAGGCATCGCCGTTCTCTCCACCGGAGCGTCCCTGTGGTGCGTGAACTGGGTCAAGTCCCTGAAAGGCGACACCGTGCGTTGGCGACGCATGAGTCAGGCCGCCCGAACCCGTTTCGATTTTATCCTGGGGCACGTGGCGAATCGGGATTTTTCCATCGTCGTGCTGATCTGCGCCTGTTTGGGCGTGCTGCCCTGGTTCTTATGGCTCGTTGCCGCCGGGACAAGCGGGTTTGCGATCATGATGGTTTGGACCTTGTCCCGGGCGTCTTACGTTCATCGGTCCTGACCTGCGAAACCCTTTAATAACGCTGTAAATTGTCATTCCGAGCGAAGCGCCTGTCCTGAGCTTGTCGAAGGAAGGAATCTCCTTACTGTCATCCCCGACCTTCCCCCTCTGTCATCCCCGACTTGATCGGGGATCCAGGGTTGTCGTTGTTGTGAACGGAAGAAGAAGCAAAGACTCCGGATCCATCCCCGACGTTTGTAATCGGGGATCCAGTTCATATTGTCAAGGATGACAGGAGGGGAGAATCAAGGATGACGGAAGGGGAGAATCAGGGATGATAGGAGGGGAGAGTCAGGGATGATAGTAGAGGAAACTGAGTGTACCCCATGATTCGGCTGTTGTTTCTTACCGCGGGTCTTGTTGTTCTGGGGGGATTGCTTTGGCATATCGGCCTGTTGCGGATATGGGAGACGGTGGAACGTGTTGGGTTGGTCGCGTTCTGCATGATGCTCGTCCCGTTTTTGGTGGTGTATCTGCTCGATACGTATGGATGGTCCCTGACTTTGGGGCAGTGGGCGAGCAGGGTGGGGTTCGTCCGGTTGTTCATGGTGAGGATGGCCGGTGAAGCCATAAACGCGACGACTCCGACGGCTATGCTGGGTGGGGAGCCCATGAAGGCGTACCTGCTGACGCGCTATGAAGTCCCCATGGTCGAAGGGCTGGCCTCCGTGGTGACGGCCAAGACGATCATGACCCTTGCCCAGATTCTCTACATGGTGTTGGGGGTGGGCGCGACGCTCTGGCTCGTCGGTGGAACCGAGTACAACGTCCTGGTGGCGTTCGTCAGCGTGGGCCTGCTTGCGTTCGGCGTCTTTCTGTTTCTCGTGGTTCAACGCTACGGGCTCGGAAGAGGGGTGTTGACCGTGGCCGACGCGTGCGGGATCCGGTCGCAACGCCTGGAGGCGTATCGACCGCGGTTGTTGGAGTTGGACCGGACGATCCGCACCTTTTACGGACAGCGCCGCCGGACGTTCATCATGTCGATGGGGGTCCACTTCACCGCGTGGTTGACGGAGTTGTGTGAGGTGTATGCGATTCTCTATTTCCTGGGAGCGGAGGTCGGCTGGCTCTCGTCTTTGTCAATCGCCGCCATGACGGCGCTGATCAAGGGAAGCGTATCGTTTGTGCCCGGGGGAGTCGGGGTGCAGGAAGGCGGGTATCTTGTTTTCCTGGTGGCCTTGGGGTACGGCGAGGTGACGGGCATCACTTTTGCCGTGATCCGCCGGATTCGTGAAATCCTCTGGATCCTGGTCGGCCTCCTCTCCCTGGCCCTGCTGCGAGACAAGGCCGGGCAGCAGTCGTAGGCCGGATTAGCGCAGCGTAGTCCGACGTGTTCCGTTTTCGTCAAATGGCTGGGTTGTCGGGTTACGCCCTTCGACAAGCGCAGGGCTAACCCGACCGACGGGGCTGCCTCAGCTCTCCCGGTTGACCATGTAATCGGCTACGACGATGAGGGCGCGTTTGGCAGCGGAATCGTCGAAGGTCGTAAGATTCGAGAGTGCGGCGTCGATATATTCCCGGGAACGGGTCCGGGTGTGGCTCAGGGAGCCATGTTCGTGCATGGAGGCGGTCAGCCGGAGCAGGTCGCCTTCCTCTATGGCGTTCCGTTCAATTTTGGCGACCATGCTCTTTCGTTCGTCAGCCGGTAGACGCGGCAACACGTGGATCAGGGGCAGGGTGACCATCCCTTGCATCAAGTCCTGCCCGAGGGTCTTCCCGAGGTTCCGTTCATTGGCCGTGTAATCGAGCCAGTCGTCGGCCAATTGAAAGGCAATGCCCACGTTCAAGCCGAAGTGATACAGCTCTTCCGCTTGCAGGGACGAGACGCCGCCCATCAGTCCGCCCACCTTGCACGCGGCCGCCAACAAGGCGCCGGTCTTGTACTCGACAATCCGGAGATACTCCGCTTCAGGCAACAGCGGTTGACGGTTGGCGCACAGTTGAAGAATTTCTCCTTCCGCCAATCGCTTGCAGGCCAGGGCCATGGCGTCATTGACCGCATGGTTCTTGAATGCGGCGATGTGGTGCATGGCGCGTGAGTAGAGGTAGTCTCCGGCAAGGATGCTGGCCCGGTTACCCCATATGCGTCGAGCCGCGGGCCGTCCGCGACGAAGCGTCGCTTCGTCCAGCACGTCGTCATGGAGCAGGGTCGCCGTATGGATGAATTCGATGAGACTGCCCAGGACCAGGTCGTCTTTGGGGACATAGCCCGTGAGCCGGGAGCAGAGGCTCAACAGGAGCGGGCGAATACGTTTGCCGCCCCCGTCCAGGATGTGCGCGGCAATTTCATTGATGAGCGGGGCTTCGGAATTGAGGTTCCGGCGAATGTGCGATTCGATTGCTTCGATGTCCGGGCGATACAGCTCCCAGACTTCGTCCATCGTCAAGGAACTTTGAACGACTGGTTGTCCACCGCCCATTCCGTCGATCCTATGGGAGGGTCCGGTCTTTGTCAAGATTGCGTGGTTTTGGGTCGTCTGTCTTGACACTTTTTTCCCGTATCCAGTAGATTCCGAACTAGTCTCCTTGCTCCCCGGACTTCCTTGATTTGCTTCGCTTCCTTCGTCGAAGGGTGTGAGAGATACCCCTGATGAACGATCAACGATCTCCATATGGATTGCCCCCCAAACAAGGTCTCTATGACCCGCGGTTTGAGAAGGACGGGTGTGGCATCGGTTTTGTCGTCAACATCAAAGGACACCGGTCCCACAACATCATCGAACAATCACTGGACGTCCTGAAGAACCTGTACCATCGCGGAGCGCAGGGGTGCGATCCCTGTACCGGCGACGGCGCGGGCATTCTCCTGCAAATCTCCCACGAATTCTTCCGGCGCGCGTGTCAGGACGCCGGCGTGCAGTTGCCCGAGTCGGGCGGCTATGGGGTGGGCATGGTGTTTCTGCCGCAGGACGAACCGCTTCGCCGGCAATGTGAAAGCCTGTTTGAGTCCATCATTCGTGAAGAAGGGCTGCGGTTTTTGGGATGGCGGGACGTGCCGGTCAAACTGGAATACGTCGGCGCCCTGGCGCAGCAGACCCTGCCCCACGTCCGGCAGTTTTTCATTGCGCGCGATATCCTGAACGAGGCGCAGTTCGAGCGGAAATTGTACGTCGTCCGGAAACGGATTGCCCGGGCGATTCGCGAGTCCGCGCTGGTGGAACGCGGGCGCGTGTATATTTGCAGCCTGTCCGCCAACACCATCGTCTACAAGGGCATGTTGTTGCCTGAGCAACTCGGCGCGTTCTTCCCGGACCTGACGGATTCCAGCATGGTTTCGGCTCTGGGGCTCGTACATTCCCGTTTCAGCACGAATACCTTCCCCACGTGGTCGTTGGCACACCCGTACCGGTACGTCGTACACAACGGTGAAATCAACACGTTGCGCGGGAACGTCAATTGGATGCGGGCGCGGCAAGGGCGTTTGGCGTCCGACCTGTTCGGAGACGATCTCGAAAAACTCTATCCTATCGTCTACGAGGAGCAAAGCGATTCGGCATGTCTGGATAACGCGGTGGAATTTCTCGTGATGGCCGGCCGGTCCCTGCCCCATGCCATGATGATGTTGATTCCCGAACCCTGGGTCGGGAACCCGCATATGGACCTGAACCGGCGGGGCTTCTATGAGTATCACGCCGCGATGATGGAACCCTGGGACGGTCCCGCGGCCGTGGCGTTTACGGACGGCAAACTGATCGGCGCCACGTTGGACCGGAACGGGCTGCGGCCCTGCCGGTATCAGGTGACGACGGACGATCTGGTCGTCCTGGCGTCCGAGGCCGGGGTCCTGCCGGCCGACGCGAAAAACATTCGTGAAAAAGGGCGGCTGCAACCGGGCCGCATGTTCCTGGTGGATACGGTGCAGGGCCGCATCATCGACGACGAAGAAATCAAGGCGGAAATGGTCGGGCGTAAGCCGTATCGCGCCTGGGTGACCCAGTACCGGATGTCGCTGGATGAGTTGCCCGAACCGTTGAGCGTGCCGCAGCCGGATCATCCGACCCTCCGCCAGCGCCAGCAGGTATTCGGCTATACCATCGAGGAACTCAAGATGATCTTGTCGCCCATGGGGATCAACGGCGAAGAGCCCATTTCGTCCATGGGCACGGATACCCCATTGGCCGTGCTGTCCAACCGACCGCAACTATTGCCCAAATATTTCAAACAGCTCTTCGCCCAGGTGACGAATCCCCCTATCGATCCCATCCGGGAACAATTGGTCATGTCGCTGGTCACGAACATCGGGCCGAAACCCAACCTGACGGCCGAGACCCCGGAGGCCTGTCGCCGGATCAAGGTCCAGCAGCCGATTCTGACGAACGCGCAGTTGCAGAAGATCCGGGAAATCGAAGATCCCCATTTCGTGAGCAAGACGTTGCCCCTGTTGTTCCGCGTGGCCGACGGGCCGGACGGGTTGGGGGCGGCCGTGGACCAACTCTGCCGGGAGGCGTCCAAGGCCATTCAGCAGGGATTCAAGTTCTTGATCCTGACCGATCGCGGGGTGAACGAGGAGTGGGCGGCGATTCCCAGCCTGTTGGGGATTGCCGCGGTGCACCATCACCTGGTGCGTGAGGCCACGCGAACGGAAGTCGGCCTGATTCTTGAGACCGGCGAGCCGCGGGACACGCATCATTTTGCCTGTCTGATCGGGTACGGCGCCGGCGTGGTCAATCCGTACCTGGTGTTTGAAACCTACAGGGACCTGGAACGCGAAGGCTATCTGCCGGAAGGCATTGACGCAGAAACCGCGTCAGGCAAATTCATCAAGGCTATCAACAAGGGCTTGCTCAAAATCTTTTCCAAAATGGGCATTTCCACTGTGCAGTCCTATTGCGGCGCGCAGATTTTCGAAGCCGTCGGGCTGAATGGAGAACTCGTGAAACGGTATTTCACGGGCACGCCCTCACGTATTCAGGGCATGGGCATGCGGGAGATTGCCGAAGAAGCCTTGCGGCGTCACTGGGTGGCGTATGAGCCGGTTCCCCTGCGGCTCCTGGATTTCGGCAGTGAGATCCATTACCGCATCCAGGGCGAGCATCATAATTGGAACCCGGAAACCATCTACTCGTTGCAGCACGCGACCCGCACCAACGACGCCAAGACCTACGAAACCTATACCCAACTGGTGAACGACGAAACCCGGCGCCGGTCGAATTTGCGGGGGCTGTTCGACTTCAAGTGCCTGCCGGAGCCCTTGCCGTTGGAGGACGTGGAGCCCGCCGCCGAAATCGTGAAACGCTTCACCACCGGTGCGATGTCGTACGGGGCCATCAGCAAGGAGGCCCATGAAACGCTGGCGATTGCGATGAACCGGATCGGCGCCAAGAGCAATACGGGTGAGGGGGGTGAAGATGAGCAACGCTTTATCCCGTTGTCCAACGGCGATTCCAAGAATTCGTACATCAAGCAGGTGGCCTCCGGGCGATTCGGGGTGACGGCGAATTACCTGGTCAACGCAAAGGAATTGCAAATCAAGATGGCGCAGGGGGCCAAGCCCGGGGAAGGCGGCCAACTGCCTGGTCACAAGGTGGACGAAGTGATTGCCAAGATGCGGTTTTCCACGCCGGGCGTGGGCCTCATTTCGCCGCCGCCGCACCATGACATTTATTCGATCGAAGACCTGGCCCAGCTCATTTTCGATTTGAAAAACTCGAATCCCGCCGCGGACGTGTCCGTGAAGCTGGTCGCGGAAGTCGGTGTGGGCACGGTGGCCGCGGGGGTGTCCAAGGCGCACGCCGACAAGGTGTTGATCAGCGGTGATGCCGGCGGAACGGGGGCGTCGCCGTTGTCGTCGATCAAGTACGCCGGGGTTCCCTGGGAACTGGGCTTGGCGGAGACCCATCAAACCCTCGTGCTCAATGACCTGCGTGGGCGCATCAAGGTCGAAACCGACGGGCAGATGAAAACCGGCCGCGACGTCGTGATTGCCGCGTTGCTCGGAGCCGAGGAGTTCGGTTTTTCCACCGCGCCGTTGATCGTCGAAGGTTGCATCATGATGCGGAAATGTCATCTCAACACCTGTCCGGTGGGCATCGCGACACAGGACCCTGAACTCCGCAAACGATTTGCCGGCCAACCGGACCACGTGGTGAATTTCTTCTTCTTCGTGGCGGAAGAGGTGCGACGGTTCATGGCGCAACTCGGATTCCGAACGTTTCCGGAAATGATTGGTCGTACCGACAAGTTGAAAGTGCAAAAAGCCATCGACCATTGGAAAGCGAGCGGCCTGGATCTCTCGGCCCTGCTGTGGAGCCCGGACGTGGGGGGCGAGGTGGCGACGTACAACGTTCAGCCGCAGGACCACGGCCTGGATACGGTGCTGGACGTCAAATTGGTGCAACTGTGCGAGCCGGCGGTCGAGCGGCAGGAAAAGGTCACGCTGGACCTGCCGATCCGCAACACCGACCGGACGACCGGCACGATCCTGTCCAGTCGCATTGCGGGGAAATACGGGGAAGAAGGCTTGCCCGAGGATACCGTGACCATCAATTTCAAGGGGTCGGCCGGTCAATCGTTCGGCGCGTTCCTGAGCAAGGGCATCACGCTCAATCTCGAAGGCGAGTCCAACGATTACTTGGGCAAGGGGCTTTCCGGCGGCAAGATCATCGTGACCCCGCCGAAGGGCGTCACGTTCGAACCCGAGCGCACGATCCTGATCGGCAATACGTCGCTCTACGGAGCCACGCGCGGCGAGTGTTATTTCTACGGGACGGCCGGAGAACGCTTTGCCGTGAGAAACAGCGGCGTTCGCACGGTCATCGAAGGGACCGGGGATCACGGGTGCGAGTACATGACGGGGGGCGTGGTCGTCGTGCTGGGCAGCACCGGTCGCAACTTTGCCGCGGGCATGTCGGGTGGGGAAGCCTACGTCTGGAACGAAGACGGGAAATTCGAATCCCGGTGCAATCTCGGGATGGTGGAATTGGAACGGGTCGTGGAGCCCGCGGACGTCCAAACCCTGAAGACCTTGATCGAAAATCACGTCCGCTATACGGGCAGTCGCAAGGCCCGGATGGTCCTGGATTCCTGGCCGATGATGCTTCGCCACTTCGTCAAGGTCATGCCGCTGGATTACAAGCGGGTCCTGGCCGAGCGCAAAGCGGCGAAGAAAAAAAATCCCCAGGAGGCGGTGGCGCATGGCTGATCCTCGCGGGTTCATGCACGTTGCAAGGGAAACGCCGACGCGGCGCGCGGTCGAACTGCGGGTCTTGGATTGGCAGGAAATGTATGAACCGTTCCCCGAGGACAAGCTGCGTAACCAGGGCAGCCGGTGCATGGATTGCGGCGTGCCCTTTTGCCAAAGCAATACCGGATGCCCGGTCGTCAACCTGATCCCCGAATGGAACGACATGGTGCACCGCGGCCGGTGGAAGGATGCCCTCAAGGCGCTCCATTCAACGAACAACTTTCCGGAATTCACCGGCCGGTTGTGCCCGGCGCCCTGCGAGTCGGCATGTGTGCTGGGTATCAATGCCGATCCGGTTTCCATCCGCGTCATCGAATGGAATATCATCGATCGCGGGTTCGATGAACACTGGATCGAACCGGTCCTGCCGGTCGCCAAAACCGGAAAAACCGTCGCGGTCGTCGGGTCGGGCCCCGCGGGTCTGGCGGCGGCCCAACAATTGGTCCGGGCCGGACACAGCGTCACGGTGTATGAAAAAGCGGACCGTATCGGCGGGCTGCTGCGCTACGGCATTCCGGATTTCAAGATGGAAAAGTGGGTCATCGACCGGCGGCTGGACCAGATGATTGCGGAGGGCGTGACGTTCGAAACGAACGTAAACGTCGGTGTGGACGTCACGGCCGACGACCTCGCCGGCCGGTTCGACGCGGTCTGTCTGGCGCTCGGTGCCGAACAACCGCGTGATTTGCCGGTGCCGGGTCGTGACCTGGGCGGGGTCCACTTTGCCATGGATTATCTCACCCAACAGAACAAGACGAACGCCGGCGACGATTTGTCCGTCGAGCAGATTACCGCCAAGGATAAGCGGGTGGTGATTATCGGCGGCGGTGACACCGGCTCCGACTGTTTGGGCACGGCGCATCGACAAGGTTGTCAGTCCGTGCATCAGTTCGAGTTGTTGCCGGAACCGCCTCCCCAGCGCGCGGATTCCACGCCGTGGCCCCTGTGGCCCATGCAGCTTCGCTCCTCCCATGCTCATGAAGAAGGCTGCGACCGGCAATGGAGCGTCTCCACCACGCAGTTCTCAGGCGACGACGGCCGCGTGAGCGCGCTTCACGCTCATCGCGTCTCGTTTGAAGGTGGAAAATTCATCCCGGTGCCCGGTACGGCATTCGAGATGGGCGTTGATTTGGTGCTCCTGGCCATGGGCTTTACCGGGCCCGTCAAGAACGGCCTGCTCGACAGCCTGGGCGTCGAGTACGACGCGCGGGGAAACGTGGCGGTGGACGGGAATTTCATGAGCAGCAAAGAAGGGATCTTCGCCGCCGGGGATACGAAACGCGGCGCCTCGCTTATCGTCTGGGCCATTGCAGAAGGCCGCAAGGCCGCGACCGGGATTGACGCCTACCTCAAAGCCGGCAACAGCCTCTCGGCTGCCTCACGCTCACGTTCGTAACCCCCTGCTTCCGTCAGGACGTCCCGGTGTCATCTTTCGGTGGCGCGGGAGGCCCCTTGGTTGGGGCTTCTTGTTCCGGGGGATCGAGAATTTGCCGGATGGCCTGAATCAATCGACGTTCGATGATCGCGACTTCGTCTTCGCCTACCTGGATGATGGTGCCTCCCGGCGTCATTTCTTCGTATTGAGCTTTGACCTTGAGAGCCGTCTGGTTGTCGGGTTGCGCTTCAAATTCCATCAGGTACTGGTTCCGGTACCCGGGCAATTCGATCGAGGGTGAGGGTGAGGTTTTGCGTTCAGTGACGAACACCGATTTTTGATCGGTCTCCATTTTCGCCAACAACGTGTAGCCATTGTTCGCCAGGGCTTGCAGCGCGGCTTTGGTCACGTCCGGCATCTTGTGAAAAAGCGTCTGCGCTTTCACCGCCTGGGTGTTGACTTGCAGCGATTGACGGAAACGGTCACGGAGCGTGCGCAGCCATTGGGCGTCGTTTTTGAATTTTTGACCGTCCGTGTGCAATTTCTGATTTTCTTTGGTTAAGGCTGCGATCTGCTGGATGAAGTCCTGTTTTTCAGTGGAGAGCCCTTGCCCCGTTTGTTGTGCGACTTCGAGTTGTTTGCGGAGTTTTTTGGTTTCCGCTTGCAGCTTCCGGTTCTGGTTGGTGAGGGCCGTGACTTGTTGCAGCAGGTTTTGTTTTTCAGTGGAGAGCCCTTGCCCCGTTTGTTGCGCAAGCTCGAGTTGTTTCCCGAATTGGTTCTCGTTCGCTCGGAGTTCCTGATTGAGCCGGTCGATCTGTTCCTGGAGGACCCGGTTTCCTTCTTGAAGGGTCGTCATCATGCTTTCCTGCTTGACGATTCGTTCCTTGAGTTGATCGTTTTCCTCGATCAGGGGCGTGTTGTCGGGCGGGCATCCGGTCAACAGGACAAAACTGGCAAGGGAGATCCGGATCAGATTCTTGTGCAGGCTGGGAATGGCTGGTTGCTGGAGCGTCACAACGGGGTCCTCGTAGGCGCTTTCTCCAAAGAGCAGGTGTTGCACTGCACGGCGAAACTCGGCTTCCTTTTTGAATTGTAGGTCTCTTCAAGCCTGAATGCAAATTCGATCAGGTCTTCTCTTTCTGTCATTCTTGCGAATGCGAGAATCCAGGCTCTTTCTTTTTGCATGTATAGCCGCGCTATTCCGGATCAAAGTCCAGGACATGCCTCATGGCGCTTCCTGCCCTTGGCTTCTCCAAGCCGCATGAGATGTGGCAGCTACAACGATAAAAAACAACCCTGGATCCTCGATTAAAGATGTCGAGGATGACAGAAGGGGAGAGTCGGGGATGACAGAGGGGGAGAGTTGGGGATGACAGAGGGGGGAACGGCCGGGGGATTCGCGGGTCGGACGGTAACGTTAGGGCTCTACGATGATATCGAGCGCGGCGGGGTCGCTGTCGGCTCCTTGGACGTCCGTGACCATGAGGGTGAAACGAAAGAGCCGTGGCTCGACGACGAACGGCGCGAAAAACCGGGCTTTTTCCGAATCGGGATCGAGCAGGGCGATCCGGCTGCCCCGAACTTGCGACCAGGAGTATTTCAGGGAGCCGCCTTCCGGGTCATAGCTTTTGAGGCCGTTGAGCATGACCCGTTCGCCTGAATAGACGGTTTGGGTCTGACCCGGGTCCGCCACGGGGGGCTGGTTCGGGTCGGTATTGACTTCCACGAGGACGTCCAGTTTTCGTTCGACTCCGCCGTTGTTGACGGTCACGGTCGTTGCGCCGTTGCCGACCAGCCGAAGCCGGCCGTTCTTGTTGATGGTGATCACGGACTCATCGTCCACGTGATAGGTTGTTCCCGAGGCGGCGCTACGAATCGATCGCGTCGCGCCGTCCGAATACCGGCCCACTACGGGGAGATCGATAAACTTCCCCAGAAAATCCAGTTGATCGTAAACTTTCACGGCGCTCGCTCGCCCGAATTTCAAGGGTTTGTCCGTCCGGAAATCGATTTCTTCCAGCGAGCCATGGGGTTGGATAAGGATGCGCATTTCGTCGAAGACCGCCCAGTCTTCGTCGTCGGCCTGCCGGTTTTCCTGTTCAGCGACGGCCAACAGGCGAAAGAGTCCCGTGGCCCCTTGGGGTGGCCGCAGGTTCGCCCCGAATGGCGGATCGGTGACGACGCCCGCCAACTTTTCATCCACGAACGCCTTGAGCATGTCCTCCTGTTCCTCGTACCAATAGAACCGGACTTTCGTCACGCCCGTGACCGTCCCCACGTCGATGACAACGGACACGTCCTGATTGGACGGGTGGCTGCTGTCGTTCTTGGGTTGTACGATAGAAAACGCCCCGGCCTCCGGCAGGAGGTCCGCGACGGGCAGGGCAAAGCAGAAGAGCAGGTTCAGGGCAACGAAGAAGCGAAACGTCATGGCTTCCGTCTCACGTACGACTGTCGATCCAGTGGGTTTCCACTCTACCGTTGCAAAAGATCCCGATGCAAGGAAAAAGTCGGTAAAAACAGCCTTGCGTCCTATGGCGGCATATGCTATAAGTCGCATTCACCGTGCAGCAAAATGGTGCAGACAAGTGGGTTTTGCAGAAAACGTGAGTGGCCTTGAGGTTTTAGCGCGGCACTTTTTATTAACGTCATTTTTATAGTGAGGAGGTAGGCAATGCACAAGGTGCTTCTATCCGTCCTTTTCAGTCTCATTCTGGTGGCAGCCGGTTCTTCAGTCGCCCTGGCCTTGCAATCCGGTGGCGCGATGGTCGGCGACCTTGAAACCGGGTCTATCGTTGGTCAACCCTTTACAAGCCTCGACGTCGATCTTGAGTACACGGCCTTGATGATCGGCGGAAAGAAAGTCTGGTATCCCGGAACCTCGATTCTCGACCTGAGAAATCAAGGCACAGGCGGTCGGAGAGGTCAACCCGTCCTGATCAAGGTCACCAATGCTTTGGATGGCGACCATGGGTTCAACCTGTCGGCCGATTCGGCTTTCGCCGGTCCCACCTCGTTGCAGGTCAAAATTGTGTTGAAAGCCGGGGAAACGAAGTATATCGGTGTTCCCATGAGCGATTTGACGTACGTCACCGCTTCCGGGAACTTGAAGGTGAAATGTCAGCTTCATGCTGCCCACCTCGGTTCCAACCTTGTGGTCTTGAAGTAAGAGCGAAGTACAAGCGAAAAAAGCCCCGTTTCCTGTTTGTTCAGGGAACGGGGCTTTTTTTATACTTCTTCTTCGTCGGGGCTGCAGTCGATGTTCGCGTTGAGGGGAACGTTTTGAGCGGCAAGGATCTGTCCATCGAGGAACAGCAGTAAAAACCTGTTTTCCGTGGGCGTGGCTCCATCCTTTTTTGTGATGAAGGTATTGATGTCAACGATCGTTTCCCGTTGCGTTTCCCTTTTGCTGTTGTTCACCACCCAATGATAGTGACTGGCCTCGGGGAAGAGGTTGGCGACAAAATGATCGATCGTGATGGGCATAACCGCGGAGGACGCACCCGTTGAAATTGAGAACGAGAGGGATAGGGCCATGCCTGCGATGAAGAAGATCCTGAGCGTTTTTGGCTTCATGGCAAAATCCTCCTGATCGAAGGTGAAGTGGAGGCGGTTTGAGAAGTATGTACCGGACACTATAAATTATATAGGTCGATTGGTAAATGGTGTTGTGGGGGGGCACCCCTCACCTCAACCCTCTCCCGCAACGGGGAGAGGGAGTAAGAACGGATTGCCGAGCTCAATGAATTCAAAAAAGCCTCGTGGGGCGGCAAGCCCTCCGTTGACCCCGAACAGGAAGCGCATCCTGTTTCTGGTGATCATGTCGTTGTTGTTGATTTCCGGGGCGTTGCTGTTTAATGCCCCGAAAGGAATGGAAATTATCGAAGTCCGGTTCCCGGGCGGCGCCAATCTTCAGGCGGAGGTGGCCGAGACTCCGGAAAAGTTATTGTTCGGGTTGGCGTTTCGAGAAGCGCTGCCGGATGACCACGGGATGATCTTGCTGTTCGAAGAGTCCGGCCTGCATAAAGTCTGGACGAAACAGTACCGGTTCAACGTGGATTTGATCTGGGTGGATGAAAGCAAGCACGTGGTTCATATCGTCAAGGCCGCGGTTCCCTGTGCGAGCGATCCTTGTGAGTGGTATGGGCCGCCGGCTGACCGGGCCCGGTACCTGATTGAGGCAAACAGCGGATTTGTGGACCGGGCCGACGTGGCATTGGGGCAGGAACTCGTCTTTGCCTTGCGGATGTAGGCTGTCAGGAAAGGCATTGACGGGAAGGCTTGAGCTTATCATGGACTCTCCATCACCGGACAACTTCGTGCAGGTCGGCAAGGCGGAGGACGTGCCGCCGGGCGCCTCGAAAGCCGTCAAGGTCAACGGCAAGACCGTTGCGCTCTTCAACGTGTCCGGGACGTTTTTTGCGATCAATAACATTTGCCCCCACCAGGGCGGCCCGCTCCATAAAGGCAAGTTGAAAGGATACGTGATAGGATGTCCCTGGCATGATCTCCAATTCGACGTGCGGAACGGGTTCGGGACCGACGGCGGAGGGCAATGCCTCGCAACCTATGACGTGCAGGTTCGGGATGGAGAGATTTTCGTCAGTTCCGCGCGCAGGGAATTTTAAGGTGAGGGGGATGGACCGCTTGATGGAAACACAAGAATCTGATTGCAAACCGTTGTACGCGACGGTCGGCGTTCCGTTGACCGTCAACCTGTGGGAGGACCGCACGCGGGGCGAGCAGTGGGTGCCTGTGTATGATCCGGCACAACTCGTGCTGACCGCGGATGAGTTTCTCCGGACCACCAGCAATAATGCGGTGGATTCGGGCAAGCGTCAATTTGAATTCGAGCCGCTCCGGGCCGGGACGCACCGGTTGGAATTTCAGAAACGGATGGCCTGGAAATTTACGACCGAGGCCCGGCGCGTGTTCCTGGTCCACGTGCAGGAGCCGGGTTCATAGAGTTTGTTGTTCTGTGGTTCTCATGCCCAATATCGCATACGTCAACGGAGAGTTTTCTCCTCTTGAACGGGCAACCATTTCGATCGAAGATCGCGGGTTTCAATTCGGCGACGGCGTGTACGAAGTGGTCCGCACGTATGGAGGGGTCCCGTTCCGGCTGTATGACCACCTCTCCAGGTTGGAGTCGAGTGCCCGGGCCGTTTCCATCCCGGTCCCGCTTTCCCGAACCGACTGGGAGGCATTGATTCGGGAGGGCCTTCAACGGAGTGACTTTGACTCTTGCCTGGTGTACATCCAGTTGACCCGCGGGGTGGCTCCGCGGAGCCATCTTTTCCCCAACCCGGCGAAACCCACCGTGGTCATGACGTTTCGAGAAATTCCCGAAACAGACGTCGTCCTTCGACGGCAAGGCGTTTCGGTCGTCACCCTGCCCGACCTGCGGTGGGGCCGGTGTTCGATCAAGAGTTTGAACTTGCTGGCCAGTGTCCTGGCAAAACAAGAAGCGAGCGACGCCGGAGCCAAGGAAGCGATTCTGGTGAAGGACGGGTTGGTCACGGAAGGCTGCTCCAGCAACGTCTGTCTCGTCAGGGGCGGGGCCATCATCACGCCTCCGTTGAGTGATCAATTGTTGGCCGGCGTCACTCGGGCCATGGTGCTGGAATTGGCGAGAAAAGCAGGGATTGTCGTGGATGAGCGGGAAGTCTCCCAGGAGGAATTGACGCAGGTCGATGAACTCTTTCTGATCGGCACCACGATTGAGGTGCTGCCGGTTGCCGTGCTGAACGGGGTTCCGGTTGGCGGGCGAACTCCGGGACCGGTGACGCAAGTCGTGAGCGATGCCTTTCGGCGGTGTATCCTGTCCGAAACGGGTCAAGGGTAAGAGTCAGAGTCTGCCCTTGACACCGCCAGCCTGTTTTCAGTAATTTTTTCTTTCCCATTTGTGAGCAGAATAGGACTAAACCATAATTTCCTGCCTGGAGACGGAGTTTACTTTCTGAAGGAGGCGGTTCCATGTTTCATTTCAATTCTGTATCCATGAAACGATTTGTTTTTCCGGCAGTGGGCAGTTTGTTGGCCGTGGCCTGCCTTGTGCTTCCTCTTGCCGGCGCTGAATCCGACGTGTCCGATTCAGCCGCAGTGATCCAAACTTCGGGGATGAATCACGAATCCCCTGCTTGGGCTGAACGCCTCAAAGGGCAGACCATTATCGAGAATGCCCAGGAGGGGAGAGCCGAGCGCGCCGCGCTCGTCGAAAAGCAGCATGAGCGGTTGATGCAGCAAATGCAGAAGGAAATGTCCGAATCCAACTCCGGCGGCTACAACACGATGTCCACGATGCACCAATACGGTGCCGGCAAGGGTAACTACCTGTTGGCGTCCGACGGCGACATCGAGCCGGTCGCCATGGTGGGCGGCGGAAAATGCCCGGCCGCGGCTCCGGTGAAGCATTACGACGTTTCCGCGATCAACGTGGAAATCACGTTGAATCAATGGCTGGATTATTATCCCGGCTACATGTACGTGCTGACGGAAAACATCGAGAACGTTCGGGAAGAGGAAGCCAAGAACGCGGAAGCGCGCGAGGAAGAGGGACATCATAATCCCGGTGGGGTGAAGAACGGGATCCAGGGGCAGTACATCCAACCCCTGGTGATTCGCGGCAACCAGGGTGATTGCGTGAGAGTCACGCTCCGGAATCAATTGGAGTTCGGCGAGGACGTGAGCCTGCACATCAACGGGTCGAGCATGGTGGTCAGCAAAACCGGCCAGCCCGCGACGACGACGAATCCTGATGCCATCGCCTATGGTCCGGATGAAGAATGCGAAGAGAATTGTGAGACCACGCCTGTGGAGATGGAATGGTACATCCATCCTGATACCCAGGAAGGGGGACGGCAGTTCCACAGTTACAGCAATGATCGTGAGTTGACCGTGATGGGCCTGTTCGGAGTGTTCGTGGTCGAACCCGCGGGTTCGAACTACCTGGATCCCCTGGGAACGGGTCCGGCGACGGATATGCCGAGCGGCTGGCAAGCCATGATTCAGAACGGTATGGGTCCGGATTTCCGGGAATTCGTGTTGATTTATCATGAAGTGGGTGACGAAGCATTCCGTCCGGTGAACAAACACGGCGACTTCCTGCCGCAACGCGATCCGTTGACCGATGCGTACCGGCCGGGAGCACGGGCGTTGAATTACCGGAGCGAACCGTTCGGTATCAACAACATGCACGTGCAACATGAGTACTTCGGCTTTGAAGACGAATCCATGGCCTATAGTTCCTATACCTTCGGTGACGCCGGTCCTACGATCCCACGGAGCTATTTAGGTGATCCTGCGAAGTACCGGCTGGTTCACGGCGGGTCCGAAGTCTTCCATTCCCACCATCCGCACGGCGGCGCCATCCGGTGGACCCGGAGCCCGCGGGCGGTTGATCAAATGCCGATGTGGCACAAGGGACAGAACGGGCCGGTGAAGTATCCGCTCATTCGCGCCAAGACGGACCGGGTGGACGTGGAAGTGATCGGGCCGTCTGAAGCGTTGGACCTGGAAACCGAGTGCGGATCGGGGCTGTGTCAATACCTGGCCGGTGACTTCCTGTTTCATTGTCACGTGGCGCACCATTACGTGGCCGGCATGTGGGGATATTGGCGCGTGTACAATACCTTGCAGGTGCCCGGCATCCAAAACGACGTGATGGCTCCGCTTCGTGAGTTGCCCGACAGGCAGGGGCGGATTGTCAGGCCGGTGACCTCCGATCAATTGGTGGGCACGACGGTGTCCTGGTTCGGGAAGAAATTCAACCTGGTCGATAATTCTCAAAAAACCGATTGGGAAGCCGACCCGGCTGTGGTTCGGATTTATGATTGGGTCGAAATGCAATTGCCGACCCGTGGTCTTCCCGGTCATACGGAAGACGAAATCGGCCAACTCAAGTCGTATGACGCGACCGTGGTCGATTGGACGTGGGACGGCGAGCGTGCGATGAGCGAGAAAGAAAGCACGACCGAGAATCCCAAATACCATCCGGAATGGCAGGGCTACGAAGCCGGGAAACGCCGGCCCATCTGGTTCGAGCCGGTGACGGGGAAAGTCGCGTGGCCGTGGTTGACGCCTCACTTCGGCAAACGGGCGCCGTTCTCTCCGGACCGGAACCCGGCCCCGTGGTTGGAGATGATCCATCTGGATGAAGACGGTCAGCCGTCCGTGAAGCCGGCGAAACCGGGTGAAAACGGGCGGTGGAGCCTGTGTCCGGACCGGGCGGGTTCTCAGGAGTACAACGTCCACTTTATCAAGCTCCCGATCGAGTTGTCCGCGGCGCAGGGCGATCAGCCGTCCGTGGTGGACCCGAACGGGTTGTTGTACGTGGTCCACGATGAAGAGGAAGCGATTCGGAACAATAATGATTTGAAGGTGCCGTTGGTCTTCCGCGCCAATATCTATGACTGCATGGATTGGATGTTGACCAGCGAATGGTTGGACGACGACTTTACGAATTTCCAATCGTCAAAGATCAACACGCACTTCCATTTCGTGCAGTTCGATAATCAGGCCTCGGATGGCGTGATTTCGGGATTTTCGTATGATCAATCCGTGCGCCCCTTTACCCAGTTCGAGAAGAAATCGGACAAGGGGTTGCCGGTGCCGATGAATGCCAAATTCACCAAGGCGGCCGGTAAGGGTGACCGGACGATTCACGTGACGAACGCCCAGCAGTACCACGTTGGTACGGTGCTTCTCGTGGGGGCGGACAACGTTGGAGGTTCTGAAGTGAAGCGTATCGTCGCCATCGGGAATTCCGGCGGGTCCGCGTCGGCTGGTAGCGCGGGCGGCGGCATGTACACGGTGAATCCCGGAGATACTCTCGGAGGCATTGCGATGCAGCATGGCACCGACGTGGCGACGTTGGTCAGCATGAACGGGTTGGCGAATGCCAACGTGCTGAGCGTCGGGCAGGAATTACAAGTGCCCGGTGACGGCGGCGGTGAAGCCGCGGCGCCGAGTGGCGCGCAGACGCTGACGTTCAAGACCCCGTTGGAGCATGATCACCCGGTCGGGGACATCGTGACCGTGGAATTCGTGCGGCAACGTTTCTGGGCGGATGCCGACGTGGGGTCCGTGTTCTGTCATGACCACGCGTTCGGCGGGACCACGTGGCCGCATGGCGCGGTGTGTTCGTTCCTGATCGAGCCGTTCGGATCGACCTGGCATGATCCGGCGACCGGCGAGGCCAAGCGGACCGGTCCGGTGATGGATATTCACACGGTGGAGCCCGTGGGCTATGGAGTCAGCGGCAGCTTCCGTGAGTTGATGGTTCAAATCATGGATACGGTTCCTCATACGGTCAACGTGGTGACGGCCGGGAATCCTCCCGGTCAACCCGTGGAAGTGGCGTTGGAAGCCGGGCGAACCGTGTCCTTCCAAATGCCGCCGAACGACAAAATCAAGATGACGCCGATGCCGTTCCTTAACGGCGGGACGCATACCACGGGCGGTGCCCTGAATTTCCGGGCCGAACCCTTTGCTCAACGGTTGGCCAACAACCCGGAAACCTCGCAGTTGTTCAGCAGCGGCACGCACGGGGATCCGAGTACGGTCACGTTGCGGGCCTACCTGGGTGACGCTCTTGTTTTCCGGCTCATCGACGTGACGATGAACGAGAGTAACGTGTTTACCGTGTCCGGTCACAACTTCCTGACCGAACGGTACGCCGGCGACGCCAACCGGAAAAACTCCATTCACATCGGTATTGCGGAACGGTACGACCTGGTGGTGCCGCAGGCCGGTGGGACGAGACTCCAGGCTGGCGATTACATGTATTTCAACGGCCGGAGTTCGAAGTTGTCCGAGGGCTCGTGGGGATTGATCCGGGTCCTGGATGAAGAAGTACCGGACTTGAAACCGTTGCCGAATGCGGCCTACGGCGGACCGGGCATCAAGAAGACGTTGCCGGTGTGTCCGGCCGATGCCCCGGTGAAGAATTTCAACGTCGTGGCGATTGATTATCCGCAGATGGCGTTCAATCCCAACGTGGAAGAAGCCATTGAGGTGGACTTTGAACGGACGATCGAAGTGAAGAACCCGGATGCCAAGATCTACGTCCTGGAAGAGGAAGTGGCCAAGGTCTCCGGAGAATTCCAGCCCATGCCGCTGACCTTGCGGGCCAACGTGGGCGATTGTCTCAAGGTGAAACTGACCAACAAGATGAAAGAGGGCCGGGCTTCATTCTCGGCGTTCTCCCTGGCGTTTGACCCCAAGGATTCTCAAGGGGTGAACCTGGGCAACAATCCTGGTGATCAAACCGTGGCTCCCGGAGAAAGCCGGACCTATACCTATTATGCGGACCCGGCCGTTGGGGAAACGCAATCCCTGGTGTGGGATTGGGGCAACGTGGCCATGAACCCGCGGAACGGGTTGTTCGGCGGAATCGTGATCGGGCCCGAGGGCTCCCAGTATCGCGATCCGAAGACCGGGGCCGACATTTCCGAGAAGAACAGTTGGGCCGCCGACGTGATTGTCGACCGGACGGTTCCCGGAAATGAGCACCGGGCCAATTATCGTGACGTGGCCCTGTATTTCCAGGATGAAGACAACATTATCGGCACCAGCTTTATGCCGTACGTTCAAAACGTGGCCGGATTGGTTGGCGTCAATTACCGGAACGAACCGTACCTGTATCGTGAAGAACAGGGGTGCTCGTTAGGCCGGATGTTCCAACCCTGTAACGTCGATGAACCGAATGAACCGGCCACGCCGATTATCGAGGCTCATGCAGGCGACCCGGTCAGGATTCACGTGTTCGGGGCCAGCAATGAGCAGAACGGTATGTTCACGCTGGAAAAACATGAATGGCCCATTGAGCCGTTCATGGACGGGGCCGATCGCATCAGCGTTGTGGAATTTTCCGGGTCCGAAGGGATCGACGCGTTTATTTCTTCGGCTGGTGGCCCGTATTCCATGCCCGGCGATTACGTGTACAGCAATGCGCGTTTGCCGTATTCCCAGTCCGGGCAATGGGGGTATTTCCGCGTGCTGTCCAAGAATGATCAAAGAATCCTTCCGCTCAGCGGGGCTTCCCCAGGAGTCAAGGAAGCCAAGGAGGGTGAACCTGAACAAGGTAGCGTTCGACCGATCTCCTTCAAGCAATAACACGGGGTTGGATGCGAAGGCATATGAAAAGGGCGGGGAAGCCGGTGTCGGCTTCCCCGTTTTTTTTCCGTGATCATTGATCGGGAATAAAAAAGGAGGGGGGAGGCATTCATGGCAGTGCGGACGTGGACGTTGTGCCTGGTCCTGGGGTTGTTCGTGTCTTCGGGATGGGCCTATGAGGAAATATCGGTCACAAACGGGGGGACCATCAAGGGTCACGTGACGATCACCGGTGACACCCCGAGACCCATGGCTTTCAACCTGGTGACGATCCCGGACGCGGTGTATTGCGGTCGCATTTCTACGGGCACGGGTTGGCGGATCGTGGAAGATTTCATTATCGGGGAGGACGGCAGCCTCAAAGACGCGGTCGTGATGCTCAACGGGATCGAACAGGGGAAGCGGTTCGAGGTGCCCAAGGTCTTGATCGAAGCCATGGATTGTGATTTCCTGCCGTTCGTGAACGTGTTGCGCGACCAGGATGAAATCACGGTCATCAACATGGACCCCGTTGAACACGATATCCAGGGGTACGAAACCGCCAGGGTGCGGGGCGCGAGGGTCCTGTTCAATCGACCGTTGCCCATGAATGCGTTTCACAAGGTGCTGGGTATGTTGCACAGTCATGAGCATTTGCCGGGCAAGCCCATGATTCAAAAAGTGCACCTGAGGAAAGGCCGCAACATTTTCGTCATGCAATGCGGGTTTCATCCCTACATGTTTTCCTGGGGCGTGGTGGTCAAAAATCCCTATTACGCCATTACCAGGGAAGACGGACGGTTCGAACTCACGGATGTGCCTCCGGGCGACTATACGTTGACGGTCTGGCACGCGGGTATGAAAAAATACCTGGACCGGACCATTACCGTCCCCGCCGACGGCACGGTCACGCAGGACTTCCAATATGCAGCCGTGAAGGGACGAAGAAGCGTGCATGAAATGCAGGACAATCCTCACTTCGGCTTGGAGTTGCTTGGGGAGGGCGTGGAAATCATTCCGTCGGTCAGGCTGCAGAATCCCTGACGTTTCGGAGGGTTGATGAAGGCTTTGCTGATCACCGGCTTGTGCGTGATCCTTTTGATTCCGGCTTCCTCTCTTTGGGGGTATGACGTCAAGGAGGTTGCCGGCGGCGGAACGGTTCAGGGGACGGTTGCCCTTTCGGGACCGGTGCCGGACCCGAAGGCGTACAACCTGGTCATTTTTCCTGACCCCGAATATTGCGGGCGGATCTCCAACGGAAACGGATGGCGCCTCCTTCGTGATTTTCTCGTGAACGAACAGGGCCAGGTCCTGAACGTCGTCGTGTTGTTGGAAGGCGTGACGGAGGGTAAACCGTTTTCTCTTTCCGTGCCAAGAGTCGAAGCGCGGGATTGTCGATTTTTACCCTTCACGACCGTCGTGCGAAGCGGGCATGGGATCGAAGTGGTGAACATGGATCCCGTGATGCATGACATTCAGGCCTACGAGACCTCGGCCGCCATGGGGACCCGGGTGTTGTTCAATTCCCCGCTGCCCTTCAATCGCCGGCATCACCGGGGCGACCTGCATGCGACCCATGACCATCGGCCCGGAGAGTCGTTGGTCCGGCAATTCCAGTTGAGTAAAAAACGCCGGACGTTCGTCATGCAATGCGGGTTTCACGCGTACATGGAAAGCTGGGCCATTGCGGTGGACAATCCCTACTACGTGCTGACCGATGAGAACGGACAATTTTCCATCGAAAACGTGCCGCCCGGGACGTATGACCTTCGGGCGTGGCATCCCGGCATCAAGCAGGTCATGAAGAAGCCGGTGACCATCGAACCGGGCGCGAACCTGACCATTGATTTCCAATTGCCTTCGCCGGGACGACGAAAGACCGCGCTCACGGTTCGGACGCCTCCCCGGTTCACTCCCGCGGCGTTGGGCCGGGAATTCACGATCGAACCTCTTCTCGAGCGCCAGTAACGCATGGCTGCCTTTTCCGTCTGTCCCGTCCGGCCGTGGTGGTATCGGCTCCTTCCCGTTTTCCTGTTCACGTGTATGCTCATGCCCCTTTCCGGTTCTTTCGCGTCCGGTGACGGCGTTGAAACATCGCGAAACGCGGACGAACTGGAATTTTCGTCCCGTCTGATTTGGCGCACCAATGGAAAGACCTCACGTGCTCAATTGTTCGTCAAGGGCGGGCGCTACCGGATCGAACACCGGGGAGGGGTCAAAACAGACATGGGCTATGCCACGGTCACAATCGTCCGGCTGGACAAACAGCAGGTGTGGTACATTCTTTCCCAGCGCCGGCTGGTGATGGCGGTTCCCTTGACCCTGGATTACGTGCTTCCCCTGGCGATCACGCTGGACGGGGAAATTGCCCGGTCCCGAATCGGCGATGCCATGGTCGGCGAGCAGCAGGCCACGTTGTACGAAGTCGTGGTGGGTCGTCACGGCCACCGGGAGACGTATTATCAATGGGTCGATGAAACGCGGCAGTTGTTGTTGAAACTGGTGAGCCGGGACCGGGATTGGTCCGTGGAATATGGCCGGGTCGTGCTCTCGAAACAACCGGAGTATTTTTTTGAGACGCCATTGGGATATCGAACGTTTCAAGCCACCGAAAAACAGGCGGATGAAGGATAAACGGCGATGACGGTTCGGCAATGGACAACGGCATTCATGAGCGTTGCCTGCGGTATCCTGTTGGTGGCGGGGTCCGTGACGGGACAAACGTCCGCTGACGAGCAGTTCAGTCTGGCCGAACGGGCATTCGAGCGGGGTGATTTTCAGAAGACCCTGGAACTGGTCGAACCTCTTTTCGATGACGCAGGATGGCAGCGAGCGTCCTCGCGGCTCACGATGTTGAGCTTGGCGCGGCTGAGTAAGACCGCCGAGGGCGTCGATGCCTATGATGCATTCGTCAAGGCGAACGGAAAGGACGAAGGACTGCTGCGTGAACTTGCCGTCCAGAGCATTCTTCCGTTCCGGTCGGATATGCGCGAGCAGGTGAGAGGGGCGGCCTATTCGGCGTTGAAGGAAATTCCGTCCGATGACATGGTTCCGTATTTTCAGGATGGGCTCAGCGACGGATCGGGCATGATCCGGGTCTTGGTTGCCGAGGGGATGGGCAAGTTGTCGTCCGGGCGGCAGGCCAAGAGCTTTCGCGGCGCGCTCAAGGATAAGGCGGGCCTGGTCAGGGTCACGGTCTTGAAAGCCTTGGGCCGATGGGGCGATTCCGGGTCCATCTCCCTGATCGTTCCGTTATTGGAGGATGAGCATCGAGTCGTGCAGGTTGCCGCGGCCGCGGCCTTGTATAGACTCGGGCAGAAGGAGCATTGGCGAACCGTGGAGCAGGCGACCAACGTGCCGGAAGGCTATGAACGGGGAGGCGCGTTGCGAATGCTCGGTGAAATCGGTGATCCCAAGGGGTTGCCGCTGCTCGAACAGGGGCTTCGCGACAAACAACCGTCGATTCGCGCGGCGGCTGCGGCCTCGCTGGGGAAACTCGGTTCAAGCAAAGGCATTCCTTTTCTGATCGAGGCGCTGGCTGATCCCGTGCCGGCGGTCCGAAGCGTGGCTGCCGTGACGTTGGGAAAGCTCAAGGCCGAACCGGCGGTCTCTCCATTGACCCGGGCCTTGCAGGACCGCAATATGGGCGTGCGGGCTGCGGTCATCGCGGGCCTGCTGCAATTGAGCAGCCCGTTCAGCGTCGTGGCCGGAACCGTGCGGGAATTGATGGGGCAACAGAATCCGGGCCTGCGTTCTTCCGTGGCCAAAGCATTGGGTCATGGCCGTGCCCGCGACGTGGTGGCGCCATTGTTGCTGCTGCTCAACGACCCCGTGCCGAAGCCTCGAATTTCAGCGGCCCGGTCGCTGGGCAGGGTCGGCGGACGAGAACTGATTCCCCGCCTCAAATTGCTCATGAAAGATCAAAATGAAGCCGTCCGCGCCACCGCCGCCGGAGCCATAGCGCGTCTCCTCTCGCCCCCTCCTGAGGCCTGATGCCTGAGATGAGGAGGGAATGATCGACGAATGAGTGTTTTGCGATTGTCTGTTTCGGTCATCCTTGCATACGCGAGGATCCAGGGTTTTTCTTTTTGCAGGTGTAGCCGCGCCATCCCGGATCAAAGTCCGGGACGTGCCTCATGGCGCTTCTTGGGGGTATGGATCGCGGGTTTTCTTTTGTTTCCCGCGTTTGGGTTGGCGAGCGAACCACACGGGACCTCTTCACCGGGCATTCATTGGTCGGGATGGGGGGCTCAGGCCTTTGAGCGTGCTCACACCGAAGACAAGCTGATCCTGCTCGATCTGACGGCCGTGTGGTGTCATGCCTGTCACGTGATGGATGAGACCACGTATGACGACCCCGCGGTGGTCGAATTCCTGAATGCCGAGTTTATCCCGGTCAGGGTCGATACCGATCAGCGTCCGGACATTGCGGCCCGGTATAAACACGGCGGCTGGCCCACCACCAGCATCCTGCTGCCTTCCGGAGAAATTCTCTTTCAGGCGAACGTCCTGCCCCCTGATGCCTTGCTCGAAGCGTTGCGCGCATCGGACGCCTTTTACCGCGAAAACAAACGGGGTATGGCCGAACGGGTCGCCCAAATCTGGGAACGGGTGGAATCGGCCCAACGGGCAAGCCGGCGGCCTCAAGGGCGTATTTACCCGGAGATGTTGCCCTCAATTCTCGAAATGATGAAGCTGGAGTATGACCCCGTGTCCGGCGGGTTCCGGGACGCCCCGAAATTCTTTGAACCCGAGGCCATCGAGTTGTCCTTCTCCCGTCATTTTTGGCATCAGGACTCGGAGTGGCGGCAAATGGCGTTGTTGACCCTGGATCAACAGTTGAACTTGTATGATCCAGTCTGGGGCGGGTTTTTTCGATATGCCGAGAAAGCGGATTGGTCTCACCCGCATTATGAGAAGTTGCTTTCCATTCAGGCGACCAACCTGCTGAATTACCTGGAGGCGTATCAGGCCACCGGCCTGCCGCAGTACCGCGAGGTCGTTGAAGGAACCATGCGATACGTGATGCGGTTTCTTTCCGGTCAGGGAGGGTTTTATGCCAGCCAGGATGCCGACGTTCGCAACGCCGAACGTTCAAGTTCCGGCGTCAGGGGGAGCGAGTTTTTTGCCATGGATGAATCGCAGCGCCTGACCGCCGGCATCCCTGCTGTTGACCGGACGATTTTGACCGACTGGAACGCCTTGATGATCAAGGCTTCGCTCAGGGTTTCACAGGTCCTGGGAAACAAGGAGGCGCGGGACTTTGCCCTCGATACTCTCAGGCGGCTGCACAAGGAGCGCCATCAACCCGGCCGCGGCCTGGCGCATCTTCTTCACGACGGTCATCCCAGTGAGTTCGGCTTGCTCGCCGACCAGGTCTTTTTTGCGGATGCTTTGCTCGAAGCCTTTTTGACCACCGGTTCGTCTCATTATCTGAAACAGGCTGAGACGATTATCGAGGAAGTCATCGGTTTGTTTGAAGACCCTCAGGGGGGAGGCTATTTCGACCGGGTGCCGTCCGCTTCATCATTGGGATTGTTGAAATTTCCCCATAAGGATCTCCCGGTCAATGCCGCGCTGTCCATGGTCTTTTCGGACTTGTCTTATCTGACCCATAACCCGCGATACCGGGAAAAGGCGGAGCATATTCTGCAAATGATGATGGAAGCCGGTTCCCTGCCGGTCGCCCACGCGGGGCTGGCCCTGCACCGGTTCTTGTCCTACCCCGTGCACATTGTGGTGGTGGGTGAAAAGTCTGACGGCGCGGCCCGTGATCTCTTCGATCGCAGCCTGGCCATGTATGCTCCCGGAAAATTGGTCCGGTTTTTAGACCCCCGTGTTGATTCCCTTTCCATCGGTGAAGTCACGTTCCCCAACGTGGCCGGTCCGTTCGCTTACGTGTGTACCGATCGATTGTGCTCCAGCCCCATCGCGCAGCCCGAAGAGTTACCCGGCCGTTTCCAGGAAATCTTCACGGCACTCACGGAAACGCGGAAACCCTTCTCGACGAAGAATGGCTCCTTCCCTTAAATCCTTGCTGAGACACGGCAACTGAAACCAGATAGTTCAGGATGACATCTGACGCATGTTCTTGCGAACGATGGCCCTTCAACCCATCGACTGAAATTGTCATCCATGGATTTATGTTGAACATTTGAAAGTACGCTGCGTACAATGGCCCCTCTTCTTTCCGATTCATGGAGAGACGTGCCTTTGTTGAAACCCGGCGATGCTTCTTGCGGTTCGTGTTGCGTTCAAAGCGGGGAGATCGAGGGGATCGCCATACAAAGTTGCCATATTCAAGAAACTGTTTTGGGGAGGGTTGATTCGTGAACGTCGAATTCGATGCGGGTTTGGTGATTGTCTTTGCGCTGGTGTCCGGTATTGTGGGTATTGTCTATGGTTTGTATCTGACTTTCTGGGTCCTGCGACAGGATGCTGGTAACGACACCATGCAAACCATTGCGTTGGCGATCCAGGAAGGCGCCGGCGCGTATTTGAATCGGCAATACCGGACCGTCGGCATCGTAGCGGGCGTCATGTTCCTGATCCTGTGGCTGGCTGGGACGTGGTCGGACAATTTCGGGTTGCTGACGGCAATGGGATTCGTCGTGGGCGCCGCGGCCTCAGCCATCGCCGGGTACGTGGGCATGGTGATTGCCGTGCGGGCGAACGTGCGGACGGCGCAGGCCGCATCCAACGGGTTGGACCCGGCATTGCAGGTCGCCTTCAAGGGCGGCGCGGTGACCGGGTTGCTGCTCATCGGGTTGGGCCTGGTGGCCTTGGCCGGGTTTTATGCTATCGGGTCTGCGGTAGCAGGACCGGAAAAAGCCGTGCACGCCCTTATCAGCCTCGGATTCGGCGGGAGCTTGATTTCGGTTTTTGCCCGGGTGGGCGGAGGCATTTACACGAAGGCTGCGGACGTGGGCGCCGATCTCGTCGGCAAAGTCGAAGCCGGTATTCCCGAAGACGACCCTCGCAACCCCGCGGTGATTGCGGACAACGTGGGTGACAACGTGGGCGACTGCGCCGGTATGGCCGCGGACCTGTTCGAAACCTACGTGGTGACGATTGTCGCGGCCATGGTCCTGGCCATGAGTCTCTTTCCCGGAAATGCGGCTCCCGTGCTGTATCCCCTGGCCCTTGGCGGGCTGACCGTCTTCGCCACCATTATCGGGATCTTCTTCGTGAAGGCGAGTGAAGGCGGGAGCATCATGTCGGCCTTGTACAAGGGCCTGTTCGTCAGCGGGGGATTGGCTGCGCTGGCGTTTTTTCCCGTCACCACGAGCATGATGGACGGCATCGGCGGGGTTTCGGGCGTCAGTTACTTTATCGCGGCGCTCCTGGGCCTGGTGGTGACGCTGGCCCTGGTATTCATTACCGATTACTTCACGGCCACGGGCTATTCGCCGGTCCAGGAGGTTGCCAAGGCGAGTGAAACCGGACATGCCACGAACATCATCGCCGGGTTGGCCGTGGGCATGCAATCCACCGCCTGGCCGGTGATCGTTATCGTCGTGGCCATCCTGTTGAGTTTCGGGATTTGCGGCGGTGCCGACGGCGGCGGACTGTACGGGGTCGCCATTGCCGCGGTGGCCATGTTGTCGATGGCGGGCATCGTGGTGGCGATCGACGCGTTCGGGCCGGTCACGGATAACGCGGGCGGCATTGCGGAGATGTCCCACTTGGGCGAAGAGGTTCGGAAAATCACGGACGCGCTGGACGCCGTGGGGAATACCACCAAGGCGGTGACCAAGGGGTATGCCATCGGCTCGGCTGCGTTGGCGGCCCTGGTGTTGTTTGCGGAGTATGCTCGTGAAGCCCAGGCCGGCAACCAGGGGCTGACGTTCGACTTGTCCGATCCCAACATCCTGGTGGGCTTGTTTCTTGGCGGGATGCTGCCGTTTATCTTCGGGGCGTTGTGCATGAAGGCCGTGGGTCAGGCCGGTGGGTTGGTTGTGGAAGAAGTCCGGCGGCAATTCAGGGAAATTCCCGGTATTATGGAAGGTACGCAAAAACCCGAATATGGTACGTGCGTGGATATCGTGACTCAATCCGCCCTTCAAAAAATGCTGGTGCCCGGCATTATTCCCGTGATCTCGCCTATTCTGGTCGGCGTCCTGTTGGGGCCGGCGGCGTTGGGCGGCGTGCTGGTCGGCAGTATCGTGACGGGCCTGTTTTTGGCCATTACCATGACCAGCGGGGGCGGGGCCTGGGACAATGCCAAGAAATACATCGAAGAACAGGGACTGAAAGGCACCGAAACGCACAAGGCCGCGGTGACCGGCGATACCGTCGGAGACCCGTTCAAAGACACTGCCGGTCCGGCGATCAACCCGATGATCAAGGTCATCAACATCGTCTCCCTCCTCATCATTTCCTTCATCGTACCGTAACGGCCCGTTGTAAGCGCGAAGTCGAAGGGAACATACTATCCAATGTCTTGACCGCTTTGAGGGGCTGGGCTATTCTACCCGTGATGTGCGTATCTCCTTGAAAACCGGGAGGAAAGGCCATGGAAAAGCAGGAACGGAAATCCGGGGCAGCCAGAAATTCCTCAGAGGCCCAGGAAGTCAAGCCGAATCCTCAGGTCATTGAAAGCGGCAAGAAACTTCAGGAAGACATCGATCAGTTGGTTGAAGAGATCGACGAGGTCCTGGAAGAAAACGCCGCCGAGTTCGTCAAGAATTACGTCCAGAAAGGGGGAGAGTAGGGGCGACCAGCCGGTCGCCTGCCCCTGCCCTTTTTTCCGCCGTCATTTTTTATTGCACCAGTATGTGGGGCTTCCACTGCCAGTGAGTCTGCCCGTATGACGATGCAATCTTCGAATTGGCGAGTCCGGCCGGTCGATCAGCAACGGGTCTCGGCCCTGGCCGGAGCCCTGGGTGTTTCACCCCTGGTGGCGACGGTCTTGTGCGGCCGCGGCGTGGTTGAGCCGGAGCAGGCCAAAGCCTGGCTTTCCTCTTCCGGCGGCTTGACCCATGATCCCTTCTTGTTGCCTGATATGGAACGGGCTATCGACCGGCTTCATCTCGCCATTCAACGCGGAGAACGGATCTGTTTTTACGGGGACTATGACGTTGACGGGATGGCGGCCACGAGCCTGCATTTCCTGTTCTGGCGAAGCGTGGGCGCTCAAGCCGAGGCCTATATCCCTCACCGGCAGGAAGAAGGATACGGCCTTCATGAGGAGGCTATTCGGAAACTGGCCGGGCGCGGCGTTTCCCTGTTGCTCACCGCAGACTGCGGCACCACCTCGTACAAGGAGATCGAGCTCGCCCGGTCCTTGGGCATGGACGTCATTGTCACCGATCACCATCAGCTTCAGTCCCTCGTGCCGGAACCGGTGGCCTTCATCAATCCGTATCGCCCGGATTCCGCCTATCCGTTTCGTGGGTTATGTTCCGGCGGCTTGGCCTACAAGGTGGCCGAAGCGTTTGCGCAGAAATACCGGCCTGCGGGCGTGTCGGTGGAGACCTACCGCGACCTGGTGGCGTTGTCGTCCATCGCTGATTTGGTTCCGCTCACGGATGAGAACCGGACCCTGGTCCGGGACGGGTTGGCCCAGGTAGCTCAAGGCACGCGCTGCGGGATTCGGGCGTTGACCCGGGATCTTGGCCTGAACGGGACGTGTTCAGCCGGCACGATCGGATTTCGCGTGGCCCCGCGTCTGAACGCGGCCGGGCGATTGGCTCACGCCGAATTGGGTGTCCGGTTGCTCACGACGGAGTCCGAACCCGCGGCGCTTCAACTCGCCCAGGAATTGGAGAACCTGAACCGCCACCGGCGAGAGATTGAAGAAGAGATGACGCGCGAGGCGATTGCACAAGTGGACGCCGGGGACCCGCAGCCCGCGATTGTGGTTGGTGCGAAGGGCTGGCATATTGGAGTGATCGGCATCGTTGCGTCGCGGTTGGTGGAACGGTATCACCGGCCTGCGGTCGTGGTGACGTTCGACGCACTGGGGATTGGCAAGGGATCGGTCCGGGGCGTGGCCGGCTTCGACGTGTGCCGGGCCTTGCAGCAATGTGAACCGGACCTGGTGACCTTCGGCGGGCATCCCATGGCCGCGGGGCTCACGGTCAGGGAGGAAGCGTTTGCCGGTTTCCGGCGCCGGTTTGAGGGAGCCGTCGAGGGATTGCTGGAGGGCGCGCAACGGGTTCCCGTCGTGGACGTGGATGCGGAGATTGGGCTTGCCGCGGTTCAATTTCCCCTGGTTCGGGAATTGGAGCGTCTGCAACCTTTCGGCACGGGTAATCCCGAGCCGGCCTTTGTGAGTCGAGGGATTTTGGTGCTGGAAAAACGGGTCGTCGGGGAGAGTCACCTGAAGCTGGTTCTTCGCCAGCCCGGTTCCGTTCCCCTGGACAGTATCGGGTTTCGGATGGGAAGCCTGGCAGACACAATTGACGCGGGCAACGGGCGGATCGACGCGGTGTTCACTCCCGAGTTGAATGAATGGAAAGGATCAAGCCGCATTCAACTCCGGCTGCGCGACGTACGGGTGGGGTGAAGGGAGGCATAGCTGGGCCTGCTGGAAGACCTTGGGGACTTACAAGAGATGGACCACGTCCGAGAGTCGGGTGAGGAGTGCGTTCCTTGGGAACAGGCGAAGGCGGAGTTGCAAGCGCAAAGCCAGAGGTAAGCCTAATGTCCCCTCACTCCAGCCCTCTCCCACTAGGGGAGAGGGAGCGGGGAACGGGAATTATCAAGGAATGAGTGAGCACGTATAGAAAGACTTGTTATGTCGGTAACCAGTGTGACAGAGATCGATGATTTGGTCCGGGAGGTGCGGAGTTGTTATCCGGACGCCGATGAGGCCTTGCTTCGGCGCGCGTATGAGTTTTCGGCGAAGGCGCATGAGGGGCAGACTCGCCGGTCCGGCGAGCCGTATTTGCAGCATCCGCTGGCCGTGGCCGGTATTTTGACCTTCCTCAAGCTGGACGTGACGGCCATCGTCGCCGGGCTTCTCCACGATACCTTGGAAGATACCGTAGCGACCCAGGAAGAGTTGCAGGCGCATTTCGGGGATGAGGTCGCGCATCTTGTGGAAGGGGTGACCAAGATCGGTCAAATCCCGTTCCGGACGTATGAAGAGAAACAGGCCGAGAATTTCCGGAAGATGCTGTTGTCGATGGCCGACGACATCCGGGTCGTCTTTATCAAGTTGGCCGACCGTTTGCATAACATGCGGACGCTGGGCCATTTGCCGGAGAGAAAGCAGAAGCAGATCGCCCAGGAGACCCTGGAAATTTATTCGCCCCTGGCCAACCGGCTGGGCATGAGCGGGATGAAGCAGGAACTGGAAGATTTATGCTTTCAGTACCTCAAGACCGAAGCCTATTCCATGTTGAAGCTTCGGGTGGCGAAACGAGATGAGGAACGGCAGGATTACGTCCAGTCGATCATCCAGGAGACGGTGGATGCGTTAGCCAGGGCCGGGTTGCCCGGCCGGGTGGTCGGACGGCCCAAACACCTGTACTCCATTCACCAGAAAATGGAGAGCCAGGGCATCACATTCGAGGAAGTGCACGACCTGGTGGCGATTCGCGTGATTACCGACGTCAAGATCAATTGTTATACGATTCTCGGCGTTGTGCATGAAGCTTGGCCGCCGGTGCCCGAGCGTTTCAAGGATTACATCGCCACGCCGCGCACCAATCTCTATCAGTCGTTGCATACCACGGTGTTGGGGCCGCAGGGCGATCACGTGGAGTTTCAGATTCGTACGGAAGAAATGCATCGTCTTGCCGAATACGGCGTGGCGGCGCATTGGCGGTACAAGGAGCAGGTGAAGGTCGATGAGCGCGACGAGAAGGTCTTCAGTTGGCTCCGGCAATTCGTGGAATGGCACCGGGACCTGTCCGACAATCGCCAGTTCATGGATTCCGTCAAACTCGACCTGTTTCACCTGGACGTCTTTCACGACGTGGTCTTCGCGTTTACGCCGAAAGGAGAGGTCAAGGAACTGCCGCTCGGTTCCACGCCGGTGGATTTTGCCTATGCGATTCATACCCAAGTGGGGGACCGGTGCGTGGGGGCAAAAGTGAATGGAAAGATCGTGCCCCTGCGGCAGGAGTTGGCCAGCGGCGATACCGTGGAAGTTCTCACGTCGCCGACCCAGGTCCCGCAGAAGGAGTGGTTGAAGTTCGTCCAGACGTCCCGCGCACGGGCGAAGGTCAAGCATTACCTGAAAGGCGAAGAGCAAAAGCAGGGGTTGGAATTGGGACGTCGATTGCTTGAACGCGAATTTCGCCGGCATCAACTCCCATCCGCGCAGTGGGGAGAATCAGACCGGCTGTCCCGGGTTGCGGGTAGGCGTGGCTATGCATCCGCCGAAGAGATGATCCGGATGGTGGGCTACGGGCGTCTGTCCGCCGTGCAACTGGTGAATTGGCTTGTGCCCGGCGGGGACACGGCGAAGCCCGGCGATCCCGTTCAGGGAGCACCCAGGACGGCCCCGGCCCAGAGCCCGGTGAAATCGGTGAAGGTCATGGGCGGGCGCGACGCATTGATGCAGTTGTCAAAATGTTGTGTGCCGGTCCCGGGTGATCCGATCCTGGGCTACCTCACCCGAGGCCGCGGGCTCACGATTCATGCCAAGGGCTGTCCCAAGCTGGAGGCCATGGATTATGAAAATGATCGCCTGGTTGAAGTGGAATGGGACAAGATGGGCGACGAACGCCATCTGGTCAAGGTCTGCGTGTTGACCTTTGATCGTCCTGGCGTGCTGGCCAACGTGTCGTCAGCGATCGCCGCTTCCAAGGCCAACATCAGCCGCGCGGAAATTACGACTCGAGAAGATCGAAAGGCGGTCCTGGACTTCATGATCGAAATTTCCGATACCCGTCACCTCGAACTTGCGCTCGAAGGCATCGGGCGGGTGGATGGCGTCATCTCAGCCAGACGCGTTCGGGAATGGGAGCATTCGTGAGCGCCCTATTTCGGCAGTTCGATCGTGAGTTGGGTGCCGACGCTCAGGTTGAACGTCGCGGCTTGCCCCGCGCCCAGTTCCAGGACCTGAACCGCAGCGGTTTTCGGCCGGTAGCGGGGACAGAGGTTGTCGGTTCTCGTGCAGATCGGAACGTACCGTTCGATGTGAACGATGGTCCCGTCCTGGTCCAGCCATAGAATATCCAGGGGCATTTTGGTGTTCTTCATCCAGAACGTCCAATAGCCCGGCTCTTGAAACTCCGGGAAGGTGAACAGCATGCCCCGGTCCGGAGCCATGCGCGTTCGAAACATCAGGCCTTGACTCCGTTTGGCCGGCGTATCGGCGATTTCACAATAAATCATGAGCCCGTCGGGCGTCGAAATTGTGGCCAGCCCGCCTGAAAAACTGCTTGCCCCGGATGGCGGAGGCGGCGGCGCGGCGAATGCCAGGAGGGTTGTGCCCAGGATGAGGCAGGCCGTCAGGTAGAGGACTCGCCGGATGAATGCCTGTTTGGTCAGCGTCGAAGAAACCTGTTTCGCTCGTGTCATGGCAGCCATGCTAGGGGTCCCGGAAAAAACCTGTCAACCGGGGACCACGTCCGTCAATTTCCCTCCACTTGTTGCTTGACGGACCCATGATCCGTATATATAATTCTCTGTTTGGTGGGGTCGGCCTTTAACGGTCTTTACAATGCAATTCTCGAAATGCCCATTTTTACCTGTGTTGCAGGAAAAATTGGGCTTTGTCTTGTGTCCCCGCTTCTTCCCTTCATTGTATTAGATATTGACGTAGGAGGGGACTGCCGAGCAATCGAGTTGTTGAACGGGCAGGTACCCGAGTGGACAAAGGGGGCAGACTGTAAATCTGCTGCCGTCGGCTTCCAAGGTTCGAATCCTTGCCTGCCCACCATATTATTGAAACGTGTGTGACGAGATAAAGGGATATTCATTACGGTCAAAGGAGCGAGTAAGGCCGACGGCGAATTCGAAAACAACGGTGGCGGGCGTAGCTCAGTGGTAGAGTTCCAGCCTTCCAAGCTGGCTGTCGCGGGTTCAAATCCCGTCGCCCGCTCCAGCGGACGCTTGAAGCGTGACGCGATTATCGCTGACCGGCGATACGGGAATTCACGTCTCCATTCACAGCGCCCACGTAGCTCAGTTGGTAGAGCACGTCCTTGGTAAGGACGAGGTCACGCGTTCGATCCGCGTCGTGGGCTCCATTATCCCGCTACAATGTCACGGAACTATCAATGAGGTCTATTTCCTAGATTTCAGAATTGTTCGTCTCCCATGGGGATGATGTGGTTTCCATCGGGGACGATGTGTTTGGGAGGGGCAGATGGCGAAGGCGAAATTTGATCGAAAGAAGCCGCACGTGAACGTGGGGACGATCGGGCACGTGGACCATGGGAAGACGACGCTGACGTCGGCGCTGACGAAGGTGATGGGGCAGAAGGGGATGGCGCAGT